>JBDNGL010000333.1:0-8623 GCA_041689285.1 Opitutaceae bacterium
AGCGGACGCTCGCGCTGCAAACTAACTCGCATCCCGTTCGGCAATCCTCGACCGGCCGGAATCAAACCGGGAAAACGATTTTAGGACCTCCCTTAAGTGAAACGATGTGTCGAGGGAACCGGGAGAAGTGGCGGGAGGGGAAGGTTAGCGGCCGCCGCGGCCGAGCAGGGCGACGGGGATGGTGGCGAGCATGATTTTCAGATCGAGCCAGAGCGACCACCGGTCGATGTATTCGAGGTCCAACCGCACCCATTCCTCGAAGCGGGTGATTTCATTGCGACCGCGCACCTGCCATAAACAAGTGAGACCGGGCTTCATGCTCAGGCGCCGCCGATGGGCAAAATTGTCAAACCGGTGAACTTCCTCCACGGGTAACGGGCGTGGTCCCACGAGGCTCATTTCTCCGCGCAGCACATTCCAAAGCTGGGGTAGCTCGTCGAGGCTGTGGCGCCGCAAGCTACGACCGAGGCGGGTGACGCGGGGGTCGTTGGCGATTTTGAATACCGGCCCGTCCATTTCGTTGTGCGCCGCGAGAGCCGGTTTGAGTTCGTCAGCGGCGGCAATCATGGAGCGAAATTTATACATCGTGAACGGTCGCCCGTTCAAGCCAGCCCTTTGTTGGCGATAGATTACGGGGCCCGGCGAGGTAAGTCGGACGAGCAGAGCAACGAGCAAAACCAAAGGGGCCAAGGTGATCAATAGCAAGGTGGCACCCAGATAGTCCGTGATTTGTTTTATCAGGAAATCGGCGGGTTGGGCGCCGTGGGCGCGATAATAGAGCACCGGCTCGCCGCCGATCTGATCCACGGTGAGTTGGAAAGGCGAGGCCACGGGTAAGCCGGGATGGAGGACAATTTCGACGCCTTCGCGCTCGCAGGCTGCGATAACCGTGCGGCTGGCGACTTCGGGCAGATTGGGCAGGCTTAGGACCACGAGGTTGATGGCATGCGTGTGCAAAATCCGGAGCAGGTCCGTGATCAGATCAGTTGCGCTGGGATCGAGAGTAGCACTGTGAATGAAGATCTCATTTTCAGTGGGGGTCAGATTTGCTTGGAGACGGGACACCACCAATGGCGTGCCGACCCAGAGCACTCGGCGACGCAACTCGGACTCGGTGATTATCCCGGCAGTAAACTTTCTGGTGAATTCGTGGCGGGCATAAACTAACACGCCAGCAAACGCACCGCTGAGGATTATCACAGAACGCGCGAACTGCACCCGCACGATGAATAGAAACAGCACCATCGCCAGCACGGCATAAGCGCAGCTCTGAATGAGGGTGAAGATTTCCGCGCTGCGGGATTCCCGTGAGGTCGGCCGATAAAACCCCTGCTGGGCAAGCACGAGCGGCCCGATGAGCCCCATGAGTAAAAGCAACCAGAGGTAGTCGGCGAAGGTTTCCAGCTCCGGCAGATCGAGCAGAGGAAAAACGGAGCGCAGGCCGTAAGCGAGGGCCACGGCGAGGGCGAAGAGCAACCCGTCGGCCAGCTGCAAAAAGCGGGTGCGGGTATGTTGCGGCTGGGTGAGCACGGTGGCGAATCGTGCGAGGGTTACAGTATCTTGGTGTAACGCACCCCGCGGGTGTCTTCAAAGATGAGACGACCGGATTGGGCCTCAATGAGGCGCAGACCCAGTCCGCGATCAACCACATCATTCACCCGATAAACACGATCGTTCATCAGCACGCGACTGTCACTGCCCGACGAACGAACTCCGAGCACGGTGAGCCGGTCGATGTAATCCAAAATACGCTCATCCGGCTGGTTACTGGTCGCGGCGACAGGTGGTGTTGCCGGCTCGGCTGGAGTCGTCACGACGGGGTTTGGCGGCGGTGCGCTCGGGATGGTGGCGAGTGCCGGCGTGGGAAAAGATACGGACTCGGGGATTTGCGCCGCAGGGGTTTCGGCGGCAGGAGCCAACGGCACAAACACCACGGGACTGACCGGTGGTGATTCAAGTCGCGCCGGGATTTGTCCGACCGGTTGCGATGATAGGACGATGGGTGACGCGGTGGCGGGAGCGGTAGGTTCGCGCAGGAGATAGACCGTGGCGACCACGGAAACAACAATGAGCACGGCGCTAGCCGCCACGATCAGTAGCACCGATTGCGAGGCGAGGGGCTTGCCGCGGCGGGCCACGCGTGCGCCGGTTTCGCCGGGCATCGGCGGTGCGACGCCGGCGGTATCAACCGTGCGCTGGCGCTGGGCTTTCTTGAGGGCGTCGTTGATCAGACTCATTCGGTGAGATTGTTCATGTCCTTCACTGCGCGGCGCGCGTCCCAGTAATTCACTTCATCCGATTCGCGGATGTAGGCGGAGAGGATGGCCTTGTCGCAAAGATTGTTCACGACGCGCGGAATGCCCTTGCTGCCGCGGTGGATGGCCCTGAGGGCCCAGGCGGTGAAGGTCGGTCGGCCAACGCTGCCAGCCAGCGTCAGGCGGTGTTGGATGTAGTGCAGCATGTCGTGGTGGGTGAGGGGATTCAGTTCGTAATGCACGAGGATGCGCTGCCGGAGTTGACGCAATTCGTCCTGGGCCAGCACATCTTTCAACTCGGGCTGTCCCATGAGCACGATTTGCAGTAGTTTTTGTTTATCGGTTTCGAGATTGGAGAGCAGGCGGACCTGCTCGAGGACCTCGAAGGAGAGATTCTGCGCCTCATCAATGATCAGCACGATATCGCGGCCGCGTTCGATGCGCTCAAGCAGCACGCGGTTCATCTGCGCGACAAGGTCCACTTGGCTCCGGGCTAGCTTGGTCTCGCCGAGTTCGGTCAGGATGGCCTTGAGCATCTGCGTCTCGGTCACGCGCGGATTCAGGATGAGGGCGGTATCAAAGTGATTCGGGTCGAGTTCGTTCAGAAAACGCCGACATAGGGTGGTCTTGCCGCAGCCGACCTCGCCGACCAGCACGATGAACCCCTTTTTCTCCAGCACACCATATTTGAGATGCTGCAAAGCCTCTTGATGAGTCGGACTGAGATAGAGAAATTTGGGGTCGGGAGTGATGTTGAAGGGCATCTCCTTGAACCCGTAGAAGCTCTGATACATGCGAAAAGTCAGGCTGCCTCGTGGAATTCAAAACGCACGCCAAAACCACAGTTACCCCGCTGAGATGGGTTCTTTTTAAAATTCGGTTACACCCCGCCGCCGGGTTGGTGGTAAAATGGGTTGCGCGGTAAATTCCCCGCCTGATTATGCCTCACACTCTCGATTCATCCTTATGCGCCGCTTTGTCATCACCCTTTGTCTCGTGCTCTTTATCGGGGTGAGTGCGGTGGCGGGATTCTTCCTATGGCAGGCCCATCAGGAATATTCCCGACTCAAGGAGTTGGAGGCGAAAAGCCGGGTGCGACTGGCCGAGGCCGAGCAACGACTCAAGGAGCAGGAACATATCCTTGAACGGCTGCGGACGGACCCGGCGTATGTCGAGATCGTGATCCGGCGGCGACTGGGCTACGTTAAGCCCGACGAAGTAGTCTTTCGCTTTGAAGATTGAAGCTGATAACAACGCTTCATGGCCATGCTCACCCTGATCCAGAAATTTCAAGCGGCCGGACAAGGCCAAGTGTTCGCATTTTATGACGAACTGTCGCCGACTGCCCAACAGCACCTGCTGGCCGAAGCGGCGGAAATTGACCTTGATGAAGTCGCGCAACTCAGCCGCACCTTACTCGGCGGGGCGACGATAAGCGTGGATCTGAACGGGCTCGAACCAGCGACCTATGAACGACTGCCGGAAAACGGCGGCGACGCGCAAGCTTGGACCGCGGCCAAAGCCGCCGGGGATGCCGCTTTGCGCCAAGGTCGGGTGGCCGCCTTTACCGTCGCGGGCGGGCAGGGCACGCGCCTCGGTTACGACGGACCCAAGGGCACGTTTCCCGTCACGCCTCTTAAACAGAAACCGCTTTTCAAAGTATTCGCCGAAAAAATACTCGCGGCGGGTCGGCGCTATGACCGGCCCTTGCACTGGTTCATCATGACCAGTCACGCGAACCATGAGGCCACCGTGGCGTTTTTTGAGGAACACCGACATTTCGGACTTGATCCGGAACGGGTGCATTTTTTCCGCCAAGGCCGCATGCCGGCGGTTGATTTCAATGGTAAAATCCTGCTCGAAACCAAAGGCACGCTCGCCCTGAGTCCCGATGGGCACGGTGGAGCATTGCGCGCCCTTGATCGCAGTGGCGCGCTCGATCTCATGCAACGCGAAGGCATTGATATCCTGAGCTATTTCCAAGTGGACAATCCGCTCGTGCGTTGCATCGACGCGACGTTCATTGGCTGGCACCTACTGCGTGGGTCCGAGATGAGCAGCAAAATGGTGCCCAAGGCCTATGCGGCCGAGAAAGTTGGTCATTTTTGCCAACGTCGCGGCCAACTGGTGGTCGTGGAGTATTCCGATCTGCCCGCCACGTTACAGGCCGAACAGGACGCGGCGGGTCAATTGCGCTACCTCGCTGGTAGCATTGCCATCCACCTGCTTGACCGGGAGTTTATTCGGCGCTTGGCGCGCAGCGGCGACGGTGCGGCGGCGTTGCCGTTTCACCGGGCCGACAAGAAAATACCGACGATCGGTGTCAAAGGTGAGGCGGTGAAGCCGGCTAAGCCCAACGGGGTTAAGTTTGAACTGTTCGTCTTTGATGCACTGCCCTTTGCCAAAAATCCCGTGGTGATCGAGACGGCGAGGGCGGATGATTTCTCGCCGGTGAAAAACGCCGACGGCGTGGATTCACCGCAGAGCTGCCGCGATGACCAATGCAGGCAATTCACTCGCTGGCTCAAACAGCAGGGTGTAACGATCTACACGGATGAATCCGGTCTGCCACTCCTGAAACTGGAGGTGTCGCCATTATTCGGTTACGACGCGGAAACCTTTGCCGAATCGTGGCACCAAATGCCTTTGAAGCCGGCGGTTAAAACCGATCTATATTTGGAATAATTATTTCATGACTACCCTTGCCGCGATCACCCAAGCCACGCAGAACGGACAACTCCTACCCGCCGCGGCTGACAACATCCGCGCCTTTCTGGAGGCGAACCTGCCGGCGTGGGCTGGGGCGAGCATTACGGAACTCGTGGAGCAGAAGGCTTGGGGTGAGTTGAATGACCGTTTCTATCGTTACCTCGAGTTTGGCACGGGTGGCATGCGCGGTCGCACGATCGGTCGGTTGTCGACCCAAAGCGAAACCGGGCAGCTCGGCCCCGATGGTGCCCCGACGCATGCCGCCATTGGCAGCAATGTCCTGAATGATTTCACCCTTATCCGCGCGGTCATTGGACTGCATCGCTACACCGCGGGTTATCTCGCGTGTCGGGGAACACAGGCACCGCCCCGTTTCGTCATTGCGCATGACATGCGCTATTTCTCGCGACATTTCTGTGAACTGGCGGCCTCGACCTGGTGTCGGCTCGGCGGCGAGGCCTTTATTTTCGACGGACCGCGGCCCACCCCGCAGTTAAGTTTCGCCGTGCGCCAACTCACGGCGCACGCCGGGGTGGTCATCACCGCCAGCCACAATCCGCCGCACGACAACGGCTTCAAGGCCTACTTTGATGACGGCGCGCAGGCGGTGCCACCGCATGACCAGGGCATTGTGGATGCGGTCAACGCGGTGCCGCTCGCGGAATTGGCGACTTATCTCACCAAGGATTTATCCCGCATAGTCACCCTCGGCCGCGAGGCGGATGACGATTATCGCGCGGCGGCCGCGACGGCGGTGATTGATCCTACGGTGTTTAAGCCGGCCAAGTTGAAGGTGATTTTCACCAACATCCACGGGACCGGGGCGATCCATGCACTGCCGTTACTTCTGCATGCCGGTTGTGAGGTCGAGCCGGTGCTGTCCCAGCTCGCTTTTGATCCACGTTTTCCTACCGTAAAATCGCCCAACCCCGAGAATGCCGAGGCCCTGGCCCTAGGCGTGGCTTGGGCGGACAAAGAGCAGGCCGATGTGGTTATGGCCACCGATCCCGACGGCGACCGCATGGGTGTCGCGGTGCGCAACCGGGCAGGAAAAATGGAGCTGCTTTCTGGCAATCAGATCGGCGCGCTCTTGGCCGAATACCGCCTGAGTAAATATAAGGAGAGCGGTCTGATCCCCATGGCGGGCTCCGACCGGGTAGGTCTCATCAAAACCTTTGTCACCACGGCGCTGCAGGATGCGATCGGTCGCGGGCACGGGGTGAAAGTCGTCAATACCCTGACCGGCTTTAAATGGATCGCGGCCAAGTTGCGGGCCTACGAGGAGCAGGCTTTAACGAAATTACCGCCCGGCTTTGATTACGCGGGCACCACCTTCAAGGAGCGGGCCCAGTTGTTGCAGGCGCACGCGACCTTCTACGCCTTTGGCACCGAGGAAAGCTATGGCTATCTGGCGAATGATTACGTGCGGGACAAGGATGGGAATTCGGCCTGCCTCATGTTCGCCGAGTTCTGCGCCGCCGTCAAACTCCGCGGGCTCACCGTGCCGGAATACCTCGATGAGGTTTACCTTAAATACGGGTTTTATCTCGAAGGCGTCATCAACATTTATTACGAAGGCGCGAGCGGCAGTGCGAAGATTAAGCGCATCCTCGAAACCTACCGTGCGCAACCGCCCACCGGTTTTGGCGATGTGTCGGTCACGGAATTTCAGGATTTTGGCCGGCAGGACATCCGCGATGCGGATGGTGAACTTATCCCGAAGCAGGACCTGTATTTTTTGACCCTCAGCAACGGCTACACCTTTGCCGCGCGCGGTAGCGGCACCGAGCCGAAGATGAAATTCTATGTCTTTGCGAAAGCCGATGTGAAGGCGGCGGCGGCCCTGCCGGCGGTGAAGACCGCGACGCGCGCCACGCTCGATGCACTCTGCGAGCTCATCGAAGCTGATGCCCGGCAGCGAGCGGAAGGCTGAGGCGGCTTAATCCTTCGGGTAGTCCGGCCAGATGTCGCGGAGTGGAAAGTAGGCGAGGAAACCATCACCAAGGAAAACCTGAATATCGGCCTGTTGTTCGGTCATGATGGTGGCGCAGGCTGAGAGCCAACCGCCAACGCGACGCGAGACTTCCTCGGGCGGGTGTTTTCGGGAAAAAGGGGTGAAGCCTTCGATATCGGCCAGCACCATCCAAGCGAGCTCTTGGCGGATGGCCGGCATGGTCACCATTTGGGTATCGCTGGCCGTTTGCTTTTTAATCGGGGCCTGTCTGACGCTCCCTCGGAAGACCAGTTCGCTGCGTCCGAGCAGGATGCGGTCGCCATTGCTCAATTGGGTGGGCCGCACCAGCCGGCGACCGTTGACATGAGTGCCGTTGGTGCTGCCAAGGTCCACGATCCAGAATTCCCCGCCCGCCTGTGGATTGATCAAGGCGTGGCGCCGCGAGCATTCCGTGTCGTTGAGGGCGACCTCACAGCCGGAACTGCGTCCAAGCGAGACCGGCCGGTTCAGCCGGAAGCGGGTCTTATCAGCGTGTTCGAGATAGGCGTCGGGCACGATGCATCAAGCATAGTGACGGATGGCGTCACGGCTAGTCCTAATGATGCGATTGGCCAAGTTTAACCATCAAAAGCGCGAACGGGTTTAGGCAGTTCAACCATGAAGGGACACACAGCCCGGACCATCTGGCTGAGGATCTTTGGTTGGGCTCTGATATCAATATCTCTCTGCTTATAGATTTTCGGTGGGCTGAATTCTGTATGCTGACCCCATCCATGGAAACGGACGACACGAAGGTCGTCCCTCCGAGGAGACAGACAGCGGTCCGAGGGCTCGGGTCGGTGACCTTGTGGTGAAACTGTAACGGACGACACGGAGGTCGTCCCTCCAAAGAGGGAGCCGCGGCGAGTTGGACTTGGTGCATTGGACCAAGTCCGAGGTGTTGGGGTTACAGCAACAGCAACGCGGGATTCTGCAGATGGTCGCGAAGCGCGTTGAGGAACTTGGCGCCGACGGCGCCATCCACGATACGGTGGTCGCAAGAGAGCGTGAGCGACATGCGCTGGCCGATGACGATCTCGTCGTTTACGACCACGGGTTTTTTGACAGTGGTGCCGACGGCGAGGATGGCGGCGTTGGGCGGGTTGATGATGGCGGTGAAGCGCTCAATGCCCATCATGCCAAGATTGGAGACACAGAAAGTGCCACCGGTAAATTCGGCGGGTGTGAGCTTGCGGTCTTTGGCCTTCTTGCCGAGGTCTTTCGTCTCGGCGCTTATCTGAGTGAGACTCTTCTGGTCGGTGTCGCGGATGACCGGAGTGATGAGACCGTCGTCAATTGCGACGGCGAAGGATACGTGGATGGCGCCGTGGGCCTTGATGCCGCTGGCTTCCCAAGAAGTGTTCACGGCGGGCACGGCGCGGAGGGCGACGGCGCTGGCCTTCAGGACGAAGTCGTTGACGGAGAGCTTGACGTTGTCCTTGGCGAGACCGGCGTTGAGCTGCTCCCGCAGGGCCATGAGCGGGCCGGCGTCCACCTCGATCTCGAGATAGACGTGGGGAATCTGGGTTTTTGACTCGAGCAGGCGGCGCGCGATGGTGGCGCGCATATTGGAAGGCGTGGTGCTGCCCTCGGCCTGCACGGCGGATTTATCGGTGACGGCACGCCAAGGCCAGACCGGCGCGGACTTACCGACGGGGGCGGAGGC
>JBDNGL010000334.1:0-7597 GCA_041689285.1 Opitutaceae bacterium
CCGTGGTGGCGAAATCACGGTTATCTCCGTGATCTGTATGACTACGGGCTGGTGCTGGCGGCCAAGGGGCATCTCAACCGCGGCGAACAGCCCTATGTGGATTTCACCACCCCGATTCAGACGGGATTTCTGGGGCTTAACTGGATGATTAAACGGGCGACGGGGGGGACTCGTGCCGCGCTGTCGCTGGGGCCGCCGGTCTGCCGGTGGTTTTCCGGCCGGATGAACGATGAGACCGGAGGTGGTGCCGCGAAGCCCGGTTGGAGTTCCTTGATCACGTGGTCGCCGTCGGCGCGGCCGTTGCGGTGAGGCCACACGGCCAGCAGTGTTTCGCTGGTGGGTAGCCTAGCGCGCATCGCGGAGCTTTTTGTCTCCGGCAGTCGGGCGTTCGGCCACGCGGTGACGGATCAAAATCAGTCGCTGCGGGTGCGGCCGCCGAGCGGCAGATACTCGCGTTCGGCAACCGCGATCCCGGGCACCTCGGCGGGCGGCCAGACCAGCCCGCCGCGCAAGAGATTTTGATCGGCTCGGACAAAAGTCCGTCATGCCACGAAGCAAGACCCGGTTTTGGCGAAGTGATGAGCCGATAAATACCGGACTTGAATTCACCCCATCGGTTCACCTGTATCGCGTGTCCATGTTGGTGAAGTTGAACGATACCCCAAGGCTCCGTTTCAGGAGGACATTTGTGGCCCTGCCCAGTGGGCAGCTGCAGCACGGGTGCCCTCGTCTCCATTGATAAATATTGGCCATGTCCCGTTCCCTCATCGAAACAGATGATCGCAAGGTGGCGGGTGGACCAGCCTACACTTGGCTGTTGGTGTTGGCGGGTATCGGCGTGCTTGGGACTTCAGTGGTTTTCAATGAATATGGGTTTTTGCATTTCGAGTGGTGGAACGACTATGTGACTTTTCATCTGGGGCCGGGATCGATCTGGATAAAGATGTTTAACAACGACGTGCTGGAGGCCGGACTGTATCTGGGGCGCGAGTTTTCTTATCTGGTCGATCACATCGACATGCGGCTGATGGCGTGGACGGTGCGCGGTGGTTTCCCGGTGTTCGACTCGTTTGTTCATCTGGCGCTGAGCCTGTTCATTGGTATCCGGCTGGCGCACTATGCCGCCCGGGATCTGGGGCTGGGTTCTCTGATCGGTTTGTTGCTGGCCCTGCTGTTTTGGACGGCACCGAGCACGTATCTGCACTTCCTGATGCGGACAGCAAAAGGGCTGACAGCCGCAGGATTGGTCATCGTGCTGCTGGAGACGCACCGGTTGCTGGCAAACGAACGGCAGGGGCAAGGAGGCCGGTTGTGGCGGCCGTTGTTGCTCATCATGCTGGGAGCCGGGATTATGAGTTTTTCAGACCGGCAAGGGGTATATTTTCTACTCATCGTCATGGCTGGAACGGGAGTGCACTGGCTGCTGGTGCGATCACGGGCCGCCATTGCCGTGCTGTCCGCGCTGACGGCGGTGCTGGTGGCTGAACTGGTGGCTTTCTTTTGGATCACGCCCGCGCTGATCCGGAAATATTGGGGGTATGAACCCGATTTTTCCTTTAACCGGATGCCTTGGCTCGAGCTGTGGGCGGATGCCGGGCGTTTCGCGATTGATGGCGGCGGTTTGCTTGCTGATACCATGGGAAATGTGCTGGGCGGCCTGCCGGCATGGTTGGTCGTGCCGCTGTGGCTGGCGATGATCGTGCCGGTGGTGCGAAACGATCTGCGCAACGAAACCTGGCGCCGGGGGCTGCCGGCATCACTGGCGATGGTGCTGATGCTGTTCGCCCTGTGGGCAATGTATGTGTTGATGATTCTCCGGCATCCTCCGCTGCTTTGGCCTGATATTCGCGTCGTCTATTATTGGATTCCGGCCAGTGTGGTGATTGTGCTGGGGCTGACCTGGTCGGCGCGGGCGCTGCTGTCTTGGCCGGTCGGTCGGCCGCTGGTGCTGGTTGGGCTGGGCCTGCTGCTGGCGGGCAATGTTTTTAATCTGCCACGACACAAGGAGGTCTTGGCGAGCGGGTCTTTACGGGAGTCGATCGAGACCAGCCGGGCGATGCGTGAGGCCTTGATGGCACCGATGATGCCGGACCAAGTCGCGCCGAATGGTTTGGAGCAGATCAAAGCCTTTCAAACCTTGCTCAGCTGGGCGCAGCCGCTGCCGGCTGACTCCGTCGAGACCAGCCCGAGAGGTTTGAGCACCCGGCCCGACGGTATTCAAAAATTCCTGCGGGAATATGGCGGCAACGTAAATCCGCGGTTTCTGCGCACCACGGGCCGACTGCCAGAGAATACCGAGGGATCGACTTTGATTGGAACCACCGGAGGGCAGGCGGACCTGCAGGTGCGATTTTCCACGAACCGAATCAGGGTGGAAATGTATCTGCGGCGGTTACCCGGGCAGGAAAGAGGAGCGGACAGCGCCGAATTTGCGGCATACGCTTTGCCGAACCCAACGATGCAGGGACGGGTGTTGCGCTGGCGGGACCGCTTGGAGCTGCCACCGGATCAGGATGAAGTCACGCGTGCCGTGGAAATCGACGGCAGCGGGCTGCCGACTTTGTTCACACTAAGTGTGGCCGATGCTTCGACCGGGCGCGTGTCAGCCGGGTGGCGAAACCCGACGGTGACGCATGTATCCCGGGAGGCGGTCCGGCCAATTTGGTTGATGCATAACCACGATCATCAATCCGTCGCGATGAACGATCAGGTGTTGTCCCAGCTGTTGCCGGGCGCGTGGCGGCCGGTGGAGGGCTGGATGCGGGGCGTCAGGATTGTTGATGCCGGTCTGGTCTTGAGACCTGGCGGAGAAATCTGGCTTAAGTGTTCTGGAGGCATCGTGCAGATTGACGGTGAATCGTGGCGGGAAGACGGCTTGGAGGAGACGGGCTCCGGTGCCACAGGCTGGTGGTTCAAAGGCGGGCGGCTCCAGCTTTATGAATTTCCCTCAACGGAAGGTTCCCGGCCCGGCAAGCGAATATTCCGGGCATGGGGGGCGGAATTCGGCGGGTGGCTGGTGATCACCGCACCGAACAATGCGGCCTCGGTGCCGCTCGTCGTCCGAATCACCCAAGTTACCGAGCGCTGGACACCGAAAACCGAGGTTATAAATTTTTGCGCATGATCCGTTGTTCCAACCGACAGCTCCACTGGGCTGCCTTGATCCTTGTCCTGATCATCTGCGCCTTGGCACCGTGGTGGCGAAATCACGGTTATCTCCGTGATCTGTATGACTACGGGCTGGTGCTGGCGGCCAACGGGCATCTCAACCGCGGCGAACTGCCCTATGTGGACTTCACCACGCCGATTCAGGCGGGATTTCTGGGGCTCAACTGGATGATTGAACGAGCGGCGGGGGGGACTTATGCCGCGCTGACGCTGGGAGCTGCCGGCTTGATCCTGCTGGCGGCGCTCCTGCTGCCGCTCATGCTGGCGCGGCGCTGGCCGTGGTGGGCGGCTTTGATTGTCGGCGGCGTGGTCACCATCGCCAGCGCCTCGCAGCACACGATCCTGTGGCATAATGCGCTCGGGGTGTTCTGTCTCGCGCTGGTGAGCTGGTCGGCGGCCTGCGCGCCCGTGCTGCGGCGCGTCGACTGGCCGTGGCACGTGATCGCAGCCGCAGGGCTTTTCCTCGGGGGGATCAATAAGCTGAATTTTCATCTCGTTGCGCTGGCCGCCGCCCTAGCCTGGGCGGTGCGCGCGGGCGGGTTGCGGCGTGCGGGTTGGGGGCGTGTGGGCGCGACGGTGCTCACAGGCGTGGTGGCCGGGGTCGTTTTACCGCTGGCGGCCGAGATGGCGTGGACCGGTGCGTCATTTAAACTCTGGCTGGCTAATGTCGTGCAGGTCGCCGCCAGTTCGCGCTTTGATTTACTGTTAAATATCCTGTCCTTGGATTTTTTAGTGCAACCGATCCATGGTTACTACGGCCATTTACTGCTGCCGCAGGCCGGATTGGTCGGCATACTGCTTTCGGGGATGGCCCTGGCCGGGTGCTGGCCGCGGCGGGATGCGGCGCCGCACTGGGATCGGGTTTTTGTGCCGGTGGCGGTGGTCTCCTCAGCCGCCGCGGCCGCCGCTTTGCTCGCGACTAATATCGAAATCGCCTATCTTGGACTCGGTGCCTGGCTGGTGTTGGTTACCAGCCTGTGGCTGGGTTTTGACATGCCCCGGCGGCGGGGAATGTTCGTCGCTGGTCTGGTGGTGCCGGCTGTTTTCATAGGTGTGACCGCTTGGTGCTCGGCGTGGTCAGGACAGCGTTCCCAATTCGGTTTCTCCGATGTTCCCCGGTCCGACTATCGGCCGGCCGAGAGCGCGGGCCCGGCCTTCAGCTCGCTCCGGGGCCTGCTGCTGCCGCCCGACTTGATGTTGAGCTTGGAATTGCTCGAACACACTTTGCCTGATCCGGATGTGAATGGCCACCGGCCGGTATTTTATGGATCAGGTTTGGAATTTTTGGACCGCATTTATTCGAGTCAGCGGAGACATGGAGCGCCGCTTTGGTTCCATTGGGGCACAAGTTATGGTCCGGCCGAAATTGAGCGCCTTGCACGTGAACTCGCGAGGGAGAATCATTTTGATGCAGTCTTCGTGCTGCAGGCCTACGATACTTGGCCACCAGAAATCCGCACGAGCTTGGAGCGTAACTATCTCAGAGATCAGATCGGGCCACGCGTGCACCGTTGGAGCAGGCAGGATGGAAATAAGGTGAACTTGGCCGACACGATTGAGACCCTTCAAGCAATGGGAGGTAATGTGGACGGTCGGATGTTGCATCGGGAACAGGAGCCCCTTGGCATCCTGCGGACAGTGGATGGTCGTCTGCTGTTTGGCACGACCCGTGCGGCGGGGCATATTTTGTTACAGGCGCCGAGCTACCGACTCGGCGGCATCGCGGTCATCGACCGCCTGCCGGGTGCCGGGGACGGACCATTGCTGGCGGATTTCAAGATCATTGTCCACGGTGCCAGCCCCGAGGAGGTGCTCTGGTCCGGCCGCGTTGAACTGCCGGCAGGGGAACAGTCAGTGAGCGTGCCATTTCTGGCCGATGGCCATGGCAGGAAGCTGCTGATCTGGATCACCCTACCGGCGGAAATGCCGGGTCGTGTGCTTGCCGGTGTGCGGGAGCTTGAAATCACCCACGCCCACGATTTGCCGGGGGCAGCCCCGCGCCTACGTGATCAGACGCTGCCTGAAACTCCGGCGACCCGGGATATCGCCCAAAGCTTCTTCGGCCCCTCCGACTGGCGTCCACAGCAAATGACCGTGCGCGGCGGCTGGGCGACTGAACAAGGATTGGCCTTGTCTCCTGGCGGTGAAATCTGGTTCCGCACAGCTAATATGACCGGCGTAGTCCAGGGGCAGTTGATGGGTCTGGTAGATTCCGATTCGCCGCCGTTTGTGCGGGTGCTTTGGTATAAGGGCGCGCGGGTGCAAATCATCCAACAGGGCAGGCTTTCGCGTGAACGGCCTTTCGATTTCCGCATCTGGACCCCTGAGCCGGGAGGCTGGATCGGGATTCTCCTAGAGGCTGGCGACGGTGATGGCTCGGCGACCGTGCGGGTGATCGAAACCACACTCGCGCCCTGAGCACAGGTCAAACGTGCGCGAGACAGGCTTCCTGCGCCAGCGCGACATGGTATGGCAGGACCTTGCGGTGATCGTAGAGGCGCAGTGCCTTGGAGTAGGCGGTCGGGGTCAGCGACTTGCCGCTGCCTTCCTTAACCAGACAGATCCAGATCATGCGTGCCAGCGCCAGATGGTCGCCGGCTGGCACGAGGTAGCCTTGCTGGCGCTGGCCGATCATCTCGGCGATGCCGTGCACGTCGGTGGTGACGATGGGCATGCGGAAAGCCATCGCCTCCATCACAACGCGCGGAAAAGATTCCTCGTAGCTCGTGCACACAAACTGGTCCGCCGCCACAAAGAAGTCGAACACCTCGCGGGTTTCGGGCACGAGCGTCACGTTGCTCAGCTCGAGGCGCGCCAAGTCGCGTTTGAGTAGGTCGAGGTAGATGCCGGGACGGGCACCGACCATCACGAAACGGAATTTACCGCGGTGATTCTGCCGGTTGAAATGCGCAATGGCCCGGAGGAAGACGTGCTGGCCCTTGCGTTCGCACACGGTGCCGATGTTGGCGATGATGGTCTCGTCTTCAACGAAGCCATGCTTGCGCCGCATCGCGGCCTTGGAGTGAAGGGCACGGAAAGACTCGATCTCGTGGAGGTTGATCCAGCTGGGCACGATGCGGAAGTTGCCCTGCGTGTTGTGGTCCTCGTAGTAGGCGCGGGTGGCCTGGCACAGGAAGAGTGCGCGGGTGCTGCGGTGAAACGCCTCGGCCACGAGGTGGTGTAGTTCCAGCTCCAGTTTTCGCTCGAAGAAACGAAAGATGGTCGAGCTTTCGTGGATGTAGAAAAGCGAGGGTTTGTGCGCCCGGGCGGCGAGATGAACCCCCCAGAAGCTCACGAGGGTGTTGCACACGACCAGATCGATCCCGTCCCAAGCCAGCTGCAGCGCGATGTCGTCCAAGCGCCGGTGGAAAGTTTCCTCGTCGGGCGAGTTATAGATCGGGTCGGCATCGACGATGGTGATCCGCGCGCCCAAGGCGGCGAAGGCCCCGCGCAAAGGGCCGTCCTGCCCTGCCAGAATATCGATGGCAAAGCCGGCCGCGCGCACCATCCAAGTGGCATACTCCAATAGAAAAAGCGGAGCGCCCTCGAGATTCAGGTTATGCGTAAGGAGCAGGAGCCGCAAGGAACCGACCCGATCATGCCGGACGGCGGTGCGGGCAACACATTGCAGCTGATTGCCTCGCAGGGCGAGATGCGGACTGAGGTAGGGGTCTTGATAAATAGGGTAGCTTTGCACAAAGGCGATATGCTCGGCGTCATCAAACGTGACGCCGCGGGTCGCGCTACCCCAGTGCATCAGCTTGGCCTGTGGCGTGTAAATCACCCGCCGGCCCGCAGCGCGCACCCGCAGGCAGTAATCCACATCGTTGTAGGCCACCCCAAAGTCTTTTTCGTCAAATCCATCAAGCTGAGTATAAAGCTCGGTGCGGGTCATCAGGCATGCCCCGGTCACGGCGGAGACCTCGCGCGCGGCCTCATGCCAGACGACGGGAACCGCGATGGGATCGGCTTTGGCGAAGGGGGTGTCTGCCAAACCGCCGTGCGGTCCAATGACGATGCCCGTGTGGTTGAGCGTCTTGTCGGGGTAGAGTAGCTTTGCGCCAACGGCCCCGACGTCAGGCTGTAGGAACCAAGAGGCCATTTCCTCGATCCAGCCGGGCTCGAGGGCATTCACATCGTTGTTCAGGTGCAGCACCAAAGGTGTGTCGAGGTGGGGCTTGGCCAGGTTGACAAGTTTCGAATAGTTGAAAGGGGCCGACCGGTCGGCGGGCCGCACAACCGTGCAACGCAGGTCAGTGCGTTGCTGGATGGCAGCCAGATACCGCACGGCATCGGCATCGCGCGAGTGATCATCTGCGATCACGAGTTTGACGTGCCGCCAGTCCACGGTTTCTTCCAGAAGCTCAATGCACTCCTGCAATAGATGCAGGCGATCTCGCGTCGGAATCACAATGGTGATCGGCAGCCG
>JBDNGL010000335.1:0-4242 GCA_041689285.1 Opitutaceae bacterium
CGACGATGACCTGAACGCCGAGGAACAGGAAAACCTGGAAGAAACCCTGGTGGATCAGGCCACCGCCGCCCAAACCATTGCCGAACTCGAAGCAGAAGTCCTCCTGCTCAAGGACCTTGAACAGCAGGCTAAAGAACTCGTCGCCTCCGGTCAGGACCGCAAATGGGATGAACTCTCCCGCATCCTCCAGAATGACCCGAAGCTGCACGACACCGGCGGGCGGCTCCGCAAAATCATCATCTTCAGCGAGCACCGCGACACGCTGAACTATCTGCACGCCAGGGTCGGCGGCGTTCTCGGTAGCCAAGACTCTATTGTCATCATCCACGGCGGCACCCACCGCGACGAGCGGCTCAAGATTCAGGCGCTGTTTCGTTCCGACCCCGAAATCCGCGTGCTCATCGCCACCGACGCCGCCGGTGAAGGCGTCAACCTCCAGTGCGCCAACCTGATGGTGAACTACGACCTCCCATGGAATCCGAACCGCCTGGAGCAGCGCTTCGGGCGCATCCACCGCATCGGCCAGCAGGAGGTCTGTCACCTGTGGAATCTCGTCGCCAAGGAAACCCGCGAGGGCGACGTTTACTTCCGCCTGCTCGAAAAACTCCGCGTTGAGAGTGAAGCTCTGCATGGCCGCGTCTTCGACATCCTGGGCGAAGTGTTCGAGGAAAAGAGCCTCAAGGATATGCTCATCGAGGCCATCCGCTACGGCGACCAGCCGGAAGTCCGCGCCCGCTTGAGCCAGCGCATTGATCACAACTTCGATCACGAAAACCTAAAGACCCTGCTCACCCGCAACGCGCTCGCCCAGGAATCCCTCAGCCCCGAGCGGCTCTTTGCCGTGAAGGAAGAAATGGAGAAGGCCGAGGCCCGCCGTCTCCAGCCGTATTTCGTGCGCTCATTCTTCATGAAAGGCTTCGAGTTGCTCGGCGGTTCCAGCTACCCACGCGAGTCTGGGCGCTTCGAGATTTCCCACGTCCCCGCCGTCTTGCGCGAACGCGACCGCGTGATCACCGGACGCAACCGCCGCGACCTCGCCCCGGTCCTTAAACGCTACGAGCGCGTCTGTTTCACCAAGGAAGCCATCCGTCCCGTCGAGCGCACCGGGCTGCCCCCCGCCGTCATGATTCACCCGGGCCACCCGCTCATGCTCGCCGTCAGCGATGTGTTGCTGGAGCAGCACGCCAATCTCCTGCGCCAGGGCGCGGTGCTCGTGGACCCGGCGGACGATGGCGAGCAACCCTCGCTCCTGTTCCTGCTCACGCACGAGATCAAATCCGGCGACGGCATGGTCATTTCCAAGCGGCTGCAATTTGTCCGCGTCCTGCCCGACGGCAGCGCCACGTTTGCCGGGTGGGCACCACACCTCGATCTTGAACCACTCGCCGCCGCTGAGCGTCCGCTGCTCGCCGACACGCTCGCCGCGCCCTGGCTCACGGCTGGATTGGAACAACGTGCCATTGCCCTCGCGGCATCCACGCTCGTCCCCGAGCATTACAGTGAAATCGCCGGTCGCCGTATCGCCCATGTGGACAAGACACTGGCCGCCGTTCACGAACGGCTGACCAAGGAGATTGATTTCTGGTCCGACCGCTACATCAAGCTCACCGACGACAAGGCCGCCGGACGCGACGTGCGCCTCAATCTCGAAAACGCCCGCCGAACCTCGACCGACCTCGAATCGCGCCTCATTAGCCGGAAGCGCGAACTCCAGTCCATGCGCCACGTCACCTCCGCCACGCCGGTAGTGCTCAGCGGCGCGCTCGTCGTGCCCGCCGGATTGATGCGCACACTGCGAGGCGACGAACCGCCCGATGACGCAACGGCCGCTGCCTTCTCCATCGATCCTGCTGCCCGCGCTCGCATCGAGAAGCTCGCCATGGATGCTGTCCGGCGCGTGGAAGAATCACGCGGCTGCCGCGTCGTGGATGTCTCTGCGCAGAAATGCGGATGGGACCTTACGGTGTATGAGAAGGATGAAGTAGGAAGTAGGAATGATGAAAAGGGAGACTCCTCCTCTGCACTTCATAATTCATCTTTCATCCCTCATCCTTCCCTCAAGGCCCGCCACATCGAAGTAAAAGGCCGAGTGAAGGGCGCGACCACCGTGACCATTACGCGCAACGAAATGCTTTACGCTCTCAACCAGTCCGAGAAGTTCCATCTCGCCATCGTCCTCGTGGGCGAAGCGGATGCCGTAGAGGGCCCTTTCTATCTCCAGAACCTTTTCGACACCGAACCCGGCTGGGGCGTCTCTTCGGTCAATTTCGACCTCGCCGCTCTGCTTCAACGCGCCACCCTTTTATGATCACGGAACCTGAACTCACTCACCTCCTCGCCGACTTAGAGTCAGACCGCATCGAGCGCGCGATCTCCACGACGAACACGGATAAATTTGCCCAGGCCGTCTGCGCGTTCGCCAACGACTTTCCGAACCACCGCCAGCCGGGCTATCTCCTCATCGGCGCCACGGATGATGGCCAGCCCAGTGGCTTGAAGGTTACCGATGACTTGCTGCTGAACCTTTCCGCCTTGCGTTCGGACGGCAACATCCAACCCCTGCCCGCACTCTCGGTGGCCCGGTTCAGCCTTCCGGGAGGGGACATCGCTGTCGTGGAGGTCAAGCCAGCCCATCTCCCGCCCGTCCGCTACAAAGGCCGTGTCTGGCTCCGGGTCGGCCCCCGCCGGGCCAGTGCCACGGAGCAGGAGGAACTCATCCTCTCCGAGCGGCGCGTATCCCGCGCCCTGAGCTTCGATGCCCTTCCCTGCGTGGACAGCACCCTGGCTGATCTCTCGGAGGACCGCTTTCGCCTCACCTATCTTCGCCATGCCGTCTCCGAGGAAGTCATCGCCGAAAACGGACGTCCCCTCAAACAACAACTTGCCAGCCTTCGCTTCTTCGACCTCCGGCAGGACTGTCCGACGAACGCCGGCGTCGTCGTCCTTGGCGACCGTCCCATGCACTACCTTCCCGGTGCCTATGTCCAGTTCGTGCGTTATGCCGGCCCCGACCTCGCCAGCGAAGTCCTTGATGAAAAACGTGCCATCGGCGATCTCCGCACCCTCCCCCAGACCCTCGACCTCATCGTCGATGCCAACCTCCGCCAGCGTCCCGTGGCTGTGGCCGGCGGCTTCGTCGAAACGATGATCCACGATTACCCCCGCATCGCCCTCCGCGAACTCCTCCTCAACGCCGTCATCCATCGCAACTATCAGTCCACCGGCCCCATCCGCTTCTACTGCTTCCCTGACCACATCACGATCAGCAACCCCGGGGGGCTTTATGGAGATGTTACCGCAGAGTCCTTCCCCCTCACCACAGGCTACCGCAATCCCATCATCGCCGAGGCCACCCGCGTCCTCGGCTATACCAACCGCTTTGGGCAGGGAATTGCCCGCACCACCAAAGCCCTCGAACTTAATGGTAACCTGCCCGCAGAATACAAGTTCGACGACCATAGTTTCAACGTCACGCTCCGCTGCAGAATGGACTGAGCCTTCAGCCTTTCCCCTCATGCTTCATCCTTTCCCCATAAAGTCCCCCCGCAAGCTCATCGAAGTCGCGCTGCCGCTCGATGCCATCAATAAAGCGTGCGCCGCAGAAAAACTCGTAAAGGTTGGAAAGCCGACCAATCTACACCTATGGTGGGCACGACGACCGCTGGCGGCGGCGCGGGCGGTCATCTTTGCGCAGTTGGTCAATGATCCCGGCTACCAACAGGGCGGCGGGTTCAAATACGGGAAGAACAAGAAGGAAGCTGCCATCGAGCGGAAGCGGCTGTTCAAAATCATCGAAGACCTCGTGCTGTGGGAGAACACGGCCAACGAAGATGTGTTGAAACTTGCTCGTGCCGAGATTCGACGCTCATGGCGTGAAGTCTGCGAGCTGAACAAGGACCACCCGCAGGCATCTGAATTGTTCAATCCAGATAAACTGCCCGCCCTGCATGACCCTTTTGCAGGTGGCGGAGTTATTCCGTTGGAGGCGCAGCGACTGGGGCTCGTAGCCTATGCATCCGACCTCAACCCCGTGGCCGTGCTTATCAACAAGGCCATGATCGAGTTTCCTCCCCGGTTTTCTGGACGTCCCCCCATCGGGCCGGGAGACGGAAATCCCAGTCACACAGGCTTGGCTCTTCTCCAACAGTGGGCCGGTGCATCTGGCTTTGTAGAAGACATTCTTCGCTATGGAGCGTGGATCAGAACGGAGGCGCAGAAGAGAATCGGTCAGCTTTATCCCCC
>JBDNGL010000336.1:0-9614 GCA_041689285.1 Opitutaceae bacterium
CCGGCGGCTCATGCTCCGGGAGGCGAGATCGGAACTCACCCGGTCGTTGTCGAAGGTGCCGGCAACGCTCCAATTTTTCGTCGGCAGATAGGTGAGTGCCAGACCGAACCGGGTGGTGCGCTCATCCACATTCACCTGTGCATCTCGGCCCTGCAGGGTCGAGGGTTCGTAGGTGATGGAGCCAGAGGCGACGATCAAGGCGCTAAGTGCATGCTGCACATTGACGAAGAAGCGGCTGACCTTCGTATCGGTGAATTGCGCGACATTCGAAGATTCCTCCAAAGTGTGGACGAATCCTCCCGTCAGGTAGGAGCGCTGCGCATAGTCGTATTTGCCGGAGAGTTCCACGTAAGGCGCGTTATCGTCGGGCGCGCCGGAACGTTGGCGCCATTCGTAGCCGAGGCGGCCGGTGGCGGTAAACTTGCGCGCCACGGCATAATCGAAACCGCCGATCAGAAAGTTCGACTGCTTGTCCTTCGTGGCACCACCGATGCGGTAGCTCACATCCTGATGGCGAAATTCGGCCGTGGCCTTCACCTCGGGCAGGATATCGTGCAGGACGGAAACCCCGTAGAGAAGTTCGGTGCGGTCGATACTGGCACCGAGGACCGCGTTGTCGTAGTCGTAGTAAGTTGAACGAAACTTGCCGGCCACGTTGGTTTTCTGGCCGCTAGCAGTGGTGAAGCGGCCGTCGAATTGGTTGCGCTTGTAAGACTGATCAGTGTTGAGCGGCACCCCTGCGAGCAGCGACTCGGGATTCTTCGCGATGGCGTAGGTGTTAGTCAGGTCAATAGTCGTGGTCGGGCTGAAGGAATGAGCCAGCCGGGCGTCGAGATTGTGACTGTCGAGCGTCTGATCACCCGGACGGTCTTGGAAGTTATCCAACGTGAGCCGATATGAGGCGGAGACAAAAGTCTGATCGGTCACCGACGAATTAAATTTTAGCGATGGCGCGAAGGTGTAAACTGAACTGCTGATGGCAGCGGTCGCGGCACCGAAAATATTGCTATCGTGCGACAGCCCCCCTGAAAGTGACGGTAAAGTCCTTGCCCTGTTCCTGTTCAGGGATGGGTGCGTAAACACCCCAGACCGCTGGCGAAACAATCATTACAGCCAAAACTGAGGCGAAGCGGAGAGTTTTCATAGGCAGTGAGTTCTGCATTTATTGGGACAAACATGGTCGCGAGGCAATGACAATTACCTCAGCGGCGGCAGCGCGGGATCGAATAGCACATAGAGATTTTCACTCAGCCGCTGCGGGACTTGTAGCGGAAAATCCCGGGGCATCCGGCCATTGAAAAGCCCGGCATACACCCCGTCCCACTCACCATACCCAACCACTCCGGCAACGCGGACTCCACCCGCGCCGTCGGCCCTCGCCGCCAAATCAGAAAAAAACGGCCGATCAAGGGTGTGCGGTGTAAGCAGCAGCTGGCCGATGCGCTGCTCCAGTGAGATTGCATAAAAATCACGCAGCGTCTGCGGTTGGGCCTAAACCCGTTGACCACTATACCAAGCGACGCCTGCCGGCACATCCGCCATCAGTCCGAACTGCCCGCCGGCGCCCCGCATCTCTAGGTCGCGACTCATCCCCATGAACAGTCCGGGGAAATAAGGCGGATAATGGAAATGCAGTCGCCGCGGCTCCATCAAATCGTGTAACAAGGGCACCGCCTGCAACCCCAACAATATCGCCGCCGCCGCCCGCGGCCACGCGGCCAGCACCGGGTTACCCGCAATGAGCACAAAAAAGAAGGCCGTGCCAAAGATGATCAACAGCGGGGCCAGATAATAAACCGGCAGCCGCTCACTTTCCCCGGAATTAAACACGGCCTGCGCCAAGATGAGCACCCCGAGGCTCGCGGTGAACACCCATCGCAGCCGGTCCGCCCCGTGATCACGAAACCGGTAAAACCAACCCACGATGAAAAACGCCGTGAACCAAAGCGCCCCACCCGACCACAGCTGGGAGGAAAAATTATCGCTTAGGGAGGTCAGCGTCTTGTTGCCCAGTTTGTTGATCTCGATCGTGGGCGCCTGATCGGAAAAGGTCGCTCGCACCCGGGTGGGCTCCGCCGTCAAATCGCCAGCCTTCAATGCCACATTCTGTCCGGCCAACGCCATCGGGTGCCCGGTCAAGGCCAGGTTGCGTGCGATCCAAGGACCGGTGACCACCACAAATGCCAGCAGCAGTGCCGCGACTGAAGCCCACCGCCCGCCCAAGCGTCCGCGCCAACCGGCATACGCCAAGGCCACCAGCATAAGCGCACCCGCAGAATATTCGGTGAGGAACAACAAGCCACCGAGTCCCCCCAGCGCCGCGGCCCACCCAGCGGCCGCACGGCGCCCCGCAGTGATCGCCCGGTCCCAATGCCACCACACGTGAAATGCGCCGAGAGTAAGCACCATCAACAAGGGCAGTCCGTTAACCGCCACCGTCTGCTTCCACAAGGGCATCGAGACCAGTAGGGCGAATGCCGCGACCCAACCCACCCGCGCCGTAAACAGGCGGCGACCGAGATCGTAGGTTAGCCACGCGCCGAGCCACAGCAGCGCGACATTCAGACCGAGTAGAAAATAATCCGCCCTAAACCCGTCGGGTGGAGCCGGCGGTGTGCTGAAGAGAGCGGTGAACATTTTCTCGGGCAGGACCGTGAGACCGGTGGCGATGACGATCGAGTAAAGCGGCGCCTGCTGCAGTTCCGGATAGGGTTTCGCGGCGTCAAAACCCTGTCCGCGCTTCGCCAAGACGGCGGCCGTCTGCGGGTAATTGACGCGGGTGGTGAATCCCTCGCCCCGCGCGAGCTGGCGACCGACGTCGGCCTGCACCAGCACCGGCTCGCTCGCCGGCCCCTGAAACTGCGTCCAAGCCACACGCAAAGATAGCAATAATGTGACCAATAACACGGCGGCCAGTCGCACCCACCGCGCGCCCTCGCCCAGCTCCAGCCAATGTATCAACTCCTGCAGCGTGCGGGGCCGTTTCATCAGTCCGTCACGTCGAGTTCTGGCCACTCGGCCAGTTTGCGATGCAGCGTGCGCCGACTGATACCCATGAGCTCGGCCGCCTTGGTGCGATTGCCCCGGGATTTGATGAGCGACTCCCGCAACAGGCGCTTCTCGTTTTCCTCGATGGAAAGGGGATTGCTCAAAGGGGCACCCCCGGTCGCAGTGGCCGCAACGCCGCGATATTTCGGTTCCAGTTCATACTCGGAGAGAGTCCCGCCGCGATGCAGCACGACGGCATTCTCACAGAAATTGCGCAATTCGCGGATATTACCCGGCCAGGCATAGGCTTGCAGCGTGCCCACCGCGCCGGCTTCCAGCGTGAGCGGCGACACTTTATTCTCCGTGCTGAACTCCTTGATGAAATGAGCCAGCAGCAGCGGGATGTCTTCGGGCCGGGCGCGCAACGGCGGCATCACGATGCGCACGACATTGAGGCGGAAAAACAGATCGTCGCGGAATTTCCCCTCCTTCACCAGCTGCTCCAGATGACGGTTGGTCGCCGCCACCAGCCGCACGTCAAGCTCGATGGGCTTGGAGCCCCCGACGCGCTCGATGCTCTTGGTCTCGAGAAAACGCAGCAGCTTCACCTGCGTCGAAGGCGAGATCTCGCCGATTTCATCAAGAAAAAGCGTGCCGCCATCCGCCGACTCGAAACGCCCGATCCGCCGCTCCATCGCGCCGGTGAACGAGCCTTTTTCGTGACCGAAAAGTTCACTCTCCAACAAATTGTCCGCCAGCGCCGCGCAATGCACCGCGATGAAAGACGCGCGCGCGCGTGGGCTCACTTGGTGGATGGCCTGCGCCACGAGTTCCTTGCCCGTGCCGGATTCGCCCTCGACCAGAATGGTCGCCTTCGATGGCGCCACTAGCCGCACCCGGTCCACCACTGCCTTGAGGATCGCCGAGTGGCCCACGATGTGGTCGAAGCTGAATTTTTCATCGAGCCGCTCATGCAGTTGTTTCACTTCGATCTCCAGCGTCTTGGTCTTGAGCGCTCGCTGGATGAGCACCTCCAGCCGCTCGATGTTCACCGGCTTCGTCAGAAAATCCACCGCCCCGCGCCGCATGGCCTCGACCGCCGTCTCAATGTTGCCGTAGGCCGTCATCATCAAGACCGCCGGATGATTAGGCAAAGCGAGGGCGCGATCGATCACCTTCAGGCCGGATTTTCCCGGCATCCGCAAATCCGTCAGGATCACATCGAAGGGTTGCGCCTCCATCAGGTTGAACGCTTCTTCGAAATTTGCCGCGATCGACACGTCGTAGCTGTCCGCCAGCGCCTGTTGCAGCCCCTCACGGGTATGCTTCTCGTCATCGACAATCAGGACACTAGGCACCATGCCCCTATCTCAACCTCACCCGGCGGGGGGTCAAGCGTCTGCTGGGACAATCCGGCGCAGGTCAGAAAAACTGTTCATCTACATCGCCGCCTGAGCCAATCCCGCCGAAACAGCGGCCGCCGACAAGCGCGGCAAATGCCAAGCTCCGGAGACTTTGGAAAACCAACATCATCATCGACGATGCCGCCGACCGCGATCTCGACGTCTTCATCCGCGACATGCTCGCCGCCTCGCTTTCGCTCAAAAACCGCTTCCCTGTAGTTTTTCCCACAGCCCGCTCGATACCAGAACTTCAATGACCGCCGCTGCGACCAAGAACCAGAACGCGTCAGATAGAGAACGCTCGATCAGCATCAAATTTCCGGGCGCCTGCTCGGTTGGCACCTCCGCACCCGCAGCTACATTCAAGCGGGGGAAAAACGCGGCACTTCGCTGCGGTAGGTCGCGAACGCTTCGCCAAATAAACGCCCAAGTCGGCGCTCTCCCGCGCGAATTAATGGTGCAAAACTCACCGCGAAGCCAACCCATGCCAGCGGCACCAACCACGGCTGGCGAAAAATCAACGCCAACCCCGTCACCCCCAAACACGAAAAGAAGTAGAGCGGGTTGCGCGTGCGCGCATAGGGTCCGCTGCGGCACAGCAAGCCATTCTTAAGCCCGGCGTATATGCAGCGTGCTCCAGATACGCCCCATGATCGCCAGCGCCACAAGAAAGTGCCCCAACAAGGCTAACACCGCGACGCCGCCCCCAGGCATCATCGGAAGCCGCCACACTGCGTAAGCCCAAACCACGATACACACCAGAGCTAGAGGCTTGCGGATGCGCTCAAAGCCCAAGCGCTTAATGTGCACGATGGCTGGTCTCACTGGCGGCTGAGTTTCGCTTACTGAGGTTGAACTTGAGTTCACGCGCTTAGAAAGACTATGAGCCAGACAAATAGTTAGAAACGTGACACAAATGTAATCTGCCCTCAACCTTACCTCTTGCCACCTCCACCCTCACCAGCGGGGGTTGATCCCAGAAAAAGCCACGGGGTTCGGCCCGCTCACGTCATTGCAGGTGCCGTCAAATGGTAGATGTGGTGAGGGTTCCCCGACGGGGTTTGCCAGTTCTGGGCACAGGAGACCGTGGCGCGCGTGACACACGCGGCTTGGTGGCAATCGAATGATGACGCGGGGCATGAGCGTAGTCTGATGCTCCAGTCCTCCGGATCAGTCGTAATCGTGTGGGGAGTTTACCCGGCCAGCGGCAAGCCCGTCTCCGCCTCGATCGCGAGCAGGCGGTTGTATTTCGCGAGCCGCTCGGACTGCGTGATGGAGCCGACTTTGATGAAGTCGCCGCCCCACCCGACCGCGAGATCCGCCAGCCAGTCATCCTCCGTCTCGCCGCTGCGCGCACTCACGGTGATTTTCCAGCCCGCCGCACGGGCCAAGGCCGCCGCCTGCGCCGCCCCCGTCAGGGTGCCGATTTGGTTGACCTTGAGCAGCAGCGCATCCGCCGCCCCCGCCGCCACCGCCCGCTCGATGCGCCCCGGTTGCGTGCACAAAAAATCATCGCCCAGGGTCAAACTGCGACCAGCCAGCGCGCCCCGCAGTTGGGGCCAATGCGCCCAATCTTCCTCGCTCAAACCATCCTCGATGCTCACCAGCGGATAGCGCTCCGCCCAGTCCACGAGCTGGGCGATCATTTCCGGCGAACTCAGCCGCCGACCGCCGAGCTGATAACCTCCGTCGCTATAAAAATGCGACGACGCCACATCCACGGCCAGCGCCACCTCGCGACCGGGCTGATACCCCGCAGCGGCGATTGCCTCAAGCGCATCGGCAAACATCGCCTCCACGTTGGGAAACGGCGGGGCTAGTCCGCCTTCATCCGCCCGCAGCAGGCGTTGGCCATATTTTTTAAAAATCAGGTCAGCCGCACTTTGGTAAACCGCCACCACCATCACGAGCGATTCGTCCACCGTAGTCGCCTTCACCGGCACCAGCAGAATGTCCTGCAATTCCGCCTGTCCACCGGCGTGCTTGCCGCCGCTGAAAAGATTGACCGTCAACCGTGGCAAGGTGCGCACCGGCCATCCGGCCAGGTCCGCGAAATGGCGATATAGCGGCATGCCGCGCTGCGCCGCGCAGGCGCGGGCAAAGGCCAGCGAAGCCGCCAAGACGGCGTTGGCGCCGAGTCGCGCGAAATCCGGCGTGCCATCGAGCGCTTGCAAGGCCGCGTCGAACTCCGCCTGCGAGGCGAAACTGCGACCGTGCACCCCGTCGTGCAACGCGGTCTTCACGTTGCTCACTGCCCGCTGGCACCCGCGCCCGCGGTAACGTGCCGGGTCCCCGTCGCGCAATTCCTTCGCCTCCGCCCGGCCGGTGGACGCGCCGGACGGCACGGAGACTGCGCCGCTGGCGCCTGTGGCCAGCCCGCATTCCGCCCACACTGTGGGCCGGCCGCGGCTGTCGAGAATTTCGCGGGCGTGAAGACGATCAATGCGAAAGAGGTTCATCATGAGGGTTGCGTCAGCATTTGGATCAAAGTCGGCACCGCAAGCGGCGGCGCGGGCAAATGCGCGAGCACCGTCGCCCGCAGGCTCGTGCGTTCCGCCGAAGTGAGGTATTCCAGTGGAGAACGTCCGTCCACCCGCGCGAGCAAACAACCGAGCGCGTGGCGCCCAGCGCGGGCCTCGAGTCCCGGATAAAGCCCCGCCGTCTCCATCCGATATGCGTGCCAAAACTCATTCGCCGCGCGCACGAATGCGGTCCGATGCGGCGGCCGGTGGCGCGCCTTGGCCAGTAGATGGGTCAGCGCAAAACCGAGATCGAAACCCGGATCACCCCAATGCACGACCTCGTGATCGAGCAGCACCAGTCGCCCGGCGTTCACAAGCACGTTCTTCGGGGAATAATCTCCGTGCACCAGCGTCACGCGATGAGCGAGGGTATCGGCGATCAGCCGCGTATAAAAATCCGCCGCCGCCGGCACCTGCGCGGCCGCCGCCCGATAATAGGCGTCAAGCCGAAGTTGGTCGAAAAAAGTCGTGTCACCAAATTCCACCGACAACTCGGTCCGGTGACTAGTCGCGTTTCGGTGGATGGTGCCGAGCAGCCGACCAAACTGCGCCGCATGGTCGGCCTCCGGTCCGTGCGCCAGCAATTGCGTTTTCCAATTGGTGTGCGGGTTGGGCACGGCGGTCATCGCCAGCACGTGCGTCTCAAAATCCTCAAAGACAAAATCCACGGTCGCGCCCGGCGGCGCGAGCCGTGCCAGCCACCGCAGTCCCGCCGCTTCGCGATGGATACGCGCCGGATCACTGAACCAGTCTGCCTGCACTCGTAGTTTCGCGAGGGCTTGCTTGAGCACCCAGGCGCGCCCATCCGACAAATCGACACGCACGGTTTTGCATGATACCCCACCGGCCAGCACCTGCGTCGCGACCTCCACGGCCGGCGCAATCCGCCCAGTGCGCCGGAGGTAGCCGCACAGCGCGGCCGAGTCTTCAATGTCGAGTGCCTCGTCCAAAATCAGTGCGCGATATACGGGATGGTGAGCGGACCCCACGGCAGCGCGGCCACGCGCGCCGACGGTCCGATCCGCGCGACTTCCGCCCGCACTGTCGCAGCGATATCAACACAGGGCTCCAGCAAGGCGGCGCGCACGAGGTCCGCGGGCATCAAGCTGTGCAATAACACCCGCGCCCGCGACTGGATCAGCGCCTGGATGTGCGACTGCCATTGCTCCGGCCACTCGAAGCCCGGCGTGGCGATCCGGGCCAGCAGCTCGGCCGGTGATTTCACGCTGCGCAACAATTGGTCGCTCGGGCTGCCCGCCGGCAAGCCCTCGCGACACTCGGCGGCAAGGATGATGGTGCCGCCCGGCTTGATGATCGTGGCCGCTGCACTCATGCCCTTCACGCCTTGGTAGAGGTTCATGTCGAGCGGATAACCGCTGTTCGTCGTCACCACGACATCGAAGGGCGCGGCCACGCGCTGCATCGCGGACGCGCGCACAAACTCGCGCCCGGGCCGGTGCGCCGTCGGCAGATCGCCCGCGAACCAACCCGTGATGTGCTTATCCTCGTTGAGACTGACGTTGAGCAAAAAACTCCGGCCCACCCGCAGAGAAATCGCCAGCATTTCGTCCCAGATCGGGTTGCCCTCGTTGATGCCAAAGGTCGCCTTGGGACTGCCGATGTTGGCCGCGCCGTGATTGCTGATGATGGTCTTCAGTCCCGCGACGCCCGGCATGAGCGCCTTGGGGCCACCGCTGAAACCGGCGAAAAAATGCGGCTCGATGAAACCGGTGAGGATGCGCACATCGGCCTCGGCGGCATGGCGGTTGATGAGCGCGGGGGCCCCAGTGCGCGTGGTGCCGAACGGCACGAGGTCCTCCTCGTGCTCACAGTAGTGGTTCAACACGCGATAGCGGGCAGTGATGGCCTTGCCCAGCATCACGTCGAGTTCCGCCGGGGTATTGGGGCGATGCGTGCCCGTGGAATTGAGCAGCACGATCTGTTCGTCGCGGACCCCGTGGCCGTGCAGATAATCGAGCACCCATGGCAACACCCGGGTATTCGGCATCGCGCGCGTGATGTCGGGAAAGATGATGCAAACCCTGCACCCCGGTTGCAGCCACGCCCGCAACGGTTCGCAACCTATCGGGGCCTCCAGCGCGCTCAGCAACGCGGCGTATTCATCGGGCAGCCCCGGCTGGGGCAGCGGCCGCAGGACCGTAGTGTTGTCCGGCAGATCAACCTCGAGATGCCCCTGACCGTATGCGAGCGCGACCTTCATCGGCAGGAGTCAGCGCCCGGCCCAAAAGAACTCAAGCGCACAAGAAAAGAGCGCAGAGCCGACCGTTGAATTTCAACGGCGCCGCAGACGGCGAAGCATCACCGCGCCAAGGGCCAGCACACCGGCCAACGCGGCATAGGTCGAAGGTTCGGGCACTACGGTGTAACTTAGCATCGCTGGGACGAAAGTGCCGGGGGCGAAGGTGAAAACTCGCACATCGTCTAGCTTGCCCGAGAAGCGGCCGTCGCCGGTTGGATCACCACCCAGAGAAAAATGATTCGCGAAAGAGCCAACGGTGGCGCTTCCGGTGACGAGATTGCCGTTAAAGTAAAAACTGGCATCGTTGGCATCGCCCACCACCACGGCCACATGAGGGAACTCCTAAATTTTACAACTAATTGCTGGACAACGTGATAAAATGTGCGTATCTTGTATCTCGATGAGCATGAATCAATATACGTTCTTCGGTGATCACGCGGC
>JBDNGL010000337.1:0-4837 GCA_041689285.1 Opitutaceae bacterium
CGGCCTTCGCCTGCGCCATCATCGGCAACACCGATTGGCGCCCCACCCTGCACCGCGTGGGTCACCACCATTACCGCACGATGTGGCTCACGCTCCAGCGCCTCCGCGAGGAAGGGTGCGTGCGGCCGGCCGCCATCCTCAACCGCAGCATCCACGAGCGTATCCACGGGGTCCACCTCGCGGCCTTCCAAGTCAATCACCCCGCGCCGGATCTCGCCGCCGAACTCGCCCAGTTCGCCTGGCCGGAAAAACGCGGCGGGCTCCATCGATGGACACGCCGGCACGCTCCCGACGCCCTGATTGTTGGCTGGCCCGTCGCAGCCTCCGTCGCCGCCGAGCTCCGCGCCCTTGCACCCTCGGCGCGCCGGGTCGTCACCCTCGACTGGCAGTCCCCCGGCGCCCTGCCCGGGATGGCTGTGTGCAACGACATCATCGCCGCCAACGCCGTGGATATCGTCGTCGCGCAGCTTCACCGCAACGAGCGCGGCGTGCCCGTGCATCCCGCCACGCATCTCATCGATGGGATTTGGCGGGAATAACACGCCGCAAGAAGTCACCTCTTTCAGGATAGGTGCCGCCTTCGGCCAAGCCCACGCCCTCAACTACCGCCGGACCGGCTTCGCGTGATCCGAGGATTTCGACCGGCGCACGCCGCGCCGCGCGGCGTGCCCGTCGTGCCCCGATGGCACCACTTTCTCCGACGAATGGATGGCGGGCATTACGCTCCGGCCGCAGCGCGCACCCAGGATCACCGGGCCGGCCAATCGATCCCGCGCAGGGAGATTAAACTCGTTCCCCAAAGCCTGCGCGCGCGTTCCCTTTAGGTTAGACTTGCTCGCTTGATTGGCGAAATCCGCGGCGGAGATGTTCAATCCCTCCAACGGAAGACGGTCCTCATCCTTTCGCAGGCGCTTAGCTTGGCGATATCCTTGGTCGCGATGGTCGTTCACGAGGACCTCCGCGGTAAACTCGGCCCGATCTATTATATCCTCGGGCTTTCCATCACCGGATGCGTCCTGTTGGTCCTCGCCGGCTAGTTTGGGACCGCTCGCTTTTCGAGCGGATCAAGTCGCTGCGGAAAACTGGTGGTGCACCCGCCGACTTCCCGGCCGGGGATCGCGTTGACGTCGATACCGACGAAATTCTTGGTCTGGCCCGGAACATCGAGCGGATGGCCCGGAATCTCCAAAGCGTGGAGGCGGTCAAACCGATGGGGTCAGGCTGTTACTTGCTACTTTATAGGCTGGCACAAACCTTCACCTTCTTTTTGGTGCCTGCATGGCCCGTAAACTCCGGGAGACAAGCCAAAGGGTCAGCAACGGTCTTTCAGGCCTTTACCGTTCAAGATACAAGGCCGTTACTTGCTACATTTGAAGGCGAGAGCGGGATGGGACGGATGCCGAGGCCGTCTCCCGTCTGCCTGCTGCTGTATCCAAAACTTCCGACGCGTGCCAGATATCGTCATCAACAACGCCGGTGCGTTCACACCCTCTCCCTTGGCTGACACGACGCCCGAGCTTTTCGATACCCTGCTCGCGGCCAACCTGCATTCGGCCTACCTGGTCACGCGCGCATTTTTGCCCGCGTTCAGCGAGCGCGGCGCGGGCGACTTCGTGTTTATCAGCTCTATTTGCGGGCAAACTGGTTTGCCCGGTTGCGCGGCCTACACGGTGGCGAAACACGGCCTAACTGGTCTCGCCGCCAGTCTGAGGGCCGAGACCAAGGGCAGCGGCCTGCGCTTGCTTGCGGTTCACCCTGGTGCGATTGCGACGCCGATCTGGGCCGGCTCCGACCTGCCCAAGGAGCGTTTTATGACCGCCGCTAGCGTGGCCGAGGCCGTGGTCGGCTTGACCGCGCTCGACGCGAACACGGTAGCGGAGACGATCACACTGCGGCCGGGTCCGGGCGATTTTTAAGCACCACGAAACGACCGGGGAAAGCGGGGAGAAAATCACCTCTTTTTTCCATTGTGACGAGATTAAGGGAACTAGGCTGGGTTTTTGGTGCCGGATCGTGAGTTCAACCCAACCGTGAAAATGCCCTCCCTCCTTATTCGTTCTATCATTGCCTCGCTAGGCCTTGCCTTTGCCGCTCTCACCCCGGCTAGGGCGGAGATTCACGGCGGCCCGGAGCCGATCACTGTGGCCCAGCTCGAAACCGCTCAGCAGGGTTGGTGCGACGCTCTGCTTGCGATCTCAAAGACCCATCGCGAAGGCGGCGATGCGCGTGCGCTGGCCGAGCAGATTATCGACGCCGCCTACAATTATGAGGCGGCCCCGGTGCTCTTCAAACCCACCCTGACGCACGGCGAGCAGACCTTCCGCACCACGCGGCAAGGCGCACTTGCATACTTCGTCGGCGGAGATGCTGACTTCCCCGACGACGCGGGCTTCGCGCTCAAGCCATGGGCCTCGGCTCGTTTTGTAAACGAAGGCACCTACATCGAGGGTAACCTCGGCATCACCATGGGGCACGTGATCCTGACTGACGACACGGGTAAGAAAACCATCGTGGAAAAAACCTGGGTATTCCGTCGCGGGGACGACGGTTCGCTACGCATCGTGCTGCATAAATCCACCATTCCTTTCTCTCCCGCCTCGTGATTCGAGCGATGGTGAGCCCGGTCCAGCCGCGCGTTGCGGCGGACCGTTTTTTATCTTCGCCCGCCGCTGATTTGTCGCACCAACCACCGCGCCCAATATTATACGCGGTCAATCCGGGCTCTAGGAGCTGTTGGCGGGCGAGGCCCGCGCTGCGGGCCTCGCCGTGACCGCCCAGGGCGGCGGCTGGGTGGCGGTGGCGTCGCCAAACAAGGTTGGCTAAACAAGGGGACAGGTTGATTTAGGAGCTCATATCCTCAAGGTGGTTGATGCGTTCGTCGCGCAAACCTAGCGCGCCGTTTGATTTGAGGCCGCTGGGGAGCGAGGCCGTTGGCGTCGGGGCCGGGCATGGCCCAGCCCTTCGGCAAGCGGCTTTAAGGGCGCGGAGTTTGCCCTCCTTCTCGGCCTTGTGGCGGGCAATTCGAGCCGATGGGGAACTTGGGGCGACCAAACGCCCGGCGGAATGACGGGCGAGCCCACGGTTTCTCGGAGAGGGGGGCGCTGCGGCCCCTCTGCGCGCGGCGGCGGGCTTTGTCTTTTGCCCGACGTCCGTGCGCAACGCTGTTGCCCGCCGCTCGGGGCGGGCGAGGGCGAGCCTCGACCCTTGCGCCGCGCGGGGCACGCTTGCGCGCACCGGCCGCGCGAGGTTGAGGGGGCACCCGGTCAGCCGGGGTCAGTGGCCCCCCCGTCACTTCAAGAAGGGCACGACTCGGCAACCGGGAGCGGAGCGGACGGGGGACGTGATGTGTCGGCGCGGATCCTATCGGAGCGCCGCCCCTACGGCAAATTCTTGTGCCGTGGGCTTTCCCCGGCGGGGTCGCACTCCTGCGGACTGAGCGCAAGCGAAGGAGCAAGCAGACGGCGTGACAGCGGCTCGGCGCTGGCGCGACGCGCGCCGTTGGGGATCAGGTTTGGGGATCGTTGCGAACTGTCGATACCTACAATGTATCCATGTAAGACAACGACCCCTTTTTCAGTCTTCTCCTCGGCGGCGGGCTGGCGGGAGACGTGCCGGATGGGGATCATTCAAGACTGTCCGAACACCAAATAACTAACAAACAACGGCCTTGTATCTTGAACGGTAAAGGTCTGATTGCGGCTTCCGAGAATGGGTAATTGGCTCGTCGGAGGAAGCCGCAATCAGACCGGGTTGGCGGCGCCCTTTTTGAGTCAGACCGATTAGGCCTTGAAGCGTGAAAACGATTTCGTGGGTCAGCAGGGTCGGCTCGGAATTCATCTCGAAACTCGAACCGTTGGTGGAGCGCGGCCCGCAAGGGCTCCAGCTCGTATCGCAAGACAGAGTCCTATGAATAAATCAAAATCAGAACCAAGTCCGGCTTACGTCGGAATAGATATCAGCAAGGATGCGCTGGACATTTCGTTGGCCGGGGAAAGCCCGTCTCGCTTCACGAATGACACGGCGGGGATCGCCCAGTTGGTTAAAGTCCTGGAAAACTGCCGGAGCCGGCGTGGGTGATTTGCGAACCGAGCGGAGGATATGAGCGCGACTTACTGGAAGCGCTTGGGGCGGCCGGGATTGTCGTCAGCCTGGTGAATGCGGCGCGCATTCGAGCGTTTGCACAGGCGCAGGGATTGCTGGCCAAGACCGATGAGATTGACGCGGCGGTGTTGCGCGAGTTCGGCGAACTCCTGGAGCCCATCGCGCTGGAGGCGCCTGCGCCGGAGCGGAAAAGGTTGGCGGCGCTGGTCCAGCGCCGGGAGCAGTTGCTGGTCACGTTCTCGACCGAAGAGCAGCGACTGGCCCAGACGCGCGACCCAGTGGTGAGGAAGTTGGGCGCTCGCCTCATCAAGCAGCTGCAAACCCAGGTTGAGCAGCTTGAGGCGATGATCGAAAAACAGATCAACGATGACGCCACGCTCAAGCAACAAAGCGAACGCCTGCAGCAGGTCGTCGGCATCGGGAAAGTAACCGCGTCGACGCGACTGGCGGAAATGCCCGAACTGGGAAAACTCAGTCGCAATGAAGCGGGGGCGCTGGCCGGGGTTGCGCCCTGCAACCGCGACAGCGGCGTGCTCAGAGGACGTCGGACCATCCGCGGCGGCCGGGTCCAAGTGCGACGCGTGCTCTACATGGCCGCGCTCGTAGCGGCCCGTTTCAACCCGATCCTGAAGGCATTTTATCAACGGTTAGTGGCGGCGGGTAAGCCCAAGAAAGTCGCGCTCACCGCCGTCATGCGGAAGCTCGTCATCCTCCTAAACCATCTAATAAAACATCC
>JBDNGL010000338.1:0-15930 GCA_041689285.1 Opitutaceae bacterium
CGTCGAGCGCCTGTTGGAACAACTCCTCGTCGTCGCCCAGATCGCCATCCGTGCCTTCGCTGTCACCCTCTTCGTCATCCTCGGAGGCGGCGCGATCAATCTGCTGCTGCACCGACTGGGCATACTGCGGCGGGCCGTTGCGCTTGAGGAAATCGACCAAGGCCTGCACCTCTTCGTCCGAGACGAACGCGCCTTGCGCTCGGACGAGCCTAGAGCTGCCGGGTGGGGAGAAGAGCATGTCGCCGCGACCGATGAGCGTGTCGGCCCCCTTGGTGTCGAGGATGGTGCGGGAGTCCACCTGTGAGGCCACTTGGAAGGCGATGCGCGAAGGGAGGTTGGCCTTGATGACGCCGGTGATGACATTCACCGAGGGCCGTTGGGTGGCAATGATGAGATGGATGCCGGCGGCACGGGCGAGCTGGGCGAGGCGGGCGATGGAATTTTCTATTTCCGCTGGAGCGACCATCATGAGGTCGGCGAGCTCATCGATGATGGCGACGATATAGGGCAGGCGCTCGGGAATATCGGTCTCATCGATGGTGTCTGGGTCAACCCCCGCCAGTTTGGCCTGGGCTTCTTCAGCGGGGTCGAGTTTGGCGCCTTTTTTACGGGAATTGAATCCGAGGATATTGCGGACGTTCACCTTGGCGAACATCTGGTAGCGTTGCTCCATCTCGCTGAGCAGCCACTTGAGGGCACCGGGGACTTTCTTGGCCTCGGTGACCACAGGAATGAGCATGTGTGGCAGGGAATTGAAAATCTTCAGTTCAACGACCTTCGGGTCCACCATGATGAGGCGCACATCCTTCGGGCTCTTGGAGTAGAGGATCGAGGCGACGATGGAATTAATGCAGACAGATTTGCCCGAACCGGTGGCGCCGGCGATGAGCAGATGCGGCATCTTGGTCAGGTCGGAGATGAGTGGCTTGCCGGAGACATCCTTGCCCAACGCGATGGGTAACTCGGCCTTGGCCGTGGCCCAGTCTTCGCTCTCAATGATTTCGCGCATACCGACCGGGGTGGGGTGCTGGTTGGGCACTTCGACGCCAACGGCGGCCTTGCCGGGAATGGGTGCGAGGATACGCACCGACTGGGCGCGCATACCGAGGGCGATGTTCTTGTCGAGACCGGCAATTTTTTCGACGCGCACGCCAGGGGCGGGCACGACTTCGTAGCGCGTGATGACCGGGCCGACATGGATCTCGCCGAGGGTGACCTCCACGCCGAACTCGCCGAGGATACGGAGCAGATTCTCGGCATTTTGGCGGTGCTCTTCCTCACTGTTGGCGGCGGCAGGCTTTACCTGATCCTGCAGCAGACCCAGCGGCGGGAATTCATAATTGGCGTCTGTGCTCAAGGGCACGGTAGCCTTGGCCTTTTTCAGTTCGTCGGGTTTAACGATATGCAGTGAAATTTTTTCGGTGGGAGCAGTCTTGGGCTCGTTCACTGGGGTCGTTTTTTCTAGGAGTTTGACGGCGGCGGTCTTGGCGATGGGTTCGTCCTTGGCCAAGGGTATCACCATCTTTTTGTTGCCGGTCGGACCGACTGGCGCGGTCACGAGGGCGGTCTTGGCAACGACCGCTTTCGCCTTTTCACGCTCTTCGCGGGCCTTCTGGCGAGCGGCGGCTTGTTCAGCCTTCGTGGCGGCCCGGGCGGCCCGCCAGGCGTGAAAGGTTGCAAAATAGCGTTCGAATTCTGCGCCGATGTCCTTGGTAAAGATGAACATCAGGCCGAAAAGATAGACCGTGCTGAACATCAGGCCCGCACCGAATATCCCGAGGGTGTCACGCAGGCCGCTCTGGTAAACCAGACTGCCGAGCCAGCCGCCGAGGCCATTTGGAAAATAATCGCTACTGGTGATGCTCTCGAACATCGCTAGCAGACCGGACAGCGCGGTGATGCAGATGACCATCGCCACCAGCCGGGTGCCGGCCAACCGGCGGGCGTTGCGCACCGCCACATAGAGCAGCCAGAGTAGAAAAACCGGCAGGAGCCAAGTGCTTACTCCGATGGTAAAATAGAGCACCCAAACGCTGTTGGCACCCCACAGGCCCACCAGATTGGTGGTGGTGGGGTGGGTATTGGCGATACTGCTCTGGCCGGGCAGGTAATCGACCAATGCCACCAGTAGCAGCGCCGAGAGCACGAAGCAAATCAGAGCGGCGAGCCAATTGGGCTGATAACGGGGTCCCTGATAAGAAGGGCCGTTATTTGAGTTTGAAGTCTCCGACTTGGGCATTTGTGTGGGCCATCCAGTAATTCAGAGGCGGATTTCACGCTAAACGGCAAGTCGGTCAAATGTAAACACCCTCGCCGTCCGAATCACAAAAAAACCAAAGCACCAGTCATGCGAGAAATCCTTCTTTTCCAGCCACTTTATCAAGAACGCGTTTGGGGCGGCCGCGCCCTTGAGGCCACTTTCGGGCGCACCCTGCCGGGCGCGCAGCCGATTGGTGAAAGCTGGGAGATCGTGGACCGTCCGGAGGCCAAGTCAGTGGTCGCAGGCGGCCCGCACGATGGAGTCACCCTACGGGAGTTGCTGCGTAAACACGCGGCCGAAATCATGGGACCCAAGTGGCCTGCGGAAAAACCTTTCCCACTATTGGTCAAGTGGCTCGATTGTCGCGAGCGACTCAGCCTGCAGGTTCATCCGCCGGCGGCGATTGCCGCCCAGCTCCAAGGCGAGCCCAAGACCGAGAACTGGTATATCGCCGACACGGCTCCGGGTGCACAATTGATTGTCGGCTTGAAGAAAGGCGTCACCCGGGCCAGTTTCGAGAAAGCGATCATCGAGCAGACTGTAGAGAGTTGCGTGCATAAGTTCCGCGTGGCCGAGGGCGATTCGATTTTGGTGCAGAGCGGTCAGGTCCACGCGATTGATGCCGGCAACTTGATATTGGAAATCCAGCAAAATTCCGACACCACTTACCGCGTTTACGACTGGGGGCGTGTGGGGCTGGATGGCAAGCCGCGCCAGTTGCACGTGTCAGAATCCTTAAAATGCATCCAGTGGGACGACTTCGAACCGACACCCGTGCGCGGCGCACCGACCTCTGCGGTCATCGCCGAGTGCGAGGAATTTCGGATTCGTCGGGTGGTGCTCGGGCCGGGAGAGAAACTTAATTTTACTGCCGGCCAGCAACCCCGCCTCCTCAGCGTGGTGAGTGGCAGCCTGCACTTCGGCAAAGTGACCCTAGGCCGAGGGGATAATGCCCTCCTGCCTTATGCCGGGGATTTCTCCGGGGTGGCCAACGAGTCGGGAATTCTACTGATCACTGAAAATTTTGCCTGACGCCATGCGTTTTGCGGGCCCCAGTTATCCTCTGCGGGGAGGCATCATGGCCAAGCTGCTGGTTTTTTGCGTAGTCCTTTGCGCGCTGCTGGCGCTGGCGTGGATGCTCCTGCTCCCGACGCTCGCGACGAAATGGCTGCGCGAGCGCACGGGTTTCGAGGCGAATGTGCAAAGCCTGATGGTTAACCCGTTTACCGGGCACATAGTGGCCCGGGGGGTGGCGATCAACAATCCCCCCACTTTTCCGCGCGCGGAGTTTCTGCTCGTGCGCGAGTTTGAGGCCGATGCGGAATTGTTCACGCTCTTTACCGATCGGCCGGTGTTTGCCCGCATCAAGTTGGATATCGCGTTGGTCGCACTGGTGAAACGCGCCGATGGCCGCACCAACGCGGAGGTTTTTCGCGGTTATTTTGCACCCACTAAACCCGGCGTGAGCAAGGAGACCCCCAAGCGTCCGCTGCAAATCCACCTTCTGGAGGTGCGCTTCGACCGACTTTTGGTGGCGGATTATACGCGGCGGGAGCCTGTGATCAGTGAATATCAGCTCAAGCTCGACCGGACCTTTGAGAATGTCACCGAGATGCGTCAGTTGATGCTACCGGCCTCGCTTGATCAGCTCTTTGTGCTGGGTGGGGCGGTGGGCGGCCTCCTACCGCAGGAGTTGGCGGACGCCGTGGATCACGCGCTGCGTGCCGGGAGCGATGTCAAGCGCGAGCTCGGCCGTCGGAATCCAAACATATTCAACGGGTTCACCGACACGCTTGAAGAAAGCAAAAAGCCGTAGTTCAATGACCCTTTTCCATGAACAGTCCTGAATCCACCGAAACCGACGACACCACCCAAGCCTCTGCGACGGCTGCACCTGCGGCCGCGGCGGCCCTGCCCTCTCTCGAGGAACAACTGGCCGCCGCCAAAGCCGAGGTGGCCGCGCACTACGATCGTTTTATGCGAGCGGCTGCCGACCAGGAAAATTTCCGTAAGCGGGTCGCTCGCGAAAAAGACGAGCTGCGCCAATACGCGGCTTCCCGCGTGCTTGAGGATTTGCTCCCGGTGCTCGATAATCTTGGCCTTGGCCTCGCAGCGGCAAAGCAGCCAAATGCGGAGCTCACCACCCTCACCGGCGGCGTGGAGATGGTGATGAACCAGCTGAAGTCCGCGCTCGCCAACCATGGACTCACCGAGATCAATCCCGCCGGCCAGCCGTTTGATGCGCATCAGCATGAGGCGCTTGCGCAGCAACCGAGCGCCGCTGTGCCCGAAGGCACCGTGCTAAATGTGATTCGCATCGGTTATTTACTAAATGGTCGCCTGCTGCGTCCGGCCTCCGTGGTCGTTTCCAGTGGTGCCGCCAAAGCCTGATCATCGTTCCCATGGCCAAAGAAGATTATTACGAACTGCTCGGGGTCGGTAAGACCGCGACGGCGGAGGAACTGAAGAAGGCCTACCGCAAGAAGGCCGTGCAATATCACCCGGATAAAAACCCGGGTAACAAGGAGTCGGAGGAGATGTTCAAGAAAGTCTCCGAGGCCTACGATGTGCTCAATGACGCTGAGAAACGTGCGGCGTATGATCGTTACGGCCACGCGGCCTTCCAAGGCGGCATGGGCGGCGGCGCGGCGCGCGGGCCCGGCGGCGGCAGCGGTGGCTTCCACGATCCTTTCGATGTTTTCCGCGAGGTCTTCGGCCAGCGCGGCGGCGGCGGTGGTGGCGGTGTTTTCGACGAAATGTTTGGTGGCGGTGGCAGTCGTGAAGACGGCCGTGACGGTTCCGACCTGCGCTATGATCTGGAGATCACTCTGGAAGAAGCGGCCCGTGGGGCGGAGAAGGAAATTTCTTTCCGCAAGAACGTTACGTGTGAGCGGTGCGCCGGCAATGGGGCTGAACCCGGCTCCAAGCGGGTCAAATGCCCGACCTGTGCCGGCCACGGCGAGGTGATTGCCTCGCAGGGTTTCTTTAAGATCCGTCGCACCTGTCCGACCTGCAATGGCGCCGGGGTGAAAATCGAAAAACCCTGCACCGCCTGTCACGGCGAAGGCCGTGTGGCGAAGACGACGAAGCTCAATGTGCGCATTCCTCCCGGGGTGGATAGCGGCTCCCGGCTGCGCTCGGCCGGCAACGGCGAGGCCGGTTTGGCCGGCGGCGCTGCCGGTGACCTTTATATCGTGCTCAATGTGAAGGAGCATGAACTCTTCGAGCGGCAGGAGGACAACCTGTTCTGCGAGATCCCCATCAAGTTTACCCTCGCGACCCTCGGTGGCACGATCGAGGTGCCGACCTTGTTTGGGAAAGCCTCGTTGAAGATCCCGACGGGCACGCCGAGCGGCACGACTTTCCGACTGCGCGAAAAGGGCATGCCCTCGCTCCGTGGCAGCCGCCAAGGCGACCAGCTCGTGCGCGTGCAGGTCGAGGTGCCGACTGCGCTCACCAGCGAGCAGCGCAAACTGCTCGAGGAGTTTGCCCGCGTGAGCGGCGACGCCAACGAGCCGACCTCCAAGAGCTTCTTCGAAAAAGCCAAGAAGTTCTTCTGAGGGCGGCGACAGGAAAGTTAATTTACAACGGCAGACCGGCATGCGACAGTTGCTGCCACGCGTGAAACTCGAAAACTCGAAACTGCTCACCCTTGATGACGCGATGGCCGAGCGGGCGAAATTGCACGCCGCCGGGAAGAAACTGGTGCTGACCAACGGGGTTTTCGATCTCCTGCATACCGGCCACCTGTATTACCTGAAGGAGGCCCGCCGGCTCGGCGACGCCCTGTATGTGGCGATCAACAGCGACCAGAGTGTGCGGGCGCTGAAAGGCCCGACGCGGCCGGTGATGTCGGAGGAGCAGCGGGCCTATGCGCTGGGGGCGCTGTGGTTTGTCAGTGGCATCATTATTTTTCGCGAGCCGCGGCTGGTGCCGGAAATCCGGGTCTTGCGGCCGGACATCTACTGTAAAGCCGGCGACTACACGCTCGAAAAACTTAATCCGGAGGAGCGGGTCGAGTTGGAGAAGGTTGGCGCGGAGATAAAATTTCTCCCTTACCTGCCGGGCTTCAGCACCACGAAGCTCATCGCTAAAATCCGGGCGGCGGGGGAAGTGTAACCATCATGCGCGTTGTCATCCTTGGTTCTGGCCGCGGTTCAAATGCTGGGGCGATTTTACAGGCGCAGGCGGCGGGCTGGTTGGGTCGCGCCCGGGTCGTGCAGGTTTTTTCCGACCGGCCCGATGCGGGCATCTTGGCCTTGGCTGCTCAGTTTGGCGTGCCGGTGGCATATCTCGATCCGGCACCTTTCAAGACCAAGCTGGAGGGCGCAGGCGAAGCGCGCTACATCGCAGCGATTCAGGCCTGCCAACCGGACTTGGTGGTGCTCGCGGGCTTCATGCGCGTGATCAAGCCGGGTTTCCTGAACGCTTTTGCCGGGAAAATCATCAATCTGCATCCGAGCCTGCTACCGAGTTTCCCGGGTTTGGACGGTATTGGTCAGGCGTGGCGACGCGGGGTGAAGGTGACCGGATGCACGGTGCACTACGTGACGCTTGAGGTGGATGGCGGTCCGATCATTGACCAGGCCGTCGTGTGCGTGGAGCCCGGCGGCACGCTGGAGGCACTCTCGCAAAAGGTGCATGCGGCCGAACACGCCCTGCTGCCGGCGGTGATCGCGCGGCTCAGCGAGGCCTGAACTTCAAGGCAATGGATCCGGTCATCTGGCAGATGCCGCTGAAGAATCCGCCGCAATTGGTGCTGGCGGGCCGAGCCGTGCACGGCCGGCGGAAGAAGGAGGAGCGGTTTCACCTGCCGGAGCTCTGGTGCCTGCATCTCTACAACTATCACGGTTTGCTCTCCATTGACGGGCGCGAATTCGAAATCGCGCCCGGCCGTGTGAGTGTGACGCCACCTAATGCGCGGATCGTGTATCGCTTCAAGGGCGAATCTTGGCACGCCTTCGCGCACTTCCGCCTAGCGCACAGGGGTGACCTCGTGCCGGTGCGCGCGATGCAGGATCTGGGCGAGGCTTACGGTCCAATGGCCCGGTCGGTGGACGAGGCCGCCGGCTGGTTGCCGTCCATGCCCTGCCGCGCCTCGGTGCGCCTCTGGGAAGTTTTGTGGCAGCTCGTGAATCACCCTTATTCCGAGCACACGCCGCGAAAAAAAATGCATCCGGCGCTCAACCAAGCGGTGCGGGAAATTGAGGTGCATCTCGCCGAGCCGCTCTCGATTCCAAGCATCTCGCAACAGGCGGACATCTCGCACAACCACCTTACGCGCCTCTTCAAGGCCCACTTTGGTTTTACGGTGGAGGGCTACATTCGCCAGCGGCGCACCGAGCGGGCGCTGCACTTGCTGACGAATACCACGATGGCCGTGAAATCCATCGCGGCAGAAGTGGGTCTGCCCGACCTGCACTATTTCAACAAAACTATCCGTGCCTCAACCGGCCTAAGCCCCCGCGAATACCGCGAGCAACACCGGGCAAATTGACCTGGCGACGAGCCCGCCGAGGCCCAAAAAAGAGCGGCCACCGAAGTGGCCGCTCTGGAAGTGACTAGCGCGAACTACTGCGCGAACCAACTTAGAACTCGTAGCGGGCGCTCAACATGGCCGACCAGCGGGAGGCGGCCGGCTCACCACGACCGAGGGACGGGGCGAAGGGCGCGCCATTGGCTAGATTGGCGTCCACGTTGCTGATGACATACTGGTTGTTCACGCCGTCGAAGGAGACGTTCGACACGGTCTGAAACTTGCGGAAGAACTGGTTGGAGCCACGGATGAGGCCCCACTCGTTGTTCAGCAGGTTGCCGACATTGAGGATGTCGAGACCGAGCACCACGCGATGGCGCCAGCCGGGAAGTTTGACTGCCTGCTTGATGCCGAAGTCGAACTGATTAACCCAAGGATAGGTCTCGGAACTCGCCTTGACCGCCTGACCGGGAGTCAGGCCGAAGCGGCTGACGATCTTGCCGAAGTTTTCCTGATCTGTCGCGGTGGCGAAGCGGACCAGAGGATCGTTCGCGGTCGGGACGTAGATGAGGTCGTTGTTAGTGAGGCCGTCGCCGTTGGCGTCGGAGTTGAACACGAGGCTGTAGGGATAGCCGCTGCGGCCTTCGTAGAAGAGCGAGAAGGTCGTCTTGCTGCCCTTGATGAGCTCGAACTCCTTGGTGAGGTTGAAAATCACCTTGTCGCTGATCTCAAGCTCGCTGCGCTTCTTTTCTTGGGCGTTGGTGTTGAAGACCGAACGGTTCTGCCAGTTGGAAGCAGCGACCGAGGAGGTGCCGAAGAGCACCTCGGTGGCACTCGTGTTCACGTAGGCGACGCGCCAATACCAGCCGTCCTTGGTGCGCGGGCGCTCCAGAGAGAAGGTGAGGGAATCGGTGCCCCCTTCATCGGTGTTGGCGAGCTTGATGATGCGGTTGGTGAAGCTGGTGTTGACCAAGCGGGTGCCGTTGGAAGCCGCCGTGTAATTGTTGAAATACATGGCGCGGCCATCGGGACCGGTGCGGGTCTGGGCGATGTTGATGTTCTCGTAGAAGATATCCTTCTTCACCCAAGTCTTCTCATACTCAGCGGCGGCCTTGAGGTTCCAGAAACCAAGAGCCCGCTCGACGGCGAGGTTGCCCTTCCAACGGGACGGCAACTGGAATTCAGGATCAATGAAGGCCACCTGCTGCGCGGGGGGCACGCTGGCCGTAACCGACTGGTTGTCCGGATTGGCCGAAATCACCGGGGCCTGTAGGCCGCCGCCAGAGGTGCCAGCGGAGTAGGAACGGAAATTAGCACCGGTGTTGGAATAGCTGTTGGAAACCCACACGCGGGGCGCGCGGCCATAGAAGAGACCAAAGCCGCCACGGACGATGGTGCGCTTCTCAGTATTGGGCTGCCAGTTGAAGCCGAAGCGTGGCTGGAAGACTTGGTCGCCATCGTAGGTGTGGTCGTTGCGCACGCCGAACGTAGTCAGGAAAGACTGATTGAACGGCACGGCATCCGGCAAGCCGGGGACATCGACGCGGGCACCGATATTGAGGGTCAGGCTGGGGCTAACCCGCCAAACATCGTTGATAAAGAGGCCGGCGTTGGTCTCGCCGAACTCGGCGGCAGGATTTACGCCGGGCAGGATCTGATTGTAGGCGAACAGGCGGTATTGCACCGTGCCGGTATTGTTGGAGGCCAAGGCCTGTAACTGGGCTAGGTTCTCGAACTCATAGCGGCCAAGAGCATCTTGCACGAAGAGGTTGTAGACGTCGGCCATGTCATACTGAAAGCCGACTTGCAGGGTGTGATTATCGTTCAGTTCGTAGGAGGCGAACAACTCGGCGGTGTCAGTCACGACCTCCAGAATGTTGGCGTGGCGACTACGCTCGGTGCCGGACATGATGAAGGCACTGTTCGAGCCGGCGACGGGGACATTGCGCACTTGCACCTGTGGCTGGCGGGTATTGTTGATCGGCATCGAGTCGTAGGTGCTGCGCGAGTAGGAGAACTCGGTGTTCAAGCGGTCAGACCAGCGGCTGATCAATTGCCCGATGTAGGACTCGTTCTTGATGCTCTGGTCATACCAGTGGGAATCGTAGGAGAAGTTGTTCTGCGACCCACCGGTGCCGAAGCCTGGGAAGGTCGGGCGGGAGGATTCCACGTTATTGTAGCGGAGGGTGGCGCGATGATTGGAGTTAATCTCCCAATCGAGCTTCACCAAGATGTTATCGTCGGTGAGCACGTTGCCGGCCGGCGGCGTGGCGCTGCCAGGGGTGAAGCCGAGCGTGGTGAGGGCTTGGGTGATCTGACCCAACGTGGTCTGATCAACCGCGAACGCCGGCGACGGCGGGATGCGCACTTCGTCCACCGTCTCATAGGCAACGTAGAAAAACAGCTTATTGGGTATGACCGGGCCACCGAGGGTGAGCCCGAGGGTCTCTTCGGAAAACTCGGCAATCGGACGGCTGACTTCGTCGAGTTCCTGACCCACCATCTCGATGCCACCCAAAACTGAGCGACCACGATAGGTGTAGTAAGCGGAACCCTTGAACTCGTTGGTGCCGCTCTTGGTGATGGCGTTGATGCGGGCGCCGACAAAGCCGGCATTGCGGGAATTGTAGGGCGAGGTATCAACCGACAGGGCCTCGAGCGAGTCCACCGGGATGACGTTGCGCTCGGCGGCGGTGTTGTTGGCGTTGAGGCCGAAGGGATCGGAAGCGCTGACACCGTCCACTTGGATGCTGTTGAAACGATTGCTCAGACCGCTGACGGAAATCCCGCGGTCAAACGGATCGCGGTTGTAGCTGATGCGCGGATCCATGCGGGCCAAGGCGTTGATGGAACGGTCGCCGGCAGGCATATTGTTGATGTCGTCGCTGGTGAGGTAGGTGCCGGAGCCGGTCTTGATCGAGTCAAACAAGGTGTCTTCGGCCGTGGCGGTGACCTCGAAGCGATCGAGCGTGACGACATCTTCGCTCTCCATGCGGACGGTGACATCGGCACCGCGATCGATATCCAGATAAATTTCACGTAACTGCGTCGGCACTAAGCCGGAGGAAGCGGAGCCAATCGTGTAGGGACCACCCGGGCGCAGGCCGCGCAATACAAAGGTGCCATCGGCACGACTGATCGCGGTGTAGTTTGATCCCGTGGGCACGTGCTGAATCGTGAGCGCGGCACCAGCGACCGGTTGACCGTTGGCATTGGTGACCGTACCCGTGAGTGACGATGTCGTAATAGCCTGGCCGTAAACGGCGTTGGCGGCTGCGAGACAGAACGCAAAAGCGCCGGTCAGCAGGAATTTCAGGAATGGATTCTTCGTTTGCATTGCTTGGTAGTTTGGATGGAACGTTAACAGCCTGGGAAGACTGGTCCGGTTGGTAGAATGTAATCGAAACTCCACCGCCGGGGACCAGTCAAGCGCCGAACCGGTATCGACCCGTTTGTTTGCCCGATCGTAACAGCTAATTCCCTGCCAAACCCGGATGGGAATACAAATGGAGGGATTTGAAGACGAACTGCCCTGAGTTTGGGGCCGATTGTCCCGGTAGCCACAGCCGGTCTAGGTGACCGCCAAGATCCCGGGCATGGACTACCATTCGCAGTTCAAATCCATCGGGCGGAAAGCTCCGCAGGGCATCCGTCAGGATGACCTTTTGGAGGCCAAATCCAGCAGCCTGCACCGTGCGCAGGCGGGCAGGGGTATAAAAGATTACGCCCGGCCTGTTTCATGCACCGGATGAGTTTGGCAGCGAGCTATTTAACCAATAGTCCTAATCTAGGAATCCCCATGTTTTAAGACACCGTAACTCCGATGGAAAGTCCATCAGCGAGGTTTTCCAGATCGATCAGGATTCGTTGCAGAAGCGTCTCGGCTCACTCCTCCGCGGCAGCGTGCCTGCTAACCTGCAAATGCCGATTGATCCCGCGTAACCCCACCCGTTTCAGCAAGCTGCTCGTCATCGCCACCAGCCGATTTTCGGCATCCCACGCAAAGCTACACAGCCCATCCTCCACCAAGTTGCCGTCTAAGTCGTAGGCCAGAGCCTCCCCCGCTCACGCCTGCCATTCGTTAACAATTAAAGGGCAGAACCGAATGGTTGTGGCCCTAGCACCGAGCGGACATACTTGGGCTAGGAAAAATAGCACATAGCGACCTGATCTCCATAGGGCTACCCGCGCAGGGTTGAACAATCAACTGCTCCAAGATTGATGCGGGCCGGGGGTGGACCAAAAGATGGGGCACTTTCCCACGGCTACCCCGACTATCCCCACCACCGCTGAACGCTTTTATTTGAGACTCAGGGCTACCTCGTCCTCGAAAACTTTCCCAACGCCGACCATGTGGCCTACCTACTCGCCGCGCTCGATGCCGCCGTTGCTCGTCGCCGGACCGGATATCCCGCCGGACACCAAGCTGTCTGGCCACCGCAAGTTCCGGCCGACCGCAACCAGATCCATGGCGAGAAAAGCACCCGTATCCTCAACATTCTCGAGGATGACCCGCTGTTCGTCGAACTGCTCACCAGGCCGGCGCTGCTGCCCTACGTGCACGCGCTTACGCAAAACGGTCTTAGTCGCGTCCCGCTGCTGAGCCCCCCGCCTTCCCCTTGCGCAGATGGCCGGACAGGGCCACGCCTAGACCATGCCTCGACCGTCGACATCTGAATCCCTCCTGACCTCATGGGTGGTGGTCCGTTTGAGTTGGTAGGCTACCTACTTTCTAGCGCTCGGTGGGCAATCGCGCGAGCTAGCTCGCGGCCTGCGGCCAAGCAGTCTCATTACCCATATTGCCGCTAGGACCGCGTATTCGGGGCGTGAACGCAGTCGTCATCCGGCTCCTCCGAGGCCCAGATCACTATATCTACGTTTGTGACCTGACGCCCTCGCCACGTCTGCCCTACCAACACGGCTCGCGACCCAGCATGGGCGTTGACCGATACCCGGCGAACGCTTGAGTGGACCGATGGCGACTCGCGAACCGATCCGTTATTTTAACCGCTACACCGGCGTGCTCGAGACCGAGCAAGTCTACGGCGAGAAGTGGCTGCGCTTCGCCTACGAAAATCCCGTCGGCAGTGCCTTCGTGTGGCTGCTGGTGAGGCGGCGGTTTTTCTCGGCCTACTTCGGCTGGCGGATGTCGCGGCGCTACAGCGCGGCCAAGGTGCTGCCCTTCGTGCTCGACTACAACCTCGACCACAGCGAGTTCGCGAAATCGCCGCTGCTCTACCGGACTTTCAACGCGTTCTTTTATCGCGCACTCAAACCGGGGGCGCGGCCGATTGCGACCGGTGACCGAGTGGCTTCGCTACCGGCGGACGGTCGGCATCTGGCGTTTTCCGACGTGGACGCGGCCGATGGGTTTTATGTGAAAGGCGCGAAATTCACCCTTGCTGAGCTGTTGGGCGACGCGGCGCTCGCGGAAAAATACGCCGGCGGCGCGATGCTCATTTCGCGTCTGTGTCCGGTGGATTACCACCGCTTTCACTTTCCGGTGGCCGGCACACCAGACGAACCGCGGCTCATCAACGGCTGGCTCTACTCGGTCAGCCCCATCGCGCTACGACGCAACATCCGCTACCTCGTTGAGAACAAGCGTGTGCTCACGTTGCTGGAGGCCCCGAGCTTCGGCACCGTGGCGATCCTTGAGGTGGGCGCGACCAATGTCGGCAGCATCAATCAGAGTTACGTGCCGGGCCGGCCGGTGGCCAAGGGTGAGGAGAAGGGCTATTTCAAGTTTGGCGGCTCGTGCGTCATCACGCTGTTCCCGCGCGGCCGCATCAAGTTTGCCGATGACCTCGTGACGCAGAGTGCCAACCACATCGAGACCTACGCCAAGATGGGTGACCGGCTGGGCGATGCCCTGTGATTTTCGATCCGCTGGGGAACGGCGCTTACCTCACCTGTGGAATCTACGGAACCTTGAACTGCTGATGCCAGCGCCCGGGTGATGGCATGGCAGACACGCCGGTTTTTTTGCCCCTTCGCTGTGCCGTCAGCCTCGCGGTTAGGCGTCTAGCTCAGTTCGCAGGTGCCCGCGTATCCGGCACTGGTGTTGTTCCAGCGCGGGAGCTTTCTTGCGCCAACTCACCGGTGGTCTCGTAGACTGGGATCTTGAGTGCTGGATCAATCAGGGTTCGCCAGAATAGTTGCGGCGGGCCGTTGGCACCTATCAACAACTCACATTCTTGCCCTTGCCGGCGGCTATATGCATCCGTTCCGCTGGAACGGTCTTGGTTATGTCGGCTGGCGCATAGTGAAACTAAAGCGCGCAGCACTGGAGCGGGGTGACGCAGTTAACGATAACCTCGCAAAGCCTAGCAACGCGGGTGCCGGGTGCGTTTGTTGCGGAGTGTTTTAACTTCGGCGTGCAAGCGAAGGCCGCGTGACCTCCGCATCGCATTGGGTGTGCAGATGTTCACGTTGCAACTCAGCGGTCTCGGTCCGGATTTCCACCCGACCCGCGGCGGCGCCCGGCAGAAGGTGCGGGCACTGATCACGGGCCTGCCGTCGGCGGACAAGGCATCCACGACGATCATCGCGACCGTGGCTCGGCAAGTGGCTGCCATGCTTTACGAGATTCAGCAGCATCCCCCCGCTCGCCCACCATGGGCGCATCAGCCCGGCCCGGCCATGACGCCGTCTGAACAAATCCGCCGACGAAGCCTTGTAGCGATGTCGTTCGCGCAGATCGCGGCATTGCCCGACAAGGCCCGGGCCGTGGTCGTGCTCACCACCGGTGCAATCGAGCAGCACGGGCTTCACCTCCCAGTCGCCGTGGATGCGCTCATGGGGCAGGTTTGGCTCGGGCGGGCCCTAGGCAGACTGCCCACCGACTTTCCTTGTTACCTCGCTCCTCCCATCACAATCGGTCGCAGCGTCGAACATACGGGGTTTCCGGGCACATTGAGCGTCAGTAAGGAGACGCTACGCCTTCAGTTGCTTGCCATCGCCCGCCAGCTGAATGCGTGGGGCTTTCGTCGGCTGGCCATCCATAACACGCATGGCGGGAACCTGGCGGTGCTGGGCTACACCTTGCGCGAGATTAAGGCTGCTTTCGGGCTAGAGGCCTGCCTCTTGCAGCCTGCGTGGGATTTCGGGCTCTCGGCCCAGGAGCCGACCTTTGGTTTTCACGCCGGCGGGTTGGAAACCAGTTGGATCCTTGCCGCCGCCGGTGACCTTGTCGATATGGCCGAGGCTCGCTGCGAATGGCCCGCGCAGATCGATCACCCGGGCGTGCTTCGTCCGGAGGCTTCGCCCGCCCGCTTTACTTGGATCACCCGTGACCTATCCGAATCGGGTGTCATGGGTGACGCCACTGCGGCGACTCGCGAAAACGGTGAACGCTGGCTGGAACACGGGGCCGACTGCCTCGCCGCCGCGATCATGGCCGCTGCCGGTTGAAATTTAATCTCTCTACCCATGTTCTGGCTCGTCCTCGCGATAGTTCTAGATTTTGGCTTTCTGCAGCTGTTCAAACTTGGCCAGAGGCGGCGACATGCTGCCCCGGTGGTAATCGCAGTCAATTACCTGACTCTAGCCTTGGGTCTGCTGCTCTATCTGGTCATCAAACAAGCTAGCTTTCCTCCGCCTGCGGCGGTCGTGCTCGGCGTGGCATCTGGCGCGGCATTTGTGCTTTCGCTCCTTGTGATGAATCACGCGTTATCGGTGGCCCCCGTTGGGGCTGTGCTGACGGCATTCCGCATGGCCATCGTCGTGCCATTGGCCCTTGGTCTGTGGCTTTGGGGCGAGGCGTTGTCTGCCAGCCAACTGGTCGGACTGCTCCTGATCCTCGGAGCGCTCGTCCTGATGAGCGGCGGAACAGGTCAGGGTGCCAGTCGGTCAAATAAGCGAACGTTCGGTTTACTAGCCCTGGTGTTTGCGCTGCAGGGAATCAGTTTTACGGCCATGAGGTATGTGCATTACGCCGACCTTGACCGACATTTCTTGCCTATAATCGTGATCGCCGGTCTGACGGCAGGACTTTTGGGCTTTGGCTACGTGGTTTACCGGGAAGTGAGGATCACGCGATCAGACGTCGTTTTTGGCGCCGGCATTGGTCTCTACAATACAATATCCATGCCGGTGGTCATGCTGGCCCTAAGCAATCGGCCAAAGCTGGTTCGCTGAGCAATATCCACCTGCTCACCGAGTTAGTCGACCACGTCGTCGGTTTTATCGATAC
>JBDNGL010000339.1:0-12435 GCA_041689285.1 Opitutaceae bacterium
CTCGCCGAGGGTCTGTGCGATGAGTCGCTCGCTCTTGCCGTTGCCGTAGCCGGCAGCGGTGTCGATGAAGTTGCAGCCGAGATCGAGCGCGCGGTGCAGCGCGGCGAGCGAGTCCTTGTCGGCCTGCGGACCCCAAGCCCCGCCGATGGCCCACGCGCCGAAACCGATCTCTGAACAGTTGAAGCCGTGACGTCCGAAGGAGCGGGTTTGCATGGGGCGCTTTTAGCCGAGGGCTTGTTGCAGGTCGAGCCTGAGGTCATCGGCGTGTTCGAGACCGACTGAGAACCGCAGCAGGTTGTCGGGGGTGGTGGAGCCGGGGCCTTCCGCGAGCTTGCGGTGCTCGATGAGGCTCTCGACGCCGCCGAGGCTGGTGGCGCGGGTGATGAGCTGCAGCCGACCCGCGACGGTGCTGGTGGCGGCGAAATCACCGCACACGAGGAAGGATATCATCGCGCCGGGCGCGGCCATCTGGCGGGTAGCGATGGCGTGGCCGGGATGCGACGGCAGGCCGGGATAGAAAACTTTCTCCACGCGCGGATGGGCGGCGAGCCACGCGGCGAGGTCGGCGGCGGTGGCGGACTGCGCCCGGATGCGGACGGGCAGGGTGGCGAGGCTGCGCAGGAGCAGCCAGCAATCGAAGGGGGCGGGCACGGCCCCGCCGAGCCGCTGCCAGTCGCGCACGCGGATGGAGAAGTCGGGCGGCGTATCGGCCCCGAAGATGAGCGCGCCGCCGAGCACATCGCTGTGGCCGCCGAGATATTTGGTAGTCGAGTGCATCGCCACGTGTGCGCCAAGATTGAGCGGCTGGCAGAGCAGGGGGGAGGCCCACGTATTGTCAGCTACGACGAGCGCGCCGGCCTTGCGCGCGGCGGTGGCGACGGCGGCGATGTCGGTGATCTTGAGCCGAGGATTGGACGGCGTCTCGATCCACACGAGGTGCGCGGGCGTTTGCAGAGCGTGGGCGACCGCTGAGGGGTCGGTCTGGTCAATGAACCCGGCCTGAATCCCGCGGCCGGCGTAGAACTGCTGCACGAGCGCGCGCGTGCCGTGGTAGAGGTCGTCGGGAAAAATGGCGCGAGCCCCGGTAGGCAGGGCCTGCAGCACGGCAGCAGTGGCGGCTTGGCCCGAGGCGAAGGCCAGCGCCTCGCGGCCGCCTTCGAGGGCAGCGAGCGCGGTCTCGAGCGCGTGGCGGTTGGGGTTGTCGTAGCGTGAGTAGTTGTAGCCGTGCGGCAGCGCGCCGTCGGTCATGCGCGCGAAGGTGCTGCTCAGGATGAGATTGGGCGTGACGGCACCGGTGGCCGGATCAATGGCGCGGCCGGCATGAACGGCGAGGGTTTCAGGATGGGTGGACATGAGGAAAAACGAACAACGGGTTTTGCGGCGCGGTCACGGCCCGAGCGCGGCAGCGTCGGCCCGACGGGGATCGGCCACACCAGACAGCCGGCCGGTGACGGGGTCCACGACGATGGTGGCGGCATCGCCTTGGGTCGCGCCTTCGTAGCTGTCGCGGGCGGCGAGCGCGTGGCCGCGCGCAACCAGCCCGGCCAAGGTGGCGGGGTCGAGCCCGCCACCTTCGTAGGTGAGGGTGTCGGGCAACCACTGATGATGGATGCGTGGCGCGGCGATGGCCTCGGCGGGCGATAGTTCGAACACGAGCACGTTGAGGATGACCTGCAGGACAGTGTTAATGATCGTGGGCCCGCCGGGTGAACCAGTGACCAGTCGCAGCCGGCCGTCGCGCAGCACGAGGGTCGGGGTCATTGAGGAGAGGGGGCGTTTGCCGGGAGCGATGACGTTGGCCTCGCCTTGGATGAGGCCGAACATATTGGGCACGCCGGCCTGCACGGTGAAGTCGTCCATTTCGTTATTCAGCAGCACGCCGGTGCCTGGCACGGTGACGCCGGAACCGAAGTTACCGTTGAGCGTGTAGGTATTAGCGACGGCATTACCTGCGGCGTCCACCACGGAGAAATGCGTGGTTTCCGGCGATTCGGGCGTTGCCGGCGGCCGCGGGCCGAGACCGGGCGATAGCGCGGCGGCGGGTGTGGCTCGGTCGGGGAAAAAATTCGCCAGCCGCCTTTTCAGGTAGGCGGGGGCGAGCAACTCCGCCACGGGCACCGCCACGAAGGCGGGATCGCCGGGATATTCGGCGCGGTCGCGGAAGGCGCGTTTCATCACCTCGGCGAGCCGGTGATAATAAGCGGCCGAGCGCGGGCCCGCTGCCCGCAGGTCGGTCGGGTCGAGCATGCCGAGCATCTGCAGGAGTGCGATGCCGCCCGAGGAGGGCGGCGGCATCGTGAGGATTTCATGGCCGTGGTAGGAGGCGCGCAGCGGCGGGCGTTCCACCGGTAGATACCCGGCGAGGTCGGCGGCCGTGATGAGACCGTCGTGCGCCTGCATGGCGGCGACAATCCGGCGCGCGGTTTCCCCGGTGTAAAATTCCTGCGGGCCGTCGTGTTGCAGGCGGGCCAGTGTCGCCGCCAGTTCGGGCTGCCGCCACGCTTCACCTGCCCTGAGGCCGCGGCCCCCGTCGAGATAGATGGCGCGGGAATCGGGGTAGCGCGTGAGCAGGTCGGCCGAAAGTCGGAGCCGGCGGGCTTGGGCGGCTGACACGGTGTGACCATCGGCGGCCAGCCGGCGTGCGGGTTCCACCAGGTCGGCCCACGTGAGCTGGCCCGAGCCATAGCGAGCCCACGCATGGGCGAGACCCGCGACCGTGCCCGGCACTCCGGCCGCGCGCCAACCCACGGTCGAGGAACCCTCGCCTTGCCGCACGCTGCCGTCGGGCCCGACGTAAAGCTGGCGCGTGGCCGTCGTCGGGGCGGTCTCACGGTAGTCGATCACGGTCGCGCGGCCGTCGGCCAGCCGCAGCAGCATGAAACCGCCGCCGCCGAGGTTGCCCGCCTGCGGGTAAACCACACTGAGGGCGAGCCCGGTGGCGACGGCGGCATCCACGGCGTTACCACCACGGGCCAGGATCTCTGCGCCGGCGGCGGTGGCGAGGTGGTGGGCGGATACGACCATCCCATCGGAGGATTCGACCACGGTCGGTAAAGGCACCTGCGCGCCGACGGAAGCAGCGGCGAGCAGCGCGGGCAACAACCGCAGCCCACGGAGGAGTTGCCGATATGGTTTTAACACGAGCGGGAGCTGCGGTGGGCGGCAGATACGGCGAGGGTTTTGGGATGAATTTGCATGGCGGATTTTCGAAGAGCCGGCAGGAGCCGGTGGCCGCGGGCTTGTCCGAGGCACCGGGCTTAACCTCTTGGTGACTTAAATCGATATAATTGAATCTAGGTCGGCAGCAATTACCTCGCTGAGAAGGGGGTGGCACGGTGTAATCCCGCTGTATGAGATTCCTGTGTTTGCCGCCTCGGCTGCTAGGGTTGTGTCTGGGTCTCGGCTCCTTCGGCACACTGTCCGCAGCGCCGCCGACGTGGCACTTGGTGCTGCATGCGCACAGCCTCCATGAGAGCACGGCTGATCTCGACATCACCGACCGCACACCGGGACTGGGGTTGATGCGGCGCACGGAAAACCACTGGCTTGCCGGGGTCGGGGTCTTTCGCAACAGCATCGGTCGCACTTCCGGCTACATTATAGGTGGGAAGCAATGGGCGCTTGGCCCGGTCCGCGTCGGCGGTATTGGCGGCATCACGCACAATTATCGCGGCAACAACGGCGGCTTGGTCCCGATGGCGGCAGGGCTGGCCACGGTGCCGCTGGGTGAGCGGCTTGCCTTAGAGCTTATCGCCATCCCGCGGGTGCGGGACTACACCTATGCGACGCTGAACCTGTCGGTATCTTGGCGGCTGTAGAAGGAGATTGTGGCCCGTGGGCCACAATTGGGACGGAGTGTCCGCTTTGGCACGGCCGGACCAAAATTGTCGGAAGCCGGATCAGCGCAGGGCCAGCCAGCCGTAGGCGGTGGCGTAGATGAGGCACTCGGCGAGCAGGAGGCCGTAGCCCAGCCGGAGCAGCGGGGTGCTACCGTGGCCCGCACGCTGAGCCACGGTAGCACCACGAGGCGCCCGCCCCAGAAGAGCGCTGTGGCACCGCAGACGGCCCGGGCGAGAGGGGAACCGCCGACGAGTTCCGGTGCAAAGAAGAGGCTGAAAAAGCCGAGCACCGCAATGGTCGCGCCGATGGAGAAATTCTGCGCGAGGGCGAAGCGGCGGTGGATGGGTGACAGCGCGGCGAGGTTTTTCTCCCAGTCGGGTGGGATGGGCGTGAAGCACGCGAGGAGCAGCGTGACGAAGTGAAACGCACCGGCGAGCTGCACCCCGAGGATCAAGAGTGAATCAGACATGAGCGGTTTTTAACCACAGATGGACGCGGACGAACACGGATTTTTTGGCTGTGAAAATCCGTGCGACCGGGCAGATTTTTCCGATCGGCCAAAATGGGTTAGGAAAGGAATTGCGAGCCACGGCTCGCAATTGAGTGGCGGGGTCAAAGCCGCAGCCAACAACCCCCCGACGCTGGGATTGCAGAAGCTCCCTGTCGCGCAGGATCTGGAGTTGCTGGCGAAGCTTGTCCCGGTTGCCGGCCCTTCTTTGATTCGACCCTGAACCGAGTGTTGCAGGTCGGGTAGGAGATCGGCGGCACTCTTTGGCGGGGTTCGGCGACCCCGCCCTGCTACATTGCGGGGCGGGCGCTCGGGGTTTTTGGGCAGGGGTTGATCGGATCGATCCGTGTGGAGGATTGATCAAGGCAGCACTGTCCACGAATCACGCGAAGCGACACGAAAGCCGAACCGGAGAGAAGGGTGGAAATGCAGAGACGGTGGGATAGGGCGCGGTGATGGCCAGCATGCTCAAAGTCAGCTCCCGCGGGACGATGACGCTCCCGAAGCGTTTACGGGAGAAATTTGGCCTCAAGCGGGGCGGTCAGTTGGTGCTGGAGGAAACGCCATCGGGCGTCCTGCTCCGGAGCGGCCGCAAGAACGGCAAAATAGAAATCTACACCCCGGCGCGGCTGGCGGAGTTCGCTCAAGGCGAACGCGACTTGGAGGCGTTCTTTAAAAGCAAAGACCGGTGAAGGTCTTTCTGGATACCAATATCCTCTTCTCCGCCGCCTAGGAGGACAGTTCAGTGGCGCGGTTGTGCGGCCTTTTGACCGGAACCGGCGAAGTGGTTACCAGCGCGCTGGCCGTGTTTGAGGCGCGGCGTAACATAGTGAGAAGCGGCCCGACTGGTTGACAGAATTTAACCGGGTGCTGATCCGAGTGGCTCTGGTGCCGGATGCAAATGTGCTGCAGGCGATTGAATTGGTGGCCAAGCATCGACCCATCCTAGAAGCGGCGGTAAGCGCAGTCTGCACGCATTTGGTGACGAGCGACCTAAAACACTTTGGGCATTTGTATGGCAGCACGATCCGGGGAGTGAAGGTGGTTTCCTTGGTTAGATAGGCCCAGGAATTAGCCCCCCCCGGGGGGGAAGGCTGTAACAAAAAGGCCGCGGCACCAGCCGCGGCCTTGGGATGCGGGCGGGGGAGTGACCCCGCCCGGCAAACGGTCGGTGATGGCTTACTCCAAGCCGAGGGCGTGGCTGATGGCTGGCGCGTAGCGCACGATGAGGCCGGCAAACACGACGGAGACGATGGAGATGAGCTTGATGAGGATGTTGAGCGAGGGGCCGGAGGTGTCCTTGAACGGGTCGCCGACGGTGTCGCCGACGACGGTGGCCTTGTGGTCAGGCGAGCCCTTGCCATAGACGATGGTCTTGGGCCGGCCGGCGGCGATCTCGTCGTCGGCGCGGGCGATGATGGCCTCGCGGACTTCGACGGGAATGCTGTCGCGGGTCTCCTTCTGGTGCTTCACATCCTCGGCGGTGATGCGGCCGTAGGACTCGAGGAGTTTCTTGGCGTTGTCCCACGCGCCGCCGGCGTTGGCCATGAAGACGGCGACAGCGAAGCCGGAGACGAGTCCGCCCGCCAGCATGCCGAGCACGCCGCCGACGCCGAGGATGAGCCCAAGGGCGATGGGGGCGGTGATGGCGAGGATGGAAGGCGCGATCATTTCCTTCTGCGCGCCCGCGGTGGAGATGGAGACGCAATTGGCGTAGTCGGGATACTCAATGCCCTCGTGCGTGACGCGTTTTGGCCAGGACTCGGGGTTGGCGATGTCGGCCTCGCTCATGCCAGCGGCGCGGAAGGCCTCGCGCATCTTGGCGAACTGGCGCCGACACTCGCGCATCATGCGGTAGGCGGCACGGCCGACGGCGTTCATGGTGAGCGCGCAGAACAGGAAGGTGAGCAACACGCCGATGAAAAGGCCTGCGATGACCCGCGGGTTGGTGAGCGTGACATCGTAGTAGCGCATGATTTCATCGATCGTGGCCTGCCGCGAAGACACCACGTCGAAGCTGGTGCCCTGCTCCGCCCACGTGACGGTGTAGCGGTTGGCGTTGAAGGGGTCGGTGCCGATGGCGGTGACGGGGAGCTGGGCGCCGACCGGGATGTTGCGGATGGTTTTGCGCGGGAGGTCGTGCGAGGGGAGGAAGAGCGCGCCGTCGTAGTAGTCGCCACCGTCGGCGAGGGCCTTGGGGAAGGCGACGGCGAACTTGCCGTAGCCTTGATGGACGGCGACCGGTGTGGCTTGCTCCGCGGCTTGAGCCATGCCGAAGCTAACGGCCTGAGAGGTGATCTGGGTCTGCACGATTTGAACGTAGGCGGCGAAGAGGGCGAAGGCGGTGAGCGCGGCCGAACCGATGGCGAAGCCCTTGCCGGTGGCGGCGGTGGTGTTGCCCAGCGAATCGAGCATGTCGGTGCGCTTGCGCACCTCCGGGGGCTGGCCGGACATCTCGGCGTTGCCGCCGGCGTTGTCGGCGATGGGGCCGTAGGCGTCGGTGGCGAGGGTGATACCGAGGGTCGAGAGCATGCCGACGGCGGCGATGCCGACGCCATAGAGACCCATCAGGAAGCTGTCAGAACCACCGGCGAAGAGAAAGGCGCCGAGGATGGCGACAGCGGTCGTGAGGAGGGAGGCCCAGGTGGACTTCATGCCCTCGGCGACACCGGCGATGATGACCGTGGCCGGGCCGGTGAGGGCCTGGTTGGCGATGGCTTGGGTGGGTGGACGCTCGTAGGAGGTGTAATACTCCGTCGCGTAGGCGATGACGAGGCCGGCGGCCAGACCGAAGAAGATGGAAACCCCGAGCTTCCACCACACGGTGCCGGCGGCGGCGAGGGCCTCGGCGGAAGCACCGGAGCCGAAGAGGTAGTAGAGCACGCCAAGGGCACCGACCGCGATGAGGGCGGAGGCGACATAGACGCCGGTGTGCAGGCTCTTGAGGAGCTGGGCGAAGGAGGCGTTCTCACTTGTGCGGACGGCGAAGATGCCGACGATGGAACAGAGGATGCCGAGACCGGCGATGGCGATGGGCGCGGCGGCCAGTTGCAGTGCGAAAGCGGCGGCGGGCACCGTGAGGCCGAGCACGGAGATGGCGGCGGCGGCGCCGAGGGCGAGCGTGGCGAGGATGGAGCCGTAGTAGGACTCGTAAAGGTCGGCACCCATGCCGGCGACGTCGCCGACGTTGTCACCCACGTTGTCGGCGATGGTGGCAGGATTGCGGGCGTCATCCTCGGGGATGCCGGCCTCGACCTTACCGACGAGATCGGCGCCGACATCGGCCGCCTTGGTGTAGATGCCGCCGCCAACGCGGGCGAAGAGAGCCTGCGTGGAGGCCCCCATGCCGAACGAGAGCATGATGGTGGTCATCTCGGCGATGCGCTCGGCGGGACCGCCGGAGAGTCCGAAGAATTCACCATAGGAATTGAGGACGAAGAACCAGAAGGAGATGTCGAGGAGGGCGAAGCCGACGACGTTGAGGCCCATGACGGCGCCGGAGCGGAAGGCGACCAAGAGGCCCTCGTTGAGGGACTGCTTGGCGGCGAAAGCGGTGCGGGCGGAGGCGTTGGTGGCCATTTTCATGCCGAACCAACCGGTGAGGCCGGAGAGCAGGCCGGCGATGGGCACGCCGACCATCGTGAGACCGGGTTGAAGATCGAGCAGCCAGAGCAGTCCAAGGAAGACCACCAGCGCCACGAAGACGAGGCTGACGACTTTATATTGGCGGACGAGGTAGGCAATGGCACCGTCGCGGACGGCCTGCGCGATGCGCACCATCTCGGGGTCGCCCTCGGAGCGGCGCATGACGGACGCGCTGAATACGCGCGCCATCAACAGGGCGGCCACACCGGCGATCGGTGCGAGCCAGAACAGGGAGGGGATATCACTCAAGGTAGCCAAAGGCCACAGAACGGACACGTTCATATTTTTGATTGGGGGTTTAGGGGTAGAAGCCTGACGATTAGGGGCGGGAGACTGTGAAGACGTTTAGGCAAAAGCCAGCGCGTTCAACGGCGGCCTCTTAAGGCATTAGAATTGTTTCAACCAATTAGAAACCGCCGTCTGGCTGCTTATAAGTGCGATGTGAGATTGGTTTCACGGGAAGGCCCCCGCCTCGTAGACATACGAGCCCTCTAGTGGGCATTGGCCCGCCGCCCTGACTTGCCGCACGGTGGCGGCGGTTTGGGATGTTCACTGGAGTGCGTCATAGGGTGGCTTTGGTGGAACGCGGGATTGCCAGCGGCGGCGGAAATCTCCCATCGTCACGCCCCACCCCATGCACCACCTACGTTTCCGACAGGTTCACCTCGATTTTCACACCAGCGGATTGATTCCCGGCATCGGGACGAAGTTCAACAAGCGCCAGTTTCAGGAGGCGCTGAAGATCGGGCGTATCAATTCCATCACGATTTTTTCGAAGTGCCACCACGGCTACAGCTACCACCCGACGAAGATCGGGAAAATTCATCCGCATCTGAAATTTGACCTGCTGGCGCGGCAGATTGACGCCTGCCGCGAAATCGGGGTGCGGTGCCCGATCTATTTAAGCGCGGGGCTCGACGAATTGGCGGCGTTTGCGAATCCCACTTGGGTGGTAAAAAAGAAGGACGGCGCGACCTACAAACCCCTCGAAGTCGAGTGGTTCGTGCGCATGCTACGGTTCAACTCCCCGTATCTCGATTACCTCTGCGCGCAGATCCAGGAGGTCTGCCAGCGCTGGCCGGACAACGATGGCATCTTCTTGGACATCATCGGCACGCATCGCGACTACAGCGACGACGCGCTGAAGGAGATGAAAAAACTCGGCTACAACCCCGAGGACGACGCCGACGTCGCCCGCTACGGCGAGGATGTGCTCTACCGGTATTTCAAGGCGACGACGGCGGCGGCGCAGTCGGTGCGCAAGGACACGCCCGTTTTCCACAACTCCGGCCATATCTCGGTCGGCGCGCGGAAGGCCCTCGGCTACAACACGCACCTCGAGCTTGAGTCGCTGCCGACCGGCGGCTGGGGTTATGATCATTTCCCCCTCTCGGCCCGCTATGCGATCACGCAGAAGTGGGACTTCATGGGCATGACGGGCAAGTTCCACAACACGTGGGGCGAGTTCGGCGGCTTTAAGCGCCCGGCGGCGCTCCAGTATGAGTGCGGCGCGATGCTGGCCTACGGCGCGAAGTGCAGTGTGGGCGACCAGTTGCATCCGAACGGTGAGATGAACCTCGACACCTACCGGCTAATCGGCGCCGCCTATGCCGAGGTCGAGCGCAAGGAACCGTGGGGTGATCACGTGAACCCCGTGGCCCGGATCGCGCTCGTGAGCAGCGAGCAGAACCAGCACCGCTGGCGTGGCGGCCATGCGCAGTCTATCGTGGCCGACGAAGGCGTGGGCCGGATGCTGCTGGAATTGCACCAGCCCTTCCTGGTGCTCGACGAACAGGCGGCTTGGGCTGGCTTCGACCTCGTGGTGCTGCCGGACAGCTACGTCATGACGCCGGCCAACGCGGCGAAGGCGGAAAAATTCCTCGCGGGTGGCGGCCGTATCATCGCCGCTGGTTCGGCCTTGCTCGATGAGCCGCAGAAAAAATTCGTGATCGACCCCGGCGCGAAATTCCTCGGCCGCTCGACCAACGATCCGGATTATCTGGTGGCGACGAAGTTCACTCCGGAGGTTGCGGTGAAATCGTCCATCGTGATTTTGGGCGGCGCCTACGAAATCAAGCCGACCACGGCCATGGTGCTCGCGGAGCGGCGCGCGTCTTATTTTAACCGCACTTGGGAGCATTACTGCTCGCATCAGCACGCGCCTGATGCGCCGGGAAAAGTTTCGCCGGCGGCGGTGTTCGGCAAACAGATTGCCTATTTTGCGCATAATTTGTTCAGCGCCTACCGCACTTACGGCCAGCCGCTCTATCGGGATTTCTTTGCGGCGGCGCTGCGACACCTGCTCGGCGGCAAACTGCCGGTCGAGACGAACCTGCCCTCGACCGGCCGCATCAACGTGCTCGAACAGCGCAAGGAGCGGCGCTACGTAGCGCACTTACTCTTTGTGACGACGAGCAACCGGGGAAAATTCCACGGTAACCCGGTCGAAATTATCGAGGACCTCATCCCCTTGCGGGACACGCAGGTGCGGCTCCGCCTGCCGCGCAAAGTGAAAAGTGTGCGCCTCGTGCCGGACGGTGGGGCGCTGCCTTTTACGACACATGCCGATGGCATTGAGTTCACCGTGCCTGAGTTCACCGCACACCAAATGGTGGAGCTCGGCTATTGAGCGATGAGCGAAAAGCCAGTTCGATTTGCGGTCTTTAACGACGCCCACGCTCAGTTCGCGCCGAGCGCGGCGCTGCCTGCCGCTTACCCCGGGGCCAACGAACGCGCGGAGTGGTTTCTATCGCAGGTGACCCCCGGCGGCACCTTGGGCGACGTGGATTTCATCATGGGCGGCGGCGACCTGATCCACGGCGAGAACCTGGCCTCGATTGGCACGGAGCTGGCGGCGTTGGGCGAACGTCTGGCCAAGTTACCCGTGCCGTTTTACCCCTGCTGCGGCAATCACGAGGTGCGGCAGCAGGAGGGCGACGCAGCCTGGGAGGCGCCGTATGTGCGGGCTTTTGGGGCGGACAAATTCGACTACGCGATCCCGGCCGGCGTGGCGGAAATCATCGTGCTAAACAACGCGGGCACCTATCACGTCTCCGCGGCACGGCGCGACGCCCGGGTGGAGGCGTTTCGACGATTGCTCACCGCGCGGCCCGGAGTGCCAAAAATTGTGGTCGTGCATATCCCGTTGCTGCCCGTGCGTGACAATGCGGTGCTGCGCGAGAGCTTTGGTTTTCTTTCCTACAGGACCCTTGAGGTCGAGTTGATCGACGCCCTTGAAGTGGAAGGGCGCGATGTGCGGCTGGTGATTTCAGGTCATCTGCACCTCACCGGTATGGTGCGGTCCGGCGACGTGCGGCAACTGGTGACCGCGGGCACGGCTTCGTTCCCACACGATTATCCGGTGGTGACCGTGAAGCCCGGTACCATCGACGTGGAGGTGCGCACGTTACCGGCGGAATTGCACGAATCGCACACGAATCTGCACGGTGTGCCGCGGTATCAAAAGGATTACACCGACACCATGCATCCGACGGCAGAGACCTACCTACGGGGCAACCTAGGCGAGCGAAAATTCTCGATTCCGTTGTGAGCCAGTCCGCCGTCAACCCTCGTGGGTATCTGCTCGATATGGACGGGGTGCTCTATCGCGGGCCCCGGGCGGTGCCGGGCGCGGCGGCGTTTATCCGGCGGCTGCACGCGAAGGCAAAGCCCTATCTGTGCATTACCAATCATGCGTGTTTTTCGCCGGAGGATCTGGCCGCGAAGCTGAAGCGGATGGGCATTCCCGTGCCGGCGGAGCGAATACTCACAGCAGGTCAGGCGACGGCTACGTGGTTGCAAGCGCAGAGGACGCGGCGGGTGTTTGCGATCGGCGAGCCGGCCTTGCATCTGGCGTTGGCCGAGGCGGGTATCGAGAGCAACAGTTACCGGCCGACGCACGTGGTGGTGAGCCTCGACCGCCGGGTGGACTACGAGCGGCTGACCGAAGCAGCGCGGCATATTTTGCGCGGAGTGGTGTTCGTTGCGACCAACCCGGATCCCTCCTATCCCACCGAATGCGGTCCGGCGCCGGAGTGCGGTTTTTATCTCGCCGGACTGGAGCGCATGACGGGAATTCGGCCGGTCGTCATCGGCAAACCCGGTCCACAGCTCTATCGGTTGGCGGCAGAAAAACTCAACCTGCTGCCGCGACAACTCACCATGGTGGGTGACCGGCTTGACACCGACATCGTCGGGGCGAAGCGTGCCGGCCTGCGCACCGTGCTGGTGCTAAGCGGACACACGACCAAAGCGATGGCCAAGCAGGCCCGCGTAAAACCCGACCAACTGATACCCAGTGTGGCCGCGTTGAAAAACATTTCACTTATTAAGTGAAATATCTCCCGCGCCGTTGGGTGCTAGTTCTGCTCTATAAGCTGTATTTTGTGCCGGTGAACTTTCACGTAATAAGTGAAATGTTGAAAAAAGCGGGCGTAGCGAGA
>JBDNGL010000340.1:0-26780 GCA_041689285.1 Opitutaceae bacterium
AGCAGAGACCCGGGCCGGACTGCGCTTCGCTTCGTCCAGCCCGGATCTCTGCTCCAGCTCCTCCTGCGACTTAAAACCTACAGGGGGTGGGTCAGTTCCTAACGGGCGTTAGTGGGTCAGTTTTACACGGGCGTTGATACCGTGCACGGGATCGGCGACATCCAGGACTTTCCGATCGGCATCGGCGCCAAGCTCCGCCGCTGGCATGCCTTGGGCGCCGACGGGGTCTTCGACCACTGGGGCAACAGCCCCGAGGACATCTGGTGCAACTCGGTCGCGCTGCGGGAATTTTTTCTCGACCCAGAGGCCGACGCGGCTGGGGTAGCGCGCCGGATCGCCCATCAGCAGTTCGGGCCGGAGACCGGGGCGCACGTCTTCGCGGCGTGGAGCGCACTGGAACAGGCACACGTCGCCCTGTCCGCTGCCTGCACTTGGTCGCCCGGCCAGTGGCCGGGCTGGTATGAAGGCCGCCGGCACCTGCCGCTGCCCGGCCAGTTTCATGACCAGTCGCTGCGCGCCCATCAGGCTCCGCCGCGAACGGATGGCGCGACCCTCTACAACCCGGCGGAATTCGGTGCGGCCCTGCAGGCCGTCGCCGACGCCTGGGCGCAGGCCACGCCGCATTACGCCGAAGCCGTCCGGCACATCGGGCGGGCGCTGGCTGGCAACACGCACGCGCCGGTTTTTTACCACCACTGGTGGAACGGCACCCAGTCGACCCCCACGCAACACGAGCACGTGCGCAGGCAACAGCTACATTTACAAAGCATGGCGCTGGCCGGCCGGGAGATCGGGCTGCATTTCGGACTGCACGCCCTGTGGGAGCGCACGGGGCGCGACGCGACGACCTACCGCCGGCAGGCGGAAACGCTGCTGCGCACCGACGCCGATGCCTGCCGCGAGGCGGCGGACTATTTTTCCGCCTTGGGTAAACCCAAGGACTGGGGGCGGCTTTATACGGAAAAAGGCGCAGCGCTCACCCGCTACCTCGCGGACTAGCGTGCGCCGCGGAGTTGCGCCTTTAAGGCCTGCCACCGGGCCAGCCGGTCGGCGATCTTGGCCTCCCAGCCGGCGCTCTTGGGCGTGTAGAGCTTGAGTGGTTGCGAGAGGTAGTCCTGACCGGAAATATTTTCGGGGAAATCGTGCGAGTAGCGGTAACCTTTGCCGTGACCGGCCTGCTTGCTGGCGGCGCCGCTTTTATCGCGCAGCGACAAGGGCACGGGTTGCACGGGTTCCTCCTTCAAAATGCGGTGCGCCTCGCCCAACGCAAGGGTGGCGGAATTGCTTTTCGGTGCGGTCGCGATATGAAGCGTGGCATGGGCCAGCGTGAGCTCCGCCTCAGGTAAGCCAATGAAATCACAGGCGTGGTGCGCGGCCACCGCCAGCGGCAACGCCATGGGATCGGCCAGACCCACGTCCTCACTGGCGAGAATCACCAATCGCCGCGCGATAAAGCGGGGGTCTTCACCGCCGGCGAGCATCTTGGCCAGCCAATACATCGCCGCATCGGGATCACTGCCGCGACAGCTTTTGATGAAGGCCGAGATGGTGTCGTAGTGCTCGTCCTCGTCCGCATCGTAGCGAATGCGTCGCTCGCGGGCGAACACTTCGAGATCGGTGGCGGCGAGTTCCGTATTTTGCGGCAGACCGAGCACGAGGACTTCGAGGGCGTTGAGCGCACGGCGCAGATCGCCGTCGCAGAGCACGGCAAGATCGGCGAGGAGTTTGTCCGTGGCGGTGACGCCGCGGGCACCGAGTCCGCGCTCGCAGTCGGTCAGCGCCGCCCGCAGCACCCCGGCAATGGCGGGCGTGGGTAGCGGTTCCAGCCGGAAGAGATGACTGCGCGAAAGCAGCGGTGGATTGACGTAGAAGCCGGGATTGTGGGTCGTGGCGCCGATGAGCCGCACACTACCCTCCTCTACATCGGGCAGGAGGAGGTCCTGCTGCGATTTGTTAAACCGGTGCAGCTCGTCGATGAACAGGATGGTCGCCGCCTCAGGCTGACGGCGCGCGCTGGCCAGAATCTCGCGAAGTTCGGCCACGTTGGACAGGACGGCGTTGAGCCGCACGAAACGGCTGCCGGTCTCGTGGGCAATGGCCTCGGCGATGCTGGTTTTGCCACAACCGGGCGGACCGTAGAAAAGCAGCGAACCGAAACGGTTCTGCGCGACGAGCCGCGGCAGCAGACTGTCGGGTTTCAGGATGTGCTCCTGACCCACGACTTCGCCCAGCCGGCGCGGCCGCATGCGGGCGGCGAGCGGTTGATGAGCCGGAGTCCTAGCCGCCGCGGGTGATCCGGATGCTTCATCGAAGAGGTTGGGCTGGTCGGGGGCGGGCATGTTAGGGCCACTAATCTTCGCTAATTGGTGCGAATGAAAAGGTATTTTCGAGGATACAGGACTGGGTTCGTAGCTCCGACCCCTGCCGACAGCTTTGGCCGGATCGATTGAAGGCTGGAAAATAAATCCGCAGCGGAAATTAGCGTCGATTTGCGAAGCGTAGCGGTTAGCCTGGGATTGTATGACCAGCCGCAGTCTCGGTCACCGGGCACCTCTACTCTGGCTGGTGTTGCCCTATGCCTTGGGCCTGACAATCGCCCATGTGACGGACTGGGGCTCGCCCATCGCCCTGCTCGGCAGTGCCGCGCTGAGCACCGTGTTCGCCATCGCGACCGCCGGGCGCAGGCCGCGATGGTGGATGACCGCGATGGTGATCACAGGCGCGCTGGCGGGTATCGCGAGTTACCACCTGCATCGGCCCCAGCTGCGGGTCTGGCAGGAATTGCCACCGCGCGAAGCCCGGCTGACTTTGCGGGTGGACCGCATGTTCCCCAGCGCGTATGCCTTGCGGGTCAGCGGACTGGCCACGGTGATCGATGCAGATGCTCACCTGCGTGAACTCACCGGGCAACGGATTTATTTCGGGGTGCGGCATCAGCCGGAGGCCATACCCCCGGAGAGGTCGGCGCAGATCCGGGTCATCGGCGTGCTGGCGGCACTCCCCGCTGAGCCGGAGGTGAATACCTTTGATGATTATCTGGCGGGGGCGGGCATAAACTTCCGGCTAACACGCGGCCAGCTGTTGACAACGGCCCAGCCCGCCTCGGCCTACCGTCAGTTTTGCGCGCGGACGCTTGCGCGCTTCAACGCCATCCTTGGCCAAGGCTTGGAAACCAAACGCCCGGAACTGACCGGCGTGATGCGGGCGATGCTGCTAGGCCAGAAACATGCGTTGGCCGAAGGGCAGAGTGAACTGTTCCGGCAAAGCGGCACGATGCATCTGTTTGCCATCAGTGGACTCCACATCGGGGTAATCGCGATCGGGGTCCACGCTTTGCTCACACTGCTGCGGTTACCGCGCAGTGTGAAATATGTGACCAGCCTGACACTGCTCTGGCTCTACGTGGACGTGACCGGCACGATGCCCTCGGCGGTGCGCGCCTTCATCATGGTCGCGGCGTTGCAAACGGCGTTCATGTTTCGCTGGCCGGGAAATCCGTTGGCGGCGCTCGCGGCGGCGGCCGGCGTGGTGCTCCTGTTCGCCCCGATGCAATGGTTCAGCGCGAGCTTTCAGATGAGCTACGGCATCGTGGCGGCGCTGTTGCTGCTTGGGCTGCCCCTCGCGGAAATCTGGCTGCAAAAGTGGCAACCCTTCGCCTCCCTGCCGAAGGTTACTTGGCGTTGGCATCATCAGTTGATTGATGGCGCCGGGCGGGCTGTGCTCGGGACGGTGGCGATCGGGGTCGCCTCGATCACCGTGAGTGCGCTCACCGGCATCCTTTTTTTCCAGTTGTTCACCCCGGTGGCACTCCTGGCCAATCTCCTGCTGATCCCGGCGGCATCCTTTGTGATTCTCGGCGGAGTGGCCTCGCTGTTGTGCGGTCTGGCCGGGTTCAGCCTCGGCAGCGCCCTCTGCAACCACGCCACAGGCATGGTGCTGTGGGTCATGGACTGGCTGGTGCGATGGCTGGCGGAACTACCCGGCGGACACTGGCCGGCTACTTTTGCCGCGCCGTGGGTGGGACCGGCCGCCCTCGCCGGATTGTTGGGGGTAATGCTGGCGGCGTATGGCGAGGGTTGGTCACGGCGGACGGGCAGTTGGTGGCCACCCTTTATCGTCGTGGCGCTGACCTTGATTTTCGGCGTGAAGTTCGGCTAGGAAGCGCGATACTCAGGCCATGAAAAGCGCCTACGAACTCGCCATGGAACGGTTGGCCAAAGCCGATCCCGCCGCCAACAAGCCGCTGAGCGCGGAGCAGAAAGCCCGGCTCGCGGAGATTGACCGCGTGTATCAGGGTAAGCAGGCCGAGCGCGAAATCTTCCTTAAGAAGCAGCTCAACGACGCGCTCGCGAAAGGCGATGCGGACGAAGCCGACAAGATTCGCCAGCAACTCGCCAGCGAAAAAGCCCGGATCGAAGAGGAGCGCGACGCTGAAAAAGATCGCGTGCGCGCCAAGCGCTGAACCAGAAAATCAGAGCTCAAAGTCCGCCACCAAAGCGTGGTGATCCGAAGCCGGTGTCGGACAGACCTTGTGCCCGATGCAGCGGAGGGGCGCATTGTAGAAAATATGATCGAGGACGTAGGGCCGGCGGCGCCAAGTGATCTCGGTGGACTGCACGGTATTGTAACCAACCGCGGAGAACTGCTCCACGAGCGAGTCGTGCTTGCTCACGTTGAAATCACCGGTGAGCAGCGTGGGGCCGGTTTGGCGGGCGAGCTCCCGTGCCACGAGATCACGTTGCTGGCCATGTTCCTCACTGGAGGACTTGAGCATGAAAAACGCGAGCAAATGGGTGTTGAGCAACCGGAGCGTATGCCCGCCCACGTCTGCGGTGGCGCCGATGAGCAGGCGATCCGTCGGCGTCTTCTTTTCGCCATAAAACTCAAACTCCAGTGGCGGTGAAGGCAGGTTGACACAGACGTCGTCGTGCAACGGCCAGCGACTGAAAATCGCCAGACCGATCCCAAAGGGCAGTTCACGCGGATCCGACCGCGGAAAAGAAAACGTGCTGTGGTAGCCAACAAGTTCCTGTTTCAGTCGGGAATAATTCGGCGGCACCGGTGGCTGGCTGCCACCCGGCTCGGCCCGCTCGACCTCCTGCAACATGATGATATCGGCCTCGTGCGATTTGATCTCCGCAAGGGTGGCGGCGAGATTGATGGGTGCATTGTCGGGGTCACGCTCGTCCCAGACCTGACCAAACTGCATATTGAACTGTAAAATGCGAAAACGGCTCATCGCGTGGTTGACCGCTCGATTTTAGCCACCGGCAGAGGGGCGCGACGGCCGGGAGCGAAGACCGGTGCAAAACTTTGATGCCGGACCGGGGAGCCAACCCGCACGATGTCCGCATTGAGCCGGGCGGGGTGCGGTTGAAAGACTGGACGCGACGGCACGGCAGCGGTCGGGCGAAAAATGGTCGGCGAAACCCAACGATGATTGGAGACCGGAAGTGTTTCCCTCTGCTTGGGGGTCAGGGTGCCGGCGGCGGACAGGCAGGAGGTTCCGGTCAGGCTCAACACCATCAAGAGGACTGCACGGCGGTGATTCATGCTACGAGTGGAGGATGCTGAGCGGGAGGCTTGCGGCAACGTTTTATTCCGGCTCGGCGGTGCCTTCGACGACCCAGGCTCGGGCTTCGGGCACTTGGGCAAAAAACTCTTGCAGAACCGCACTCAGGTGCTCGGCGTAACGGAAATGCGCTCCCATCCCGGTGCGTAATTCGGCCTCATAGATGAACTTGTCCGCGTGGGTGCTATGTTCGAATGGTGTCTGCGCCCCCAGCAGGAGTGAGTAAACATAAGCCGGGGAACCACGCTCCATCAACTCGCGGGTCAGAGCCGCCTGCGCGGCGAGTAGTGACTGATGATCCGCATGCTTGATTTCCTCCGGCAGGTAAAATCCCGCCTGAATCAACGGCGTGTAGCGATGCCCGGTGCGGTGGCGGTTCAAATCGCGCAGCTCGGCGACCGCCATGTTGTTCCATGCAAATCCCACTCGCATGCGCCGGGTCGCGGTGCCCTGATACCCATAGCGATTGTCGCGATGCCGCAGGGCCTCCGCAACCGGCTGTTCCTCGGCGAGCCAAGGCGGGCTCGAACGATCTACCTTCACCCAGATCTGGTCCGCCAGCGGTGCGGTGGTCAGTCGGGCGAGCCCGAGTTTCAAACTAGCCGCAAGTTCCTGCGTCGCCTGCGCCTGAAATGATTTCTCCGCAAAACTGTGCCGCATGAGGCGCGGAGACTGTTTGACCAATTCGTCGCGTATCAATTTCGCCGCCGCGCGCGCCTCGGGATTGGGCAGCGAATCGAGTTGCTTCACGGTCGTCGCCCACATCCGGGAAGTCTGCACGAGGCCGACATTGGTGCGGGTGGCGAGCGGGATAAAATAGCGCGCACGGTCGAGGGCGTAGTTTTTACGGATCCGGCTCACGACTGCGGGTTTGGCGTTTTCCGGCACGCGCACGCGCCCCGGTTCGGTCGTGCCCAGCGTATCGAGGCGTGCATACTCGGACTGATAGGCGGCAAATGATTTCGCCATCAGGGCCTTCCAGCGCAGTGCCAAGTCTTCTGGAATGCCGATTTCCTCCGGACTAGGCAGATTGGTCGCAGCCATCGTGATGTAGCGCGTGCTCGATTCCTGCCCGTCGGCCATCTGGGCGATCTCGAATAATTTATACGCGAGCCACATCGAAATGTCGTCGAGCGCGATGGCCAGTCCGCCAGTCAAGCCGCCGATGGAGGCATGGCCATAGTCCACAAACTTGAGAATCCGGTCGATCGAGGCGTCCGGATTGGCGATATCCACCTTGTCGAGAATGGCACCGATGCCCTCGTTGCTCCGGGAGTAGCGTGCCAGCACCGAGGCGAGCAACTCGGGTGTGACCTTGGGTAAATCGGCGGCGGTCGGGGGTGGAACGAGGGCGAGGCCAGTGATTCTCATGCGTGCTGGCCTAGGTTGCACGGAAAGCCGCCAAGCCGCCAAGCATGAAGACAGTGCTACGGCGAGATTGTTGGTCTGGCACCGCGGCTACGGCGCACCAATCAACTCACCGGTTCAGGAGCCACTCACCAAAGCCACCTTGGTAGAAGCCGAGGAGCACCGTGGTAAAGGCCAGCAGGCCGAGCGCCAGACCGGCGGGCCAGGCCACCGGGGTGCGGGCGGGGCGGTTATCGGTTTCGCCTGCCAGCAGTGGGGCGCGCCACGTCTCGAAGAAGACGATCCGAATCCAGCCGAAGTAGTAGTAGATTGAAATCACCACACCAATGATAGCGAGAGCGAGGAGCGGATAGAGCTGGGCCTGAAAGGCGCTGATGAAGACGAGCAGCTTGCCCATGAAACCGGCCAGTGGCGGAATCCCCGCGAGTGAGCCAAGGCCGATGGCCAGCACCAACGCAAGGAAGGGGTTTTCCCGGCCGAGGCCGACATAGTGGTCGAGTTCCTGATCGGCATCATTCTCACCGGCCAGATGGGTCATCACGCCAAATACGGCGAAGGAAGCAAGCAGGTAGGCCGCGAGGTAGAAATACACCGCACCGAGCGCGGCCGGATTGATCACGGCGGCGACCACGCCGAGTAATAGGAAGCCGGCATGGGAAACCCCGGAGAGGCCGATGAGACGCTTCACGTTGTGTTGGGTCAGGGCGGCGAGATTACCGAAGATGAGCGTGGTCGCGGCCAGCACACTGAGCACGGGCACCGTGAGCGCCGCGTAAGGCGCGAAGGCCCGCAGCACCAGCACCAGCAGCACGGCGAAGCCCGCGGCCTTGGAGGCAACTGCGAGGAAAGCGGTCACCGGCGTGGGCGCGCCCTGATAGACATCGGGCACCCAGATCTGGAACGGGAACGCGCCGATCTTGAAGGCCACCCCAGCGAGCACAAAGATGATGCCAATCTGGGCGAGGAAGTTACCGGGATTGGCGGCGAGGAAGGCGCGCAGCTCGTCGAAGTTCATCGCGTTGGCCGAGGAACTGGGCAACGCGGGATTGCCCGCCACGCCATAGAGCAGCACGATGCCGAAGAGCAGGAGCGCTGAACTGAGCCCGCCCATGATGAGGTATTTGAGACCAGCCTCCAGCGAGAGCGGGTTGGACCGGAAATAGCTGATCAAAATGTAGAAGCCGATCGTGACGGTTTCGAGCGCCACGAAAAGCAGCAGGAAATGGTTGCTCTGCGCGAGGAGCATGAGGGCTGCCGTGACCACCAGGACAATGTGGAAGAACTCGATGCGCGGCATCTTCTGTTTCGCGAGCGCGATGGTGCCGAGCAGACAGACGAAGATTGACGAGACTAGAAAGAATGCCCGCATGAACTGACCGTCGAGCGAATGGTGGAGCAAGCCGTTGAAGGTCTCCTGCCCGATGACGATGGAGTTAAAGTTGAACCACAGCCAGGCCAGGAGCCCGATCTGGCCGAAAATGGCGACCGCCGGAATCAGCCCGTGATGTTTTTTCGGCAGGGCGAGTTCGAGGACAAGCAGCAGCAGCGCGAGGATGCCCAGCGCCATTTCGGGAAAGATCGCCGCCCAGTGGTTAGAGGCGGCGGCGGCCCTGAGCAGTTCGGGATTCATCACGGCAAAAGTCATGGGTTCAGGGCGTGATCCGGGTGGCGACAGCTTCGATAGCCGGATAGAAGGCGGACAAAGTCGCATTGATCGGATCGGAAATCGACCGCGGCCAGATACCCAACGCGATCAGCGTGACCAGCAGGATGAGGGCCGGGATACGCTCGTTCCAGCGCAGGTCGGTGACCGGATGTTTTTGCTGGTGGGCGAGGAAATTTTCCGTGGGTTGGCCATAAAAAACACTGCCCACCGCCCGCAGACCATAGATGGCGGAGATCACGACACCGAGCACCGCCGGGACCACCATCCAGCCGGCATGGGCGTAGACCGCCATGAAGATCGCGAGTTCGCCCCAGAAATTCAGCAGGCCGGGACCGGGCAGACCGATGCTGGCGAGCATCGCGGTGAGGAAGAAGGCCGCAAGCACCGGCGCCTTCTGGGCGAGTCCGCCCATTTCCTGCATGTCAAACGTGCCCGTGCGGTGATAAATGCTGGTCGTCAGCATGAAGAGGAGTGCCACGGTCAGCCCGTGCGCCACCATGAAGAGCACCACGCCGCCTGCGCCGAGCACCGAGAGACACGCCACCCCGAGTAAACCGTAGCCCACGTGCATCACGGAGGCGTAACCGACCATTTGCTTCAGATCCCGTTGCGCGATGGTGACCAAGCCGATGATGACGATGTTGCCCAAAGCGAGCCACGCGAGCAGCGGCGTCCAAGAGGGCGCACCCTGCGGCAACAGCGGAAGGGCAATCTGGATAAAACCATACAGGCCGAATTTTTTAAGCACACCGGCATGCATCATTGCGACCGAGCTGGGCGCGGCTCCGTAGCCTAGCGGCGCCCACGTGTGAAAGGGCCAGAGCGAAACCAAGATACCGAAACCGAAGAGGAGCAGACCGAAGAGATATTTCTGCAGGCTGAGCGCGAGCGGAGCCTCGCCCAGCGCACGGCGCAGTTCGATCAGATCAAAGCTGTTCGCCCCGCTCTGCACATAGATCGCAATCAGGCCAGCCAGCGAGAGCATCGCGCCCAAGGTCAGGTAAATGGTGAGCTTCATCGCCGCGTAGTTGCGGTCCCGTCCACCCCAGATACCGACCATAATGAATGTCGGAATCAGCGCGAGTTCGTGGAAAAAATAAAAGAAGAAGACATCAATCGAGGCAAAGACCCCCATCAGCCCGCCCTGCATGATGAGCAGCAGCATGAGGTATAGCTTGAGTCGCTCGGCGCCGGACTGGATGGCGTAAAGTCCCGCGGCCAAGCCGACGATGCCGGCCATGACGAAGAGCGGCAGGGCGATGCCATTGAGACCGAGCTTAAGACTGATCCCGAGCGCGCTGAGACCGGTGCCGTATTGGGTGACGAAGGCGTAGCCGTCGGCCGCATCGGCCGGAAAGTAATACCAGCAATGCAGGGCCAGCAGCGCCGGCAGCGCAAAGCCGACATAGGCGAGCTTGACCGAGAACCGCTTGGGCAGCCCGAGCGCGATGGCGAGGGCCACCGCGAGGGGGGCCGCAATCGCGAGGAGTAAGGGATCGAATGGCAGTGGGCTCATTGCAGATTAAATACGCCGGCGACGCCGGCCCAGAGGATGACCAGACCCAGCAGGAACCAGTAAACGTAGGCGTTGAGACTGCCAGTGTGCAGTGCCCGCGCCCCGAGACCGAGGAGGCCGACCAGACCCGCGAAGCCGCGGACAATCAGGCCGGCGAGGAGGATTTGTTCGAGGAAGTTGAGCAGCATCGCGAAGCGCTGCTGGACCTTCGCCACATACCAGTCGTAGAGCGCGTCGATGTAGAAGCGTTCCGCCATCACGTGGTAGAGGGCGGGCAGGCGCTGTTGCAGAAAATCTCCCGTCGCCCCGGGCCGGTAAAACAACAGCCCAAGGCCTGCCCCGAAGACAAAAGCGGCCGAGCCGGCCACCGCGACCAAGGTGTGCCCCTCCCCTTGCAACAGGGCGAGTGCAGCCGTCGGCACCACCGCGAGAGCTGACGGATAAAACCACCCATAACCGGCCAGCACCGCACCGATTGAAAGGAGCACGAGCGGCACGGTCATCGAAGCGGGACTTTCATGCGCGTGTTCCGCGCCGTCACTACGCGGCGCACCGAGGAAGGCGGCCGACCAGAGGCGGGTCATGTAGAAGGCAGTGAGCAAGGCGCCGAAAAGCAGCAGGCCAAACACCACCGGCTGATACTGCCAGGCGAGCAGCAGAATGGCATCCTTCGAAAAGAAACCGGAGAAGAAAGGCGCACCGGCCAGCGCCAGTGTGCCGAGCGTGAACGTCGCGAAAGTGATCGGCATCTTTTTCCACAATCCGCCCAACCGGTAGATGTCCTGTTCGTGGTGACTGGCATGAATCACCGAACCGGCACCCAGAAAGAGCAACGCCTTGAAGAAGGCGTGCGTGGTAAGATGGAACATCGCGGCCGCCGCCCCGGCCGTGACGCCGGCGAGGGCTTGGTCCGCACCGTTGCGCAAGGCCACAAGCGAGCCAAGTGCGTAGGCTGCGACCATGAAGCCGAGTTGTGAGATCGTCGAATACGCAAGGATACGCTTGATGTCGCGCTGACCAAACGCGGTGACGCCGGCAAAGAGCGCCGTGACCACTCCGGTCCATAGGATGACCGTGAGCGCGTCGCCGGTCATGATGACCCCGACGCGACACAACAGGAAGATGCCGGCCGCGACCATGGTGGCCGCGTGGATGAGCGCGGAAACAGGGGTCGGGCCTTCCATCGCGTCCGGCAGCCATACGTGCAGCGGGAACTGGCCGGACTTGCCGACGGCACCACAGAAAATCAGCAGCGCAATCGAGGTGGCGACCAAGTCAGGCGAGGTATCGAGCCGGGCCGCGATGTCCACCAAGGTGATGGTATCAAAGGCCCAGTAGGCGAGGATGATGCCAAGGAGGAAACCAAAGTCGCCGATGCGGTTTACAATAAAGGCCTTTTTCGAGGCGAGGACCGCTGCCGGCCGGTCATAATAGAAGTTGATCAGCAGGAAGGAGCTCAAGCCAACCAACTCCCAGAAGATGAAGAGCATGATCAGGTCGTCGGCAAGCGTGAGCCCGATCATCGAGAACATGAACAGCGAGAGACAACCGAAGAAGCGCGCCGCGTGCGCCTCGCCCTTCATGTAGCCGATGCTGAACACGTGGATCAGGAAGCCGATGAAGGCGACGACGAAGAGCATGAGCTTCGTGAGGTCGTCCACGAGAATCCCCAGCTTGATGGTCAGCGGCCCGAGGCTCAGCCACTCGGCGGCAATGGTGAAATTCTCCGTAAAGAAGATCAGTCGGCCGCCGAGCAACACGATGCCGGCCGCCGCCACGAGCGACAGGGCGCGGCCCACGGCGGGTTGGCGGCGGAAAAACAGCGCGGTGACCAAGGCGGTGGCCAGCGGCAGGAAAAGCAGGGCAAGGGCGTTTTGAACGGGCGTCATGGGGCGTCAGTTCCGGAGGGCGTTGAGCTCATCCACCTGCACCGTCAAACGGCGGCGGAACAAGGCGACGATGATGGCGAGGCCGACCGCGACCTCGGCGGCGGCTACCGTGAGGATGAAGAACACGAAGACGTTGCCATCCATCGTGCCGTTGTAACGGGAGAAGGCGACCAGCGCGAGGGTCGTGGCGACCAGCATCAGCTCAAGGCACATGTAGATCACGAGGGTGTTCTTGCGGAGCAGCACGCCAAAAAAGCCGAGGGCAAAGAGCAGCGCGCTGAGAAAGAGATAATCGTTGAGGCCGATGTTCATTTCACGTCCTCCATGCCGGCGTGGCGTTTGCTAAGCACAATGACCCCGAGCATGGCGATCAGCAGCATGAAGCCGACGATCTGCACGGGCAGCAGATAGGTAGTGAAGAGCTGGTAGGCGTAACCCTTGAGCGACGCGCCAACGCCGGGGCCAGCAGGCAACGTGGCCGTGATCCGACCGTGCGTGTGCAGCGAGAGGAGCCCGACTGCCAGCAAGGCGGCGGCGCCCGTGCCGGCCACCAAGGTGCTTTTGGTGAAGTTAGACCGGCGGCCGCCCTTCACATCCAGCAGCATGACGATGAACAGGAAGAGCGCCACCACCGCGCCGGCATAGACAAAGATCAGCAGCACCGCGAGCAGGTAGGCCTCCAGCAGGACGAAGAGCCCGGCCACACCGACGAGGGCGAGCAGGAAGCACAGCGCGGCGTTCACCGCATTGCGGTGCACCACCATCGCCAGAGCACAGGCCAGCGTGAACGTGGAGAAAATGTAGAATAGCAGGTCGGCGGTCATGGCTTAGTGCGCGTTGCCGTGCTCCTCGGCGGCCTTCTTTTTATCCCACTTGAAGTGATCGTCGGGCAGCGTGCCGCCGAGTTCGTAAAGCTTTGCCTTGTCATTGACCATCTCGGCGCGGGTGTAACCGGTCATCGAATACTGGTTTTGGAGAAAGATCGCCTCCTCGGGGCAGACCTCCTCACACAGGCCGCAGTAGATGCATCGCAGCATGTCGATCTCGAAGGCCTGCGGCGCCTTTTCGACATGGGCGGTCGGTGCCTCAGCGGAAATTTCCCCGGGCGTGATCCGGATGGCCTTGGGCGGACAGACGAATTCGCAGAGCTGGCAGGAGACGCATTTTTCGCGGCCCTGGGGATCTTTGACCAGCGTCGGCACCCCGCGGTAGTTCACCGGAATTTCCGGCCGTTGCTCGGGATACTCCAGCGTCACCTTCGGCCGGAACATGTAGCTGAAGGTCGTCTTCAACCCGCTCACGATCTGTGGCAGGTAGGTGCGCTCGGCGAACGAGAGCGATTTACGGGAGACGGGGATGACGGCCATGGCGAAAAATTAGGTTGGGATCAGCGCGATGCCAATCGCGTAGGCGATGAGGTTGGCGATGGCGAGTGGCAGCAGGCGCTGCCAGCCGAGTTTCATGACTTGGTCGTAGCGGAAACGCGGCAGGGTCCACCGCACCCACATGAAAAAGAACAGGAGGACCACGATCTTGCCCATAAAGATGCCTATCGAGAGTAGCCCGACCACGAGGGGCAGTCCCGCCACACCTAACCACCCGGCAAGGGTGGCGAGGGAGACCCACGGCAACGGGTTCCAGCCGCCAAGGAAGAGCAGCGCGAAAACGCCGGAGCCGATGATCATGTGCGCATACTCCGCGACAAAGAAGAGCGACCATTTGAAGGCGCCGTATTCGGTATGAAAGCCACCGACGAGATCGGCCTCGGACTCAGGCATATCGAACGGCGCGCGGTTAGTCTCGGCGAATAGTGCGATCATGAAAATCAATGCGCACAGCGGCATCGTGAAAATGAACCAAGTCCCACCCCAGAAACCGGGCTGACTCTGGAACTCGACTACGCGCACGAGGCTCAGCGAGCCATCCATACCCGGAGCGTTGATCCAGAGAAACACCGGCAACACCGACAGCGTCATCGAGAGCTCATAGGAGATGAGCTGGGCCGATGCACGGACGCCACCGAGGAAGGGATATTTGGAGTTAGACGCCCAGCCAGCGAGGATGACCGAGTAAACGCCCAGCGAGGACACCGCGAAGACAGCGAGCAAGCCGACATCAACATCGGCCAACACCAACGGGACAACTGCACCGAGTTCGTTGAAGTAAGCCCCGAACGGCACGACTACGACCGTGGTCAGTGCCGGAATCAGGGCGACCACCGGCGCGAGTATGAAATAGAACTTGTTCACATGTCCCGGCAGCGGATCCTCCTTGAAGAGGAACTTGGCCCCGTCAGCCATCAGGTGGAAGACTCCCAGTCGTTGGAGAAATTTACCAAGGAAAGGAATCCACGCGACCCACGGCACGATGGCGCGGTTGGGTCCCGGGCGGCCCTGCATCCACGCAGAGACCTTGCGTTCGGCGAGCGAACAGGCCCCGGCCAGCGGGAATATGACCAGGATCACCGCGAGGCCTTTGGCCACGCCTTGCACGAATGGATGAAGTTGGAAGAAAAAATCGAACATGGCGTCGCGTCAGGTCAGACCGTCGCGGCGAGCGGCGACGCGGGTTTATAATGCAGCGTCTCGCTCTCGACAAAGGGCAGCGCGGCGAAGGGGGTGGCATCCAGCAGCAGACCGGTCGCGGGCAGATTGGCGAAGGTGAGCGGACCGAGGGCCGGCACCGCGGCGGCCAAGGCTTTCCATACCGAGGCGAGATCGGCGGCCACTTTCGTCGAGCTCACGGCGGCCAAGAGCTGCGCGAGCACGACGCGGTCATCGGTGGCACCCGGGGCGGCGGGGATCGCCTGGGAGAATTTCTGGAGGCGGAACTGCTGGTTCACAAAAGTGCCGCTCTTTTCAAAAACCGTCAGCGTGGGCAGCACCACTTTCGCCGCCGCACTGGTGGAGTTGGCATGGGTGCCGAGGTAGATGATCGAAACCTTGGCGAGCTGTGCGGCGGTCAGGCCGGCGGCGGCGAGGTCTTCGTTGACCGCGACGACCACCTTGAGCTTGCCGGCGTCAATCTGCGCAGCGAGGTCGGTGAGTTTTGCGGATGGCAGCGCGGTGATGAGCGCGGTGATGAGCGCGCCGCGGACGTTGGGATTGCGGTCGGCGGAAACGAGGAGCTTGTCGCCCTCCCCTACCCGGCTGACGAGTTGCGTCGTCGCCTTGAGCGCGGCGGCGAGCTGCTTGGTGAGAAACTGTTCCTCGACGCTGCTGCGGCCGGAGCCGACGAGGGCGACGGCACCGGCGTTGGCCTTGAAGAGTTCGTTGGCGGTGTTCACCGCGATATCGAGCGCACTGTCGGTGCCATTGACCTTGACGGCCGCGAGACGGTCGGCGGCCTGCACCTGTTTGTAGAGTTCGCGACCAGTATCGGGCATCCAGGTGTCGTTCACCTCGTCGTTACGGCGCGGGGTGACGCGGTAGATCGTGCCCTCGCGCGACCAGACGACGGTGTTGGCGCCGACGGAAGTCTCGGTGTCGATGCTGTTGCTTTGTTTCAGAAACCAAACGCGCATCTTGAAACGGAAGTCTGTGCTGGTGAGCGCACCCACCGGGCAAATGTCCACCGTGTTGAGCGAATAATTATTTTTTAGCTCCTTGCCAGGGTAGCACGTGAGCGTGCTGTAGCTGCCGCGGTCGATGAAGCCGAGCACGTCGTCCTTCGCGACCTCCTTGGAAAAACGGATACAGCGGGAGCAGAGGATGCAGCGCTCGTCATCAAGCATGACCCGCGGCCCGAGCAGGGTGCGCTTCGGTTTCACGTTTTTCTGCTCAATGAAGCGCGAGTAACCGCGACCATAACCGGTGGCCTGCTCCTGCAGCTTGCACTCGCCGGCCTGGTCGCAGATCGGGCAGTCCAGCGGATGATTGATGAGCAGAAACTCCATCACGCCTTCGCGGGCGTCCTTCACCATCGGTGAAGTCGTCTTGATGTGGAGGCCCGGGGAGACGTTGGTGCCGCAGCCGATCTGCGGCCGCGGGATCCAGTTGATCTTCTGCTTGCCAGTGGCCGGGTCGATGATCGGCGTCTTGGTGGCGGGATCGACGGCGGGCATACCCATTTCGATGAGGCACATGCGGCAGTTGCCCGAAATCGTGAGCTTCGGGTGATAGCAATAATGCGGCACGTCAACATTCAGCAGACGCGCGGCCTCGATGACGTTGGTGCCCTTCGGCACGGCGATCTCCTGACCGTCGATATTGACGGTGACGAGGTCGGGTTTGGGCTGGGCGATCATGCGAAAAGAGTGGTTAAGCGCGAAGACGTAAAGGCGCGAAGGTCGGCATTAAGTTTTTGAAATTGGTCTGGCTGGTGGGGCTTAGCATCTTCGAGTCTTTGCGCTTCAAATCAGCGCCGTCGCAGGGGCGGCCTTGGTTTGCTTGGCGTCGGCGTAGCCCTTGAACTCGTCACCGAACTTCGCGAGGAAGCTCTGGGTTGGCCACGAACAGGCTTCACCGAAGGCACAGATGGTGCGGCCGGGAATCTGGTCGGCGACGCTCTTGAGCAGGGTCGCGTCCTCGGCGCGGGCTTGGCCATGCACCATGCGGGTGGTGATCTTCTTCATCCACAGCGAGCCCTCGCGGCAAGGCGTGCATTGGCCGCAGCTCTCGTGGGAATAGAACGCGTTGATGTTGGCGAGGGCTTCGACCATGTTGACCGAGTCATCCATCACGATGACGCCGCCTGAGCCGCCCATCGTGCCGATCATGCCGAGCGAATCAAAATCCATCGGCACATCCTCGACGCCCCAATCGTAATCGACCATGTCCACGCCGACCTTGCGCTTGCCCTTGAAGCGCTCGCCGAAGCGGAGGATCTTGGCGGACGAGCCACCCGGAATGACGGCCTTAAACGTGCGACCGGGCAACGGCCCGCCGCAGACGTCTTTGAGCAACTGACCCAGCGTGATGGTGCCGGCAGGAAACTCGTAGTAGCCCGGGCGCCGCACGTGCCCCGAGACGCAGAACACGCGCGTGCCGGTGTTGTTGGGGGTGCCGATCTTGGCAAACTCCTCCCCACCGTGCTGGGCGATATACTTCACGTGACAAAGCGTCTCGACGTTGTTCACAATCGTCGGGCACTGGTAAAGGCCGAGGACGGCGGGGAAATACGGGGGTTTGATGCGCGGATAGGCGCGCTTGCCCTCAAGCGATTCGATGAGTCCGGTCTCCTCGCCGCAGATGTAGGCGCCGGCGCCGCGGTGCACGAAAATGTCGCAGCTGTAATTCGTGCCGCAAATATTTTGACCGACAAAGCCGGCCGCGCGCGCTTCGGCGAGGGCCGTTTCCAAGATGCGCGCGCCGTGGGGAAATTCCCCGCGAATGTAGATGTAGGCCTGCTTCACGTTGTTCGCGAAACAGGAGATCATCGTGCCCTCGATCAGCTGGTGCGGGTCTTGGTGGATGATGTAACGGTCCTTGAAAGTGCCGGGCTCGGACTCGTCGGCATTCACGATGAGGTAGATCGGCTTGCCGCTCTTGCGATCAACCAAGCCCCATTTCACGCCACAGGGGAAACCCGCGCCACCGCGACCGCGCAGGCCAGACTTCTTGACCTCATCGATCAACTCCTGCGGCGGGCGCGTGACCGCCAGCTTGAGGACCTCGTAACCGCCGTGCTGCTGGTAGCACGGCAGATCATTCGAGTAGCCGGGCTCGTCGATGTGCTGAAAAATAATGCGGCGTTGTGCAGGAGCAGGCATTGAAGATTTTCGATTTTCGATTCTCGATTTGCTGGTCAGCGGCGTTGGGCGGCTTGCGCTTTGATCTGGTCGGCGAGCTGCTTCGCCTTCGCGCCATCCACCTTCTCGTGGAGCTCATCGTCGATCAGGACGACCGGGGCGGTGCCGCAGCTGGCGAGACATTCGACAAAATCGATGGTCACCTCGCCGCCGGGCGAGACCTCCCCGCGGTGAGTGTTGAATTCCTTTTCGAAGGTCTCGCAGGTCTTGTAGCCGCCCAACAAGGCGCAGGAGAGTGTGCGGCAAACCTTGATGTGCCGGCGCCCGATGGGCTGGCGGCGGAACATCGGATAAAACGTCACCACTTCATAGACGTTGATCGGTTCCAGTTCCAGCTTCACCGCGATCCAGGTGATGGCGGCCTCCGGGATGTAACCGACATCCTCCTGGATGAGGTGCAGGAGCGGCAGCGTGGCGCTGCGCTTCACGGGGTAATGCGTGATCACCTCGTCGATCCGGGCAAGGGTTGCTGGCTTGAGATTCATCGCTGGGCAGTAGCGGGTAGCGAGCAGCGGGTAGCGAGCAGTAGAAAACTCAGCCGCGAGCCACCACGTTGCAGGAAAAAATTCAGGGATGTGTTGAGATTGATCATACTCTCTAGTCGCTACTCGATGCTCGCTGCTGGTTTCATCGGTCGCACTCGCCCATGACGAAGTCGAGCGAGCCGAGGATGGAGACGACATCGGACACCAGCGTGCCGACGCAGACCTTGGGCAGGATGGAAAGATTGCAGAACGAAGGGGCGCGGATCTTTAGGCGGTAGGGCACGCCGCCGCCCTTGCTGACGATGTAGAAACCCAACGCGCCCTTCGGATTCTCAGCCTCAAAATAAACCTCGCCGGCCGGCATCTGCGGGCCCTCGGTCACGATCATGAAATTCTGGATGAGTTCCTCCATCGAGGTGAGGATCTTGTCCTTCCGCGGGGCATAGATGCGGCGCGCATCCTCGGCATACCATTTACCATCGGGAAAACTGGCGATGGCCTGCCTGATGATGCGCACCGACTGGCGCATCTCCTCGCCGCGCACTAGGTAGCGGTCGTAACCATCGCCCTTGGTGCCGACCGGCACATCAAATTCATACTGCTCGTAGCCCGAGTAGGGCTTGTCCTTGCGCAGATCGAGCGGCACACCGGAACCGCGCAGATTAGGGCCGGTGAGGCCGTAGGCGATCGCGTCTTCCCGGCTGATGACGCCCACGCCCACCGTGCGGTCCATGAAGATCTTGTTCCGCGTCAGCAACGCGAGAATCTCCTCCAAGATCGGCAGAAACTGGTCGCAGAAGGCAATCACCCGGTCGTTCCAACCCTCGGGCACATCGCGGGCCACGCCACCGATGCGACTGTAACTGGTGGTGAAGCGCGCGCCGGTGAGTTCCTCGAAGAGCTTGTAGAGTTTCTCGCGCTCCGTGAACGAATACATGAACACCGTCCACGCCCCCGTATCGATGCCGAAGGCACCGAGACCGAGCAGGTGCGCGGAGATGCGGGCCATTTCCGCCGTGATCACGCGGATGGCTTGGCAGCGGGCGGGCACCTCCAGCTTGGCGAGTTTCTCGACCGCGATGGCGTAGGCCATGTTGTTGGCGAGCGGGGCGAGGTAATCCAACCGGTCCGTGTAGGGCACGAACTGGTTGTAGGTCATGTTCTCCGCTATCTTCTCATCACCGCGGTGCAGGTAACCGAGCACCGGTTCGCACTTGGTCACGAGTTCGCCGTCGAGTTCGAGCTGGAGGCGCAGCACCCCGTGGGTGGAGGGATGCGAAGGCCCCATCGAGAGCGACATTTTCTCGGTCTGGAACTCGCCATCGGCGTTTTTCGCGGCGGCATCGGGAAAGGCAAATTCGGTGGGCATGTCGTTCGGAAGGTCAGGCCTCGGGTTTCTCGCTCTGCTCGCTCCAGCTCTCGTCTTTGGCGCGCGGCTCGGCCTCAGTCAGGTTCATTTCACCGGTGGAAGCAACGAAGGGGCCGCCCATCATGGGGGCCGCGATTACCTTGGCCCCCGTCTCGGCGGCCACTTCCACATCGGGCAACGGCGTCTCGATGCCGGCGAGCGGGAATTCCTTGCGCAGGGGATGGTAAGGATAGCCTTCCCACATCAGAATGCGGCGCAGGTCGGGATGCCCATCGAACTTGATGCCAAACATGTCGAAACACTCGCGCTCGTGCCAGTTGGCACCCGCCCAGAGCGCAGTGACGCTGGGCACGGCGGGTTCGAGATCATTCACGCAAGCGGCGGCCACCCGAAGGTAGTCGTGCCGGGTCGTTGAAAAGAGGTGATACACCACCGTGAAACGCGGCGTGGCGCCTTCGGCCCAGTCAATCGCGGTGAGATCCATCAGCAGGTCAAAAGCGAACTCGTCGCGCAGAGTCCGCATCACGGCGGGCACATCGGCCGCCGGCACATTGACGGCCTCATGGTCGAGACTGGCCCGCGAGGTGGCTTGCGGGAATTTTGCTTGGAGGGCGGTCGTGAAGTCGACGGTAGCGGACATGCTCGGGAAAGGAAGCTTAGGCGCTGAAGAGATTCTTGGCGGAACGCTCGCGTCTGATCTTGTCCTGAAGCTTCATGAGGGCATCGAGCAGCGCTTCCGGCCGTGGCGGGCACCCGCTCACATACACGTCAACGGGCACGATGCGGTCCACCCCCTGCATGGTGGCGTAACTGCGATACATGCCGCCCGTGCTCGCACAGGCCCCCATGGCGATGACCCACTTCGGCCCGGACATCTGGTCGTAAATCCGACGGACTGCCGAAGCCATCTTGTAGGTCACCGTGCCGGCCACGATCATGCAATCGGCCTGCCGCGGGGAAAAACGCATGACCTCGGCGCCGAAACGGGCGATGTCAAACCGGCTAGCCCCCACGCCCATCAGCTCGATGGCGCAACAGGCCAGACCCATCGGCATGGGCCACATAGAGTTGGTGCGGACCCAATTAATCACCGCGTCAGCCCGGGAGACGATGACTTCGCCCTCAATTTTGCTGTTATAAGCGATTTCGGTGTTGGATGAGACCATGTGAATAGGTGCGCTGCGGAAAGATAAAATCCCCCTAACCGTTAGGCAGCCGATATGGCCGCGCAAGTGGCATTTTGAGAAATAATCACCACGCGGTGTAGCCTTGGGTTTTGCCATTGACCAAGACCCCCTCGCGGCCCTTCTTTGCCCGTTCGTCCCGATGGTCGTGTCGTCAAAAGCAACCCGATTGGGCAGCCCGGAGAGGTGGCAGAGTGGTCGAATGCGCTCGCTTGGAAAGCGTGTGTAGGGCAACCTACCGAGGGTTCGAATCCCTCCCTCTCCGCCATTTTTGCGCAGCAAAAGGGGTGTGGCGCGAAGCGGCACCGCGGATGCGAGGGGGGATAGGGGCAAAGCCACCGGCTTCGGGGCGAAGCCCCGAACGAAGTGAGTCAATCCCTCCCTCTCCGCCATTTTTCTTCTCTGAGGAGAGAAGCCCAACGACCGATTTGCCAGTTGACGTGGCGAATCGCACATTGCCTGGGCCGCACAGTTCGTCACCTCAGATCAACCCTCCGCGTCGCATCTCGCCCAGTGGCGCAACGATTACCAAGACATGCTCGGCCCTATGTGCTTCGGAGACGTGCCGGACTTCGGCGAGATGATCGCCGCCGCCGCCGATTTCGCCGTCCGCTCTAACGCCACCGCTTCAGCATGAGCGACCCGGCCAAAGAGCGGAGTCTCCAGGAACAACGCCGCGCCCCTGATTCCCTCAAGCGTGGCATGGGCATCCTGCCCATGATTTTCCCGCTCCCTCTCCGCCTCCATCGGCCTTAAACTTAATCTTCATCTCAAACAGCGCGGCTCCGCGCCGCGTAGGCCCACGGATGTCCCACCCCCTCTGGCAAGATTGCCGCATGCCGCGTAAGAAATTCCTTCATGCACACGATTGGCCCTTGCGCTAGGCCGACGTCCCCCGCCTCAATCCTACGCAGTTCACCCCATGAACGTCATCAACCACAAATCGGTGAGCATGCGTCCCTTTCGGATCAACCCGAACCCATAATATAGCAATGCAGGCATTCTGGTCGCCACATCCTAAGGTAGCAAAATGAGTAACCAATCGAACGCGTCCCCAAGCGGCGGAGACCTATTCATCGTCGATAACAGCGACGAACAATGGAAAGGGCTGAAATACCTCCACGACTGGACTGAGATCGCCAGTGCCTTCGATATCGCAACGGGTTACTTCGAAATCGGCTCTCTCTTGGCCCTTGATGGCAAATGGCAGAAGCTCTCAAAAATCCGCATCCTGATGGGCGACGAGGTCACTCCCCGCACTCGTCAAGCTCTTCTCGAAGGTCTCAAGGCCCGCATCACCGAAGCGCTTGATGACAGTGCCGAGGAAGAGAAAGAAAAGAACGACTTCCTCACCGGGGCTCCCGCCATCGCGGCCGCACTCGGCTCCGGTCAGATCGAATGCCGCGTTTACGGGAAGCGGAAATTTCACGCCAAGGCCTACATCACCCATCCTAAGGTCGCCGTCATCGGCTCCGTCGCCCTCGTCGGATCTAGCAACTTCACCCTTCCTGGTCTTACCCAAAATATAGAGCTTAACATCCAGGTGAAGGGCTCCGGCGATGTGGCCCAGCTTCAGGAATGGTTCGAGCTCCACTGGGCGCAGGGTGAAGACATCTCCCCCGATATCATGCGGGTCATCGAACGCCAGATTGCCGCCTACACGCCGTTTCAGGTCTATGCCAAGGCGTTGCAAGAGCTGTTCAAGGGCCACGAACTGTCACCCTCCGAGTGGGATGAAACACAGTCGAAGATGTATCCCCATCTCGACCTGTATCAGAAGGAGGCCTACCACTCCCTGCTCAAAATCTCCCGTCAGCATCGCGGTGCGCTGCTGTGCGATGGCGTCGGTTTGGGCAAGACCTTCGTCGGCCTCCTGCTTATCGAGCGCCTCATCATGCTGGAGCGCAAACGCGTCGTTCTGATCGTTCCCAAGTCCGGCCGCATCGCCGTCTGGGAGCGCAACCTTCGCAAATTCCTGCCGCACCTCTTCAAGGGATTCAGCAACCTCCGCATCTACAACCACACCGACCTCATGCGCGGCGGCGAGTTCCCCGAGGAAATCGCCCGCATGAAGGAGCAGGCCGATGTCATCATCATTGACGAAGCGCACCATTTTCGGAATCGCGGCCTCGCCAATACCGACGAAGGTGAAATCCGTTCCCGCTACTGGCATCTCTACGACCTCGCCCGCGACAAGACCGTGTTCCACCTCACCGCCACGCCGGTCAACAACCACCTCACCGACTTCCAGCACCTCATCGAGATCTTTTCCCGCGTCGAAAACCCCAGCGCGTTCGCCTCCACGCTCGGCATCCACGCGCTGCCCGCTTATTTCCGGAAACTCGAAAAACAGCTCCTGCAAATCGTCTCCAACACGGGCATGGGCGAGCTGTTCGATTTCAACCAGGTCGAAGTGGAGCCGCTTTTGTTCGAGGACAAGCTCTTCCGGGGTCTGGTCGTGCAACGCAGCCGCGCTTACGTGCGCGCCAGCCAGGAACAGAACGGCGGCCGGGACGTCATCTTCCCCGTGAAAGCGGCACCGCAAGTCATCCCTTATTCCGTCAAGAAAACCTACGGGCATCTGCTCGGGAAAGTGGAGATCGCTTTTGCGAAGGACAAGCCGCTCTTCGCCCTCGCGCCTTACTATCCCCTGGCCTATTTCAAGGGCGACCCCGAATCCGTGCAGGATCTCGAGAAGGGCCGGCAGCGCGGCATTGTTCGCCTTATTCGCATCGGCTTCCTCAAGCGCTTCGAGAGTTCCATCGCCGCTTTCGAGCAATCCTGCCAGAATCTCCTGCTGAAACTCCTCGCCTTCACCAAGGTCAACAGTGCCACCGAGCACGAACTGAAGCAGTTCGAGAAATGGAAAATTCGGAACGCCGAGCTGTTGGACCATATCCAGTCCCGCAAGAGCGAGCTTGAGGAAGCCGATAAGTCGGAGGAGGAGGAGGCGGAACTCGCCGATGAATTCGCCAGCCACTTCGCACCCATCGAGCGCGGCAATTACAAGATCGATGAAATCTTCGCCGAGACCTACAACGACCTCGAAACCATCGTGGATTTCCTCGAAGAAATGCAGCGGCTCGACCCGTCCCACGATGACAAACTCAAGTCGCTGCAGAAGCTGCTGACCAAGGACGCCGTGTTGAAGCAACACAAGGTCATCATCTTCACCGAGTTCATGACCACGGCCCGCTACCTCAAGAAGCAACTCGTAGCCGGCGGCATCACGGGCGTGGACGAAATTGACGGCGACAGCAAACGCGACCGTGCCGAGGTCATCCAGGAGTTCGCCCCTTACTACAACGAAAGCACCAGCCCCAAACTCGCCGCCGAAGGCCGCCCCGAAATCCGCGTGCTCATCTCCACCGATGTCCTCTCCGAAGGCTTGAACCTTCAGGACGCCACCCGCCTCATCAACTACGACCTCCACTGGAATCCCGTCCGCCTCATGCAGCGCATTGGCCGCGTGGACCGGCGCATGAGTCCCGCCGTTGAAAAGCAACTCGTGGCCGACCATCCCGACCAGGCTGCCTTGCGCGGCAAAGTGGCCTACTGGAATTTCCTCCCACCTGACGACTTGGAAGGACTGCTGCGCCTCTATTCCCGTGTCGCCTTCAAAACCCTCCGCATCTCCAAGGTCTTCGGCATCGAAGGCAAAAAACTCCTCACGCCGCAGGACGACTTCGACGCGCTCCGCGACTTCACCCATACCTACGAAGGCGAAGCCTCGCCCGCCGAGCAACTCCATCTCGAATACCAGAAGCTCCTCCGCGAGAACCCCGCTTTGGAGCCGTTCTTGAACTCCGCTCCACTCCGCCTGTTCAGCGGCAAGGAACACCTCCGCCCCGACACCCGCGCCGTCTTCTTCTGCTACCGGCTGCCTGCCGAAGACAAGACCCTCCCCGCCGAGCAGGCTTGGGACGGCGAAGCCGGGCGCACCGGCTGGTATCTTTACGACCTCGCCAGCGACCAGATTACCGAAGACCCGCCCCGCGTAGCCGAGATCATCCGCAGCACCGTGGAGACACCGCGCCGCCTCGCTATCGAGCCAGCCACCCTCCGCGACGTCCGGCTGAAGATCGAGAAGCACATCAAGAACACCTACCTCAAACAAGTTCAGGCTCCGGTCGGTGTGAAGCCGGTTCTGAAATGCTGGATGGAACTCAACTGACCCATGGAAACGAAAATCGCCCTCTTCCAGAAAAAGGAAATCCGCAAGACGCTCCACGAAAATGAATGGTGGTTCGTCATCACCGATGTCATCGCCGCGCTCACCGATTCGGCGAATCCATCCGACTACCTCAAGAAGATGCGCGCCCGTGATGCCGGGCTCGCCGAAGCATTCAAAGGGGGGGGACAAACTGTCCCCCCCCTCAATAACCAAGGAGGGGGGCAAATCGCCACCCCCCTTGGCCTCGCATTCGACACTGCGGGCGGGCGGCAGCTCCTCCAGTGCTGGAATACCGAGGGCATCTTCCGCCTCATCCAATCCATCCCCAGCCCCAAAGCCGAGCCTTTCAAGCGTTGGCTCGCAAAGGTCGGCTATGAGCGCATGCAAGAGATTGAAAACCCCGAGCTCGCCACCAAGCGCACCCGCGCCATCTACAAGGCCAAGGGCTACTCCGACGACTGGATCGAGAAACGGATGCGCTCCATCGCCGTCCGTGACGAACTCACCGACGAATGGAAAAAACGCGGCGTCAAAGAGCAGCGGGACTACGCCATCCTCACCGCAGAAATTTCCAAAGCCGCCTTTGGCCTCACCCCCTCCGAACAATCGAAACTCAAGGGCCTCAAGCGCGAAAACCTCCGCGACCACATGACCGACCTTGAGCTGATTTTTTCCATGCTCGGCGAGGCCGCCACCACCGAGATCGCCCGCAACAAAGACGCCCAAGGACTCCCGGAAAACAAAGTCGCCGCCAAAGCAGGCGGCACCGTCGCCGGCAGCGCACGGCGCGATTTGGAGAAAAAGAGCGGACGCAAAGTCATTACGAAAGAAAACTACCTCGCGCTCACCCAGTCGGCGAAGAAGACCCTCAAGCCAAGGAAAGACTAACGATGTCCCACGCCCACCTCGCCCGCCTCCAGTCCCTCAAGACTCTCCCACAGCTCACCGCCTATCTGCGCGACGAACTCGACTGGCCCATCGAAGCCGGTGACGCCGAGGACATCACCTTCGACTACACGCCATCCGAACTCGGCCTCGACGAGAAGGCCGCCGTTCGCATCAAGGAAATCAAGCAGCTCCGCCCCCTCACCGGCAATCAGCCGTGGGGCATCTTCTTCGTCAACTTCGAGAAGAAGCGCCTGCCCGTCGTCGTCATGCGGCTCATCCTCCGCGCCCTCGTCTTGAAGAAACGCGCCTCTGCCAGCAATGCCGAGCGTCAGGCCTGGCAGCCCCACGACCTCCTCTTCATCTCCGCCTACGGCGAAGAGACCGACCGCGCCATCACCTTCGCCCACTTCGTGGAGAACCCCGGCAACAATCTCGCCGAACTCCGCGTCCTCGGCTGGGACGACGACGACACCCCGCTCAAAATGGAATACGTGGCGAAGATGCTCCACGAAAAGCTCCGCTGGGACGACAAACTCGCCGCCCATCCCGACGCCTGGCGTCAGCAATGGTCCGACGCCTTCCTCATCCGCCACCGCTTCGTCATCACCAAGTCCGAGGAACTTGCCGCCGCCCTCGCCGCCCTCGCGCGCCGCATCCGTTCCCGTGTCGGCACCGTCCTGCGTTCCGAGGACGGCTTCGGCCAGATGCGCAAACTCCAGAATGCCTTTCGCGCCGGCCTCATCCACGACCTCGACGATGCCGGCTTCGCCGACATGTTCGCGCAGACCGTCACCTACGGCCTCTTCTCCCTCGCCTGCCGCCGCACCATTCCCGGCGAAGGCACCGCCTTTGCCAAGGACGACCTCCCGCACTACTTCACCAGTCCCTTCCTCAAAGAAATGCTCGGCGTCTTCCTCGGC
>JBDNGL010000341.1:0-1783 GCA_041689285.1 Opitutaceae bacterium
CAAGGGATTTGATGAAGTCGGAAGACAAGATACAACCAAGTCGCGACTACGAGCTCGTCCTGCAGCAGCGGCGGTGGGATGACCTGGACCCCACGGAAGGCGAGCGACGAGTGCTCGCGGGCCAGTCTCTACTCGTAGTGGGGATCGCCGGCACTGGCAAGACCACATATTGCACCGGCATCGTAGAGCGCTTACAGGCCGCCGGCGAGACGGTCAACATTATTAGCAAAACCCACGTGGCTTCGCGCAGGGCTGGCGGCGTTACGGCCGACCACTGGGTTCGCCGATATGTGATCAACGGCACGCCGCGGTGCTCCGTTTTGTGGATCGACGAAATCTCCCAGCTAGATGTTGGACTGCTTTTGCAGATCTGCAAACTGACATTCTCCCAGGGTATCCGGTTTATTCTCTCAGGGGACTTCAACCAGTTTTCGCCGATAGGAAACAACTTCCGGGGGACGCCCGTGGCGGAAGACGCCCTGGAGACCTCCAACTTGCTACACACCTTGACGAGCGGCAGTAGGGTCACCCTGACCCGGTGCCGGCGCTCAGACACCGAGCTCTTCGAATTCTATGCCTCTCTGATCAAGGACGGCTGCCGCTGGGAGGTTTCGCTGCGAGATGCGGTACAGGCGGCGAAAGAAACCTTCGCATTCAAGGGCTTTTGCAGATCGAATTTGGTGATCTCACACCGCAAGCGCATCCAACTCAACGCCAAGATCAACGAGGAGCTCGCGCCGCCCATGACGGCCATCCGGCTGGAGATCACCGGGCGCGCCCTCAGGGGCAACTGCGCACAGACGATGTGGATCTGGCCGGGGATTCAGCTTCTAGGGTCGGTGCCCACGGAGCGCAAGGGCATCCGCAACGGGTGTCTGTACACCGTTTCCGAAATTAACACCGAAACTGTTCATATCCAGGAACTCCCAGGTCTGGCTCTCACCCACGAACAGGTAAAAGCCTGGCTGCGGCTCTCCTATGCACAGACATATGCCTCTGTGCAGGGCACAGAGTTTGATGCCAAACTAAGGCTCCACGATACCAGGCATGTGTTTTTCACCAGGAGGCACCTCTTCGTGGGCCTGAGCAGGGCCAGGGCAGCTGCCGATGTCAGCGTGGTCGACTAAGGTAATTCCGAGATCTCGTGCCAGAGGCTGTGCTCGAGCTCGCCCAAGCGCGCCAGCTCCATATCCCGAATCGCGACCATGTTCGCCCTACCAGTCTCCTCAAAGTTGTCGATTGCGCCGGCGATCTCAGTCATCCGAGCCGTAAACCGGTCATGCGCAGCTTGCAATCGGGCATTGCTTTCTGCGAACCGGCGCGCGTTGCTTGCAGTCGCAATCCGGTTATATTCCTCGAGCTGCGAAGTCAGAATGTCCAAGCTCGGCGCTATTATGCCGAATTCGTTGGCGAAGGCCACCGCAGCCTCGAGTGTGAGCACTGTGCGCGGAGGCTGCGGAAATTCTCGCACGAGCCAGTCGGTGATGTCGCGCCGGCATTCGGGGCATTGGAAGGGCGGACGCATGAACTCTGCGGTTCGGGTGCAGCACGCTTCGCACATCGAATGCACACACTCACCACCAGGACCCTTTGCGGGGTTCGCCGTGGAGTAGCTTTCGTAGCACACGGGGCACATCGAGTTGTTGGTTGGCATCGTTTTGATTGACCGAAACATTTTAAAAGGAGGGTTTTTCTGTTTGAACGCACCATTTATATGAGCCAAAAAGGCCATTCTTCAGCCAAACGCCATTCTTCAACGTTGAAGAATGGCGATCTGCATTCG
>JBDNGL010000342.1:0-14678 GCA_041689285.1 Opitutaceae bacterium
GGCCGCTTCGCGCCGGGCCACGGCGATCAGTTCATTGGCGTTCTCCCGGGCCCCGCGCCGCGTGTGCCGCGTCACCATCCATACCACCAGGAATCCCACGCCCATGCCGACGACAATAGCCGCCGTGAGCGGCCACTCCACGAGGGCGCTCCCGGCGATCAGAAAGGCGAAGTCGGCTGCGCTCACTGATATCAAGGGACGCGGACCCTAGGACGAGGCGGCCAAACCTCAAGCTTTCTCCCCTTCACCTTCCGCCACCTGCTGGCTTTTGAAAGCGTGGGAGGGTGCCATCCAGCACCTCTTGCAACCGCGCCAGCGCCGCCGCCTCTCCGTCACTCGCATCCGTCTGGATCAAGACATAAGCCCAACGATCCGCCCGGCCGTGCCGCAGGCGGTCCCAAGCCCCCCGCACCATTCGCTGCGCATGCGAGGGCACCACGCGCTCACCGTTCACAAACCAATAAGCCAACAAGGACGGCACGGTGGTCTGACCATCACTGGCGGTGCGCTCCACGCGAAGCACCGTCGTCGGGAGCTGACCGGTAGCCGTCAGCGACGTGTTAAATCCATGCGCGAAGCTCTCCTTGATGGTCCAACCCTGCCCCTCCACGCAAAGTTCCGGTCGATGGATTGAGGAACGATCGCGACCGCTGAGCACGATCGAGACAAATACCTGCCGACGCGGGTTATCCAAGGCCACGTAGAGCCGGCGGGAAAAGCCAGTGTCCGGCGGCAGAATTTCGCGCTCCACGTTCGTCACCTCCGTGCGCCGACCAATCCAGTCACTGCCAATGAATGCCGGCAAGTCCACCGGGTTGATGCCATCCACCGCGAGGAACACCCCCGCATCGGTGCGCACCGGCAGCGTGTCGAAACGCCGGGTCAACCCGACAACCGCCATGGCCGCCAACCCCACGATCACCGGACCCCGCCAGGCAGGTGTCGCCGTCACTTGGGCCGACCAAATGGCTGCAACCGTCACCGGCTCGGTGGTCATCACCGCTCGCGGGAAGAGCCGTCGCAGCAAATTCACGCTCAACAACACGAGCCCCAGCACGATGACGAACACCAAAAATCCCGCCCATTCGTGGAACACCTCGCCCGCCTTTTGGCCGAACCCTTCGGCCACGAAAATAATACCGCCGATGCGCACCACATTGCCGACATAGGTGAACGGGAAACTCAGCAGCAGGATGAGCACCCGTAACCACCACGAACGGAAATTCAAATACCCCAGCAAAAGCGAGAGCGCCGTCAGCGCCATCAGTGAGCGCACGCCTGAACAGGCCGCCGCCACATCATATTGATAGGCGCCGTCCGGAGCAAACAACTGGGTGCCGCTACGAATCACCTCGATGCCCGACCCATGCGCAAGAGTTTGGCTGGCTTGAATCACCCACATCCGCAGCCAGAAGCCCGCCGTGTCGAGCACGTTGACCGGAATGGCAAAAATCATGAAACCCAACGGAAACATCGCCGCCCGCCCCCAGCGCGCACCTCCAGCCAGGGTCAGGAGACCCCAAGTAAAAAGCAAAAAACCAAATATCGAAATGCGAGTCTGCTGCACCCCATACCCCAGCACGTGCACCGCCAGTCCCCCCAACATCGCGGCCAGCGCCCAGCCGTGCCAAGCCGTCTTCGGCTCCAACGGCTGGGTCCGCGCATTTTGCCAGAATAGCCATGCGCTCAGTCCTAGGATCAACCAGCCATGCTCGGTTTCCGACGCCGGATTCCACCACTGGAAGCCCCACCAGTAAAACAATGAGTGGGTCTCAATGTAACCCTGCGTTGCGTTCCCAAAAACTGGAAAACCGCCAACCCGGCCAGCCCACACGCCAGCACGGGCGCAAAGCGCCCAAATTGAGATCGCTGGTTACTTGTCATCGGGCGCATACAGAACTTAACTCGGCCCGCTTGGCAAAACCATCCCGCAACCCCCGAACCCGTTTGCTCGCCCTAGAACTTTGGGGCTTGGGCGACATCGCCCTCGCCGTGCCTTTCCTGCGCGAGGCGGCCAAGCATTGCCGCGTCTCCCTCCTAGCCAAACCTCACGCCGCCCCCTTGCTGCGGCGCTTCGCCCCTGAGGTGGAGCTAATTGTGAGCGATGTGCCTTGGACCGCTTTCCGCGGCAAATACCGGCTGCACCATTGGCCTTGGGCAAGATTGCGCGACGTCGTGCAGTCCTTGCGCCAGCAAAATTTCGATGTCGCCGTCAGCGCCCGGCCGGATCCGCGCGACCATCTTTTGTTGCGACTGACCGGCGCCCGCCAACGGCTGGGGTTCGCCCATGCGGGCAGCGGCCTGTTACTCAGACAATCGGTGCAACCGCCACCGCAACTTCATCGCGCCGAGCACTGGCGGGCACTGGCAACCCAATTGGGCTGGACGCTGGCAACCCCGCCGCCGCCCTGCCGCACTGGGCGGCACCTCGTGATTCATACCGGCGCGGGGCAGGCGGTCCGCGAGTGGCCGCGGGAAAGGTTCGAGGCATTGGCGACGCGTCTGCGCGAAGCCGGCTGGCAAGTGACCTTACTCGACAACCGTCTGCGCGATCTCGACACCTTGCTCGATACCCTCGCCACTGCCGACCGTTTCATCGGCAACGATTCCGGCCCGGGCCATCTCGCCGCGCTGCTCGGCGTGCCCACCTTTACGCTCTTCGGGCCGCAACTGCCTGAATTATTCGCCCCGCAGCATCCGCAGGCCGCGTGGATCGAGGGCGCACCCTGTCCGCACAAACCCTGCTCCGACTATTGCCGGTATCAAACACCGCACTGCATTCGTGGCTTGAGCCAGGCCCGCGTGTGGCAAAATCTTCAAAGCTGGTTGGCGGCAGCCCCATCGGGCAGTGCCGTGTAAATCTCACGCCAACGCGTCGCCACCTGATCCGCTGTCAGTTCTGGCGGTAAAAACACCCCGCGCTCCAGCCGCAGATCCACACGCTCTTTCGCCACCAGTGCGATCACCCGGGCCAAGTCCGCCGCATCACCGTCACGAAACAGCCAGCCGTTAACTCCCGGACGAATTAGATCCCGGGCACCGCCCGAATCCGCCGCCATCACTGGCACCCCGGCGGCGAGGGCTTCGAGCATGACCAGCGACATGGGCTCGTCGTGCGAGGCCACCACCACCACATCAACCCGCGCCAGTAGTCCGTTGGTATCGGGCTCCGGCGGCAACCATCGCACCTGTGCATCGAGTCCGCTTCGGGTAGTGAGTTCACGTAACTCCTGCGCATGGCGGCCGGCTTCGTCTGGGCTGCTCGTGGCCCCGATGTGCTCAAATTCAACCTGCCGGCCAAGCTCCGGCGTCAACTGTGCGAGCGCCCGCACAACCAGATCCCACCGTTTCCATCGCACGCATTGGCCGGCACCGCCCAAGCGCGTTGCAGTTCCGCTGGGATTGGATCGCCGAGCCGACGGCAAGCGGGGACTCACACACTCCGGCAGGCACTGGGTCCAGCCACCGCCCGGTGCTCCGTAATGCAGGCGCATGGCGGGACTCAGCCAGAATAGCCGGCCCTGCAACCGACGCGCCGCCCAGCGGTAAAACCAGCGCTGTCGTCCGTAACAATGCACGCTCACCACCACGCGCCGACAACCCCGGTGCGCCAGCCATAGACCAATCAATAAACCAGCCCGCGAATGACCGTGATAAATCCGATTACGGTCACCTCGCAGCCATGCCTCCACGGCCAAGGCCGTGCGCCGCGCGGCCCAGCCTGCGTTAATACCAATGCTCTCCTCCGGCACAGCCGGCAACGGCAGATCCTTCAAACCCAGCTCACGAGTCGGGCGATACTCGGGATGCACGCCCAGCACACAGGAAAATTTGCCGGCACTTTCCAGCGCTGCCACGGTGCTATGAATGCCACTCCGGTCATTGGTATAGCCCGTGTAATGCAATACTGCGGGACCTGTATCCTCATTCGGCTTCAAGGCGCCACCCCCATCCGACCCGTCAGTGCATGCCAGCAGCCTCGCAAAGTCGCCGCCAACTTGGCTCCGCGTTGCCGCTCAAACAGCAACATTTTCACGTAAACACGGAGCGTCTCTTTCAGGTCACGCGCCAGCCAGCCCAGGTCAAAGCTGCCATAAAGCCGATACACCACCAGCCGGTTCCGAGTTTGATAGTAATACCGCACGGCGGAATGATGCATCACCACCGGACGCATCCGACCCAAACGATGACGCACCGGCGCGCCTTGCCGATGCTCCAACACCGCCCCGCGGGCCTCGATCACCAGCCAGCCCCGTTGTCGGCAGCGCAGGCAGAACTCATGGTCCACGTAGTCGATGAAAAAATCCGCCCGAAACGGACCCACCGCATTGAACAAGCGCAACGGCATCACGCTGCCGGAAGTGATCGCCTGCCAGGCCGGTGCATAAGGCAACGCCGGATCAGCGCCTGGTTGGGCAAACGAATGGGCGACCGAGCCGGGATGCAAAAATCGCGGCCCCATGATCCCAATCCGGTCAGGGTGCGGGTGGGCGGCATGGGCGCGCCACATGGCACTGAAGTATTCCGGCATGATCCGACTATCCTGATCAAATGTCGCCAGCCAGTCATACCCGTGCGCTGCCGCATATTTCACTCCTTGGTTCAACGCCGCCGCCAGTCCCAGATTCTGCGGGTTGATAATTAGTTCGGCGGCGGTTGTTTCGGCCAACGCTACGATTCGCTGCTGCGCCGCCGGCTCTGATCCATTGTCGATAATGAGCACCCCGGCTCCCTGTTCGCAGAGCGCGGACACTTGGGCGACCAAATCCAGTCCGGCCTCGGGATCGTAAGTGACAATGATGGCGCAAAGGGCAGGCATCTCAGTGGACAGTCGCACAAATAAAGGCTGCGTCGCCAAAAAAATAATCCAGAAGGACATCGCATGTATTGCTCGCCGCTTCTACCCACCGATCCAACCCGGCTGCCCGCCGGGTTGCGGAAATGGATCGGCCGTCGGCTGAGCGGACCGCGACGGATCGGTGCCATCGGGCAGCGGACGGCCTGCATCCATAAGGTGGACCGTTTGGGCGACTTCGTGCTCGCGCTCTCGGCCATTCGATTGCTGCTCGACCATCTTGGTCATGAGCAATGCTCCCTCGTGATCTCCGATCTGGTCGTACCGCTGGCGCTGCGGGAATTTCCCGATACTCACTTGATCACGATGCCAACGGATGCACCCGGGGTATTGCGCCAACTAGTGCCGATCTGGTGGCGCGACCGACCCCGGCTCGGTGGAATTCATTATGGCTTGAGCATTTGCCTTTCCCAGCAGCGCGACCTCTACAAGGAACTTTCCCTCACTTGGATTGAGGCCGAACGTGAAATCAAGCTGACGCGCACCGATTATCCCACCGTCTCCCAAACCTTTCTTCCGTGCGATCTGCTCGCGCATCAGCAGATCGTCTCAGCGGTCCTGGGCCGGCCGGTCAGCGACCGGGAAATCACGCCCTACCTGCAAAGCGCCGAGATCGGGGACCAAGGCGCGCTGTTGCTTTGTCCACTGGGCAGCAGCCTGCTCCGCACCTTGCCACCCGCGCTGGTGGCCACCGGCTTGCGAATTTGGCGCGGCCAACGGGCGATCCAGCTCTGCGGCAGTCCGGCTCAAGCCAATAGGCTGGATGATTACGCGGCATTACTCAGGGCGGCAGGTGTGGCAAATATCTCTTTATCCCTGCCACCGACCTTGGACGACTACATCAATCTGGTGGCATCAGCGGGCTTGTTTCTCGGGACGGAGAGTGGCGGAGCCCATCTTGCTGCCGCACTCGATCAGCGGGCGGTCATCGTGTTGGGTGGCGGGACTCCGGGGCTTTGCATGCCGTGGCGCCGATCCGCCCGTCAGATCTACGTGCAACACGAATTGCCCTGCTACGGCTGTGGCTGGCGTTGCGGGCGCCCCGAAGTGGATTGCCTGAAGCAGATCTCGCCGGATGCTCTTGCGCAGGCCCTGCACGAGGCCGCTGCAGCATGAAGCTATCCTCTTCAGATATCCGCACCCGGTTGACACCCATCCTGCTGGCGCAGGCCGTCGGTTTGGCCTGCGGGATTGCCGGCGTGCGGCTCACCTCCCACTGGGTGCCGCCGGAGGTTTACGGACGCTACGGCATATTTTTGAGCCTCACCCCCATCGGCATGTGGGTGATCTTCGCGGGGCTGAACAAATTTGCCGCCCGGCATTGGGCCGAATCCACCGACCGGCCGGGCTTGCTGCGCGAGGTGGTATTGGCGGCCGGCCGCAAGACGCCCTGGTTGATCCTCGCAGTGGCCGTGCTCACCCTGCTGGCGTTTCCGGAGCGGTCCGTGTTTTTCGGGGGCCTGCTCCTGCTGGCGTCCTTGGCGCTCGGCGTCGCTCATTTTTCCCAGACCACCCTGCAAGCGAGCCGGCGACACTGGGCCGACTGCAGTATCAGCGCCACCGGCGCGGTCACCCGGGCTTTACTCCCGCTCCTGCTCTATGGCTGGGTCGCCGCGAGTTTCACCGCTCTGCTCGGCGGTTTCTTGCTCCATACTCTGGCGGTAGCCGCGCTCGGCGCGTGGTGGCTGCGCGCTTCCTGGCAAGCCAGCCCCACGCGCGGCCCGTTGCAACTGACCGCCACCTACGCCGGCCCGTTATTCATGGCGTTGGCCGTGGCCGGCTGGGCGTTGGGCGGGATGAACCGCTGGGTGGTCGCGGGGTTTTATGGCGTGGAAGCGGCGGGCTATTTCGCTTTGGCCGCCAACATCGCGCTCATCCTGCCCTCAATGTTGGGCACGGTGATGCTGCAATACCTGCAACCGGCTTGGTTTACCGCTTTCGACGGCTCCATCGTCGCCCGCCGGCAGCTCTTGAAACGGGCGGATCGCGCCGCGCTTCTGTATGCCGGCATCGCCCTCGGGTTCACTGCTTTGCTACAGTGGTTGATGCCGCTGCTCATCGGTCCGCTCGTGAGCATCCGTTACGCCGCCGCCGCCACGTTGGTGCTGCCGGCAGGTTGTTTCGCCGCCGCTATCACCACTGGATATTTTTATCACACCGCACTGCTGGCCGTGCGCCGTGAGCAGGCCTGCGGACCGGCTGATCTTAGCGGAGCGACCTGCCTCATCGCCGGCAGTCTGCTAGGCGCGCTGGCCGGTTGGGAGTGGTTCACGCGCTGGCTGATATGCGCGCCGCTTGTGCCTTGGGTGGTAAACCGCACCTTGGCGCGGCGCGCCCTGCTCAGAGACGCCTAAGCCCGTGGGCCCGGAGGGGGCCGCCCAAGAACATGTGCAACAATTGCCCGCGCCCGGAGGGGGCCGCCCACAAGGCGGACGCCGTCACCCGCAAGGCCGCGCGGACCGTCGCAGGAGTGAACCGCGCTGCCAGCGCTTTCCGGGCGGAATAGACCGCCAGCAGCAGGTGCTTTTCCGCCAAAGCCCGGCGGGCAAGCCACGGTAAAAAAACCGCCGCGTCCGGCGGAGTCCGCCACCAGTCTTTCAGCTCATTCATGAGTTCAGGCATCATTTCCGGGTGACCGGCCCGCCGGCGGGCGGCCAGCAACCGGCTGATAGCAACGCTGAACTGCTGTTGTGCACTTTGGTTCGCCGTGGTCTGGCTGCCGTGGCGGCGGTAGTGAAACAGAGCCTCCGGCAGGGCCTCGCTGGGCCAAAGTTCCAAGGCCCGACTCGTGAAATCGAAATCCGGCGCAATGCGAAACGCTTCGCGAAAAGGTAAGCGCACAAACACCTCACGCCTCCCCAGTATCGTAGGATTGATCGCCGGCATGGAATAGGCGCTGAACTCATATTGCTCACGGGCCGTGGCCAGCGTGAAGGCCGGACCAAGCCGGCGGTCGCTGCCATCAATTTCAAGCGCATGGGTGAAAACCAGCCCCAGCTGCGGCTTGGCCCGCAGCAAAGCCACCTGCCGCTCGAAGCGCCGGGGCAGCGCCACATCATCGTAATCCATCATCGCGAGGAACTCACCCTTCGCCTGTGCCAGCGCGGCGTTGTGCGCAACCGGGATGCCTCGGTTTTCCGGGAAAGAAATCAGTCGCAGTCTCGGATCCCGACCATCCTCGCCAAATGCGCCCAAGCCCAACCCGGTGCCATTATCTACGACCAGCACCTCGAAGTCGGCCAGAGTCTGCGCCAGCAAGCTCCGCAGCGCCGGCCGGAGATAGGCGGTGTGGCGGTGAAAAACGAAGAACACCGAGATGAGCGGCACGGATTTGAATCTGACAATCAGTCGCGCGGGTGCAAGGCACGCTTGTGACATTGCCTTCGCGCGTCCGGCGGGCTGGGATCGTCGCGGCATGAATCCTCAGCTCCGCCAAACCTTGGTCACCCTCGCGGCCGCTGCGGTCGCCATTTGGCTCGGCTTCAAGGTCGCTGAAGGAAGTTATTTATTGCCTAGCGTCGCCGCCACCATCGCCGTGGGGGCCGGCCTCACGCGACTGTTCCGGCTGCCCTTTGACGTGATTCTCACCGGCATGGTGATCTTCGGCTATCTCGCGGGCAACCGCGGCTTCGCGCAACTCATGCCCGCACCCGGCGTTCCGCTGTTCCCCGCCGAAGCCGTCCTGCTGGTGGCCGGAAGTTGGCGATGCATCCGCTGGGCCTTTGCACGGCGGCTGCCTTTCTCTCACGACAGGCTCGAGCTCATCGTGTTGGCGTGGCTGGTCGCCGGTTCGGTGCGCTTTGGCTTCGATCTCCCCCGGCATGGCTTCCTCGCCATCCGCGATTTCGCCACCGTTTATTATGCGGCTTTCTTTTTCCTCGTGCTCGATATGGCCCGCGATGCCCGGGCCCGCCGTTGGCTGCTGGGCAGCTTGATCGCCGGCCTGCTCGCCCTGCCGGTGACCTTCGGTCTATCGGAGCTTTTCCCACGCTTCTTCCAGACCGTGCTCGTCATCCACCAAGCGCCGGTGATTTTTTTCAAAGGCGACCTAGCCTTCACTTTTTTAGGCGTGGGCAGCCTGCTGGTGTTTTTTATGGGACAAAGCGCTGCCCGGGTTTGGAGCTTGGCCCTAGCCATGGGCATGGCGTTGTGGATCTTGGCCAGCAACAACCGTGCCGCATTGCTGGGGGTCGCCGGCGCGGCCGGCCTGCTCCTGCTGGCTGGCAAATGGCGCTATCCCTTCACCCTAGGTGCAACCTCCGCCTTGGCGGCGCTGGCACTGGCCGGCATGGCCACAGTGGGCAACAGTAGCTGGGCCGACGCCAAACTGCAGGGGGCCGCCGACCGTTTCCACTCCATCGTGGATTTTTCCGGCCAAGGCAGCTACATGAGCGGTGACAGCTATTACAAGGGCCACAACAACCGCTTCCGGGCAATTTGGTGGAAAAATGTCGTCATGGAAACATGGAGTTCCAACCCCCTCCTGGGCTTGGGATTTGGCCACGATATGGCGGATGCCTTTATCCGGGAATACTACCCTGAGGCGGCCGATGATGAATTCTTAGCCCGCAGCCCTCACAATATCTTCATCACAATATTTGGCCGCATGGGTTTGATTGGCTCGGGTGTTTGGCTCGGATTTTGCGGGATTCTTATCATACGGACTTGGCGTTCGCTACGGGAACCGGAAATCGGATTGCCGCAGGCTCTTTGGTGCAGCCTCTGGGTGCTGCTGATCAGTGCGACATTCGGCGTCGTGCTCGAAGGGCCGATGGGGGCCGTGGTATTTTGGTCCATCTTGGGCCTAGCTCAGGCTAGCACACTCGACCTCCAATCCGACCAAAACACTGGCGATAAAATTGAAGAGTAATCAGGCTAGCGGCTGAAGGCCACCTGCTCATATATTCCAAAATCAGCTTAAACTTCAGGCTATTTGATGAAAACCAGCCTTGGAATCACTGATTTTAGGTCAAATCACGGTAATTTATGGTTTTGGCATTCTCAGTTGTGAGCCGGCTCTTCGGGAAGGCCTAGACGCCACTCATTATCCTGAATTGGTAAATTTCGCTGTTTTTGGTCAAAAAATCGCATTTATGAGGCATTTTTGAGCGAAATCGCATGTTTATTGGAGAAAATGAGTGGTTGCATTTTTACAGGTATTTTTGAACGCTGAGCCCTCTCGTGCCACTAACAAGGCGCCAGAAAGTTCAACCAACCCACCACTTGGACCTAAAACAAATCAAACAGATCATCGACCTCATGAAGCGCTCCGAGTTGACCGAGTTTGCGGTCGAGGAAGAAGGCTTCAAATTAAAGATCCGCCGTGGCCCCAATGGGCTGCCGGTGGTCTCAAGCTCCCGGTCGTCGAACTCCCCTTTCCCCAGCCTCACTGAGGCTCCGGCCCAAGCCGCCGGCACCAACCCGCCGATGCCCACTGCCACGACGGCTCCAGCGACCCCTAAGGAAGAAGCCGGCATCGTTTACATCAAGTCCCCGATGGTCGGCACGATCTATTTTGCGCCTTCGCCAGAGAGTAAGGCTTTTGCCGATGTCGGCACGAAAGTCACCGAAACCTCCGTTGTCTGTATCATCGAGGCCATGAAGATCATGAACGAGATTCAGGCCGAAGTGAAGGGCACGGTGGTGGAAGCCCTCGTCGAAAATGGTCAGCCGGTCGAATACGGCCAGCGCCTCTTCAAAGTAAAACAGGGCTGATCAGCCTCGGGCTGCTTCGTTTGAGTCTGGCTTTTTAAGTCATTTTCAATGAAGTATTAGCGCTACACTGTCTCCATCATGATTCAAAAAATCCTCATCGCCAATCGCGGTGAAATCGCCCTCCGCATCATCCGCGCCTGCCGCGAGCTGGGCATCAAGACCTTGGCCGTTTACTCCGAGGCCGACGTGCAGTCCCTCCATGTGCAACTGGCCGACGAGGCGATCTGCATCGGTGGTCCGCGTGGCTCGGACAGTTATCTACGTGCCGACCGGATCATGAGCGCCGCCGAAATTGCCGATGTGGACGCCATCCACCCCGGTTACGGCTTTCTCTCGGAAAACGCCAAGTTCGCCGAGCAGTGCGAATCCTGTAACATCAAGTTCATTGGCCCTAAATCAAAGTCCATCAAGATGATGGGCGACAAGGCCGTCGCCAAGGACACCGTGCGCAAGGCCGGCGTCCCCACGGTCCCCGGCTCCGATGGCCCAGTCGAAACCGAGACTGAGGCGGTTAAGGCCGCCCGTAAGATCGGCTATCCGGTCATCATCAAGGCGGTCGCCGGCGGCGGCGGTCGCGGTATGCGCATCGCGCACAACGACGTCTCCTTTGCCAAGGAATACCATGTCGCCCGCAATGAGGCCGAGAAGGCCTTCGGCAACGGGGCGGTTTACATTGAGCGCTACATCGAGAAACCGCGGCACATCGAATTTCAGATCCTCGCCGATTCGCATGGCAAGATCCTCCATCTCGGCGAGCGCGACTGCTCTGTCCAGCGCCGCCATCAGAAACTCATCGAGGAATCCCCCTCGCCTTTCCTCACGCCTGACCTCCGCAAAAAGATGGGCAAGTCCGCCATCCGCGCCGCCGAGGCGGCCGCCTACGAAAATGCCGGCACGATCGAGTTTCTCGTGGATGCGAAGGGCAATTACTACTTCATCGAGATGAACACGCGTATTCAGGTGGAGCATCCGGTCACCGAAGAGGTCACCGGCATCGACCTGATCAAACAGCAGATCCTCGTGGCCAACGGCGAAAAGCTCGGGTTCGACCAAGGCGACATCACCTTCACCAAACACGCCATCGAGTGCCGCATCAACGCCGAGGACCCGGCGCGCAATTTCGTGCCCTCTCCCGGCACCATCACCCTCTACTACGCGCCCGGCGGCCACGGGGTGCGTGTGGATTCCCACGCCTACTCTGGCTACACCATCCCACCCTACTACGATTCGATGATCGGCAAGCTCATCTGCTACGGGCGCGACCGGAAGACTGCCCTCGAGCGCACCTACCGCGCGCTCAGCGAATACCTCATCCGCGGCATCAAGACCACCATCCCCCTCCACAAGGCCATCATGTCTGACCCTGTCTTCATCGAGGGCAAGGCCACCACCGCCTACATGGAGGAGTTCATGAGCCGCACTCCACCTGATCTGTTTTCCTGAAGCCTCCGGCCTATCGCTCCAATCAACCGCGCCCATCCCGGCGCGGTTTTTTTTATGCCTTCGTCACCCGTGAGAGATCGCTCCACTCACCCATGGTCCGGGTCTGCCAGGTCCACTCGGGGGCCGCCGCGGCAAATACCGCGCGCACTTTATCCAGCTCGATCGCCAGAATGCCGCCAAGCACGAGCTGCCCATCGGGTGCGACGGCCGCGATCAAGCGATCCGCAAAGCGCATGAGCACATCCGCCTGGATATTGGCCAATAGCAGGTCGGCCTGACGACCGCTCAGTCCAGTCACCAGATCGCCGGTGAAAAAATTCATCATGCCACCCAACTCGTTTAGCGCGGCGTTTTCCTCACTCACCCGCACGGCCTCTCCATCGTTATCGAATCCTTCCACGGCGCGAAAACCCAGTTTCGCCGCCGACAACGCGAGGATGCCTGAGCCGCAACCGGCATCCAGCACCCGCCCCTGGGTGCCGTGGGTCTCGGCGTAGGCTACTAGGCGCTCGCAGCACAGCCGCGTCGTTTCATGATTGCCGGTGCCAAAGGCGAGTCCGGGATCAAGCCAGATAACCGCCTCACCCGCGGGCAGGGCATAGGTCGCCTGCTCCCAGACCGGCACCCAGTGCAGCCGTCCAAAACGCCACGCCTTAAAATGCGCTTTGTAGCTGTCGCGCCAGTCTTGGTTGGCCAATGTCCGCACCGCCGCTTCCTCGGCCTCACCCAATTGGGGTTTCAACTCCCGCCACCGCTCCTCAGCCTCCGCGGCGCTGGCGAAAACCCCGATCACCCAAGCCCGTTTCGCGATAGCATCCTCCAGCAAACTCCAGCCTTCGCTGCCCAGCTCGAGCAGCAAAGTGTCGGTCGCTTCGACGCTTTCCACGGGGATTTCCACCTTGATTTCAGTCAGACTCATGTCGCGAGCGTCCTGCCCGACTGCAGCCACCGCAACGCCCAATTCCAACGGCGCTTTGATCGGCAAGCCGGCGACAGGTGCCACCAGCTGCACGCTTACCGTAGCGGCGAGTCGCGCCCATGTCCCGTGGAAGATCGCCGGGCACTTGCACATACGGCTTGCCGTCAGTCAGGTAAATCTGGCGGAGAGCGGCCTAACCTCTTTAGGCTCATCCAGAGCCCCTCGCTGGATCGCAAGCTTGCGAAAACGCTCCCATAAACACGCTAAATTTACCGTTTATATATGTTTTATGATACAAATACGGGACGACCCAGTGGGGAACCATTAAGGAGACAAATTCACACGTTACGCCCCTAGCTTTGGTACTGTAGGGGTAGTGGCTCGTCCGCGCCCGTTTGGATGCTGCATCGCGCTCGTGGGCGCGCACAGGCGCGCCCTACAAAATGAATTGCTCCGGCTACCCCATCACCAGCGCGTCGTCCTTAACCGAAAACTTCACCTCGCGGCCCTCTGCGACTTCACCGCTGATGAGCGCGCGGGCGAGCTTCGTCTCGATGTGGCGCTGGAGGAAACGCTTCAGCGGTCGGGCACCGAAGACCGGGTCGTAGCCTTTCTCGGCGGCCCACTCCTTTGCCTTCTTGTCGAGCGTCACGGTCACGCGGCGGTCGGCGAGGCGTTTGTTCAGGTCGGCCAGCAGCAGGTCCACAATGGTGGTGATCTCCTCCAGCGTGAGCGGCTTGAAGAGGATCGTCTCGTCGATGCGATTGAGGAACTCCGGCCGGAACGCCTTACGCAGCTCCGCCATCACGCTCTCCCGCACGCTCTCGGGGATCGTATCGCCGATCACGCCTTCAAGCAGGAAGCGCGAGCCGAGGTTGGAGGTCATGATGATAATCGTGTTCTTGAAATCCACGGTGCGACCCTGCGAGTCCGTGATGCGACCGTCATCGAGCACCTGCAGGAGCACGTTGAACACATCCGGGTGCGCCTTCTCGATCTCGTCAAAGAGAATCACCGCGTAGGGTTTGCGGCGCACAGCCTCGGTGAGCTGGCCGCCTTCGTCGTAGCCGATGTAGCCCGGGGGCGCGCCGATGAGCCGCGAGACACTGTGCTTCTCCATGTATTCCGACATGTCGATACGCACCATCGCGGCCTCGGTGTCGAAGAGGGTTTCGGCCAAGGTCTTCGCCAACTCGGTCTTGCCGACGCCGGTGGGGCCAAGGAACAGGAAGCTACCAACCGGCCGACGCGGATCCTTGATGCCACTGCGGGCGCGCAGGATCGCCTCGGTCACCAGCGTGACGGCCTCGTGCTGGCCGATGACGCGTTCGTGCAGCACATCCTCAAGCCGGAGTAGCTTGTCCTTCTCGCCCTCGACGAGGCGGGTGACGGGCACGCCGCTCCACTTCGAGACGATCTCGGCAATCTCCTCTTCGGAAACCTCCTCCTTGAAGAGCGTGGCCTGCCCCTGCCCCTTTTTCTCTAGGCGCTTCAACTCCTCTTCCAACTGCGGAATCTTGCCATGGCGGAGTTCGGCGACCTTGTTGAGGTCGTAAGCGCGCTCAGCTTTTTCCATCTCGAGGCGCGCGGTCTCGATGGACTCGCGCAGCTTGCGGGTCTTGTCCATCGCCGCCTTTTCCTTCTCCCAGTGCAGCCGGATGCCTTGCGCCTGTTCGCGGGCCTCGGCCAGTTCCTTGCGGAGCGATTCGAGCCGGCGCTTGCTGGCCTCATCTTTTTCCTTTGCGA
>JBDNGL010000343.1:0-17574 GCA_041689285.1 Opitutaceae bacterium
AAACTGTTGTCGAAGGATGCCGGGTCATACGTCCCAGTCCCACCAGCGTCAATGTCAAAACTGTAGTCGCCGAAGTCCATACCGCCTCCTGTATCTCGAGGATTAACATTCCACCTAGCATCAGTCGCCGTATCACCAAAACCAAAACCCTTACCCGCATTTAAGCCGCTACCAATAGCACCTAACCAATTACCTTGTGACGCCTGGTAAATTCCCTGCGCGCCTTGAATATAAGGTGTTGCTGAACCAACCCCACCGCCGCCTAGATACCCGCCAGCAGCCCCCATCAACGCGCCCTTTGCCCCGCCAGTCACGCCGCCAGACAATCCCCCTGCCAGGGCCGCACCAGTCGCCGCAGACGTTCCTAGCGCACCGGCAAGTGCAGGGCCACCGAAATATATTGATGCTGCCGTTAAAGCCGCTTTCCCAATCCCGCTTTTAAAGAACCCGCTCGACTTGCGCTTCGCGTCCGGTCGTGCCGCAGCGTATGCAGTCACCGGCAAACTTTCAACCGTGTCATATCCCTTACCACCACCAGCTTTATACTGGTCGATAATCCGCTGCCCCTCCATCCGCGAGCCTTCATCGTCACCCCACGGACGGTTTATCTGCTTGCCGAATTGGGCTTGGTGACGCGCCTGAAATTCAGAAATAAGGTTTTCAATGGATGCCTTACCCAGACCAGTCCCGCCGCCACCAACGTAAGCGGATGATTCTGAATTACCGCCGATTCCGGACATGAATTGCTCAACGGTTCCGGTATTGGCGATCTGCCAGTCAATTTCAGATTGCACAGGACTGCGGCCAACATACCGCCGGTAAAGATCAGTTACATTTGCTGAGGTAAGTTGGGTAGCCATGTTGTTCCCTTAAATCTCGTAGGAAGCCGTTAAGTTAAAAGTGTTGCCAGACGCCAACTGTGCCGGCAGATAACAGCGTGAAGTCGCAACGTCAATGTGGCATACACCGACAGACACGTTCGTCGTGTCATTCGTCATAACGCCCATCCCTGTCAGCCCTTTCGCCGGTATAGGCAGATTCAGGTAATCAGTACCAGCCACCGACGCAATCGAAGTCGCCGCGCTGAACCTAACCTGAAATTCCAATGAGCGACCAACAATACGAAAACGCCCTGAATACGAAGTCGCGCCGACTACAGTCAGTGAGCCGAACACGGGAGTAAAGGTTTTCCATGTGTCAAGACCAAGCAAGTCCCGCCAAGCGAATCCTTGCCGGTTTACGTCCATGTTGTCGAATGGATTCAAAATTGCCCCACCGTCATCGTGCCGTGAGCCTTCTTGACGCGAAATGCTGTATCTGATGAATGAGTCATTTTCCACGCCCGATTGTTGCCATTCTCAGGGCTACTCGAACCAAGCCTTGTAAGCTTCGTCTGCGCGTTCAGGTCAATCGTGCCGGCATTTGTGAACGTAACGTAATCATCGTCTGAATAGGCAATGGTCATTATTGATGCCGAAGGCTCAATATCCGCGTCAAGCCTGAATTCAGAGTAGAACTTGCGGTTAGATGTCCCGTTGCTGTCGTTTGCAGATTGGATTGTTGCGGTATACACAAAACCGTCATCGTTGAACACTAGATTCGCCGGGTTGATGACGAATACCTTGCCGGAGGTCGACACCTTGGAAATGCAGTAAGTCAGGATCTGAGACCCGGTTGAAAGTCCTGCCGACTTATACCAAAGCGGGGTAGTAGAAGTCCGTTCATGCCAACGTTTATCCTCGATGCAATACACGTAAGTCGTTGCATTTGCGACCACGACAACGAATGACCTGCCGTAATACCGCTCTGTCGTGAGGCTTATATTCGTCGGGCCAGCCAGCAGAAACTGTAAATCCTGCTCAGGGTTGGAAATCCGGCTGAATTGTCCGTCATACTGGAATATCGAAAGCCCACCTTGAGGGGTAGACCCGGCCAGGAATGTAGTATCCGAAATCTTTGCAATTGCATCCGCAGATACCGCTCCGACCTGCTGCGTATTGGGCGACGAATCAATCAGCGCAAACGGTGTTAGACCGGCGTTCTGGAAAATCTGTGCAGATTCCTGTCCAAACGCAATGATCAACTCTTTATGACGAACACAGCCTACACCTTTGTCCGGGTATGAGTTTGTTGATTCAAAGCTGTTGGCACTCCATGCGGTGACGCTGTTGATGTCTGACGCATATAGCCGACCGCTGGCCGTCATAATGCACATAAATCCCTTCAGATACGCTGGCGCACCAACCACCGTCTGCCCTGCCACATTCCCGGGGTAATCTGCGTCCGTGATCTTCGTCATCACACCAACACCGGTGTCGTAATACCATGCGGTATTGTCGTCGCTGATAACAACCAGCGTAGCGGTAACGCCGTTGAGGATTGTTTCCGTGATCGAAGTAGCCTTGCCGGTGATCGCGCCGAGGCTTACCGTGCCGTTATAAATGGTCGAATCAGTATTGCCGAACGCGGAAATCAAATCGGTTGACGATGCGCTTCCAGTCCATACCAGCAATGCAGAGCCAACGTGTCCAGCCCGAGGAGTCGAATTCGTAGCCATGCCGGGACGCTTGACGATGACTTCATTACCACCCTGCTTGGTCAGGAAACAGTTGATATACCGTTCGTCTTTGTCTGGTGCCGTGTTATTCCCGCCAACAATCATCAGCCCGACAATGCCAACCCCAACTATTCCAGACGTGCCGGATGCAGCGTTCGTCTTCGCTATGCGGCTGTTGTATTGGCCTGAGAACTTGATGGCGTACTGTTGCATCAGCTAATCGCTCCAATTCCCTGTCTTGCACCGCCCTGAACGAACAGCCGCCCTTCGTAAATCCACTTTTTAACGACATCAAGGTCGCGCCAGTAGAATCCGTGGTCTCCGAGCGTAATGGGCTTCCAGCCGTAATAACAATGGAAATATTTTGTCCGAATCGTCAGGAACGGAAACCAGAACGTTATCGGAAACATGAACCGCACCGCAGTCACCGGGATGAACATGTTTTTGTAGCCATACCAGGGACGCACAACGCACCACGTTGCGCGCCGCCAGCGTAACTCAATCCAGCCGTCCAGCGGCCACGGATGCGCTAGTTTGTCGGCGTTCACGGCCTTGCCAATTCCGTTTTAAGTTCTTCCGCAGTGATACCGATATCGGCCAGCTTCTCCCGTGTGGTCAGCACAACTTTCGGCGGCTTCAGGATGGCCTGAATCTCTGCCATCGTAGGTTCACCGCCAATCGCATCGACTACCCATTCGCCAACGTTATAGCGCACCGCATCAGGATGCTGGTCAGTCGCCGGGAAGTTCGGTTCTTTCTCGTAGATAACTCGAATTATGCTCATCCCATTATCTCCTGTACTTGCATGAAGCTATTACCAACACCACCGTAAATCCTCACGGCACTACTCCCGTTGAAGCTAGTGGTGTTGGCTGCGTTTGCGCCGCTGCGATATCTGAAAGTCGTGCTTACGACAAGGCTTGAGAGTATTCGCATGGATAAGTTGAAAGCAAACATCCCGGTTCCGACTGGAGAGTTGAAGTTCCCCGCCTTCAGTGCGTTTGCAACAGCATCCTGAAATAGCGCATGACCGGAAACTTGGGCTGATACAAGTGACAACTGGGCAAGCAAATCTACTGCTAGTACGTTAGCTGCATTCGATGGCGTGATCGCCTGCGTCATATACTGATTACCCTCAGTGATCTGTGGGATTGTGTCATCAAAGGGCATAACCGTAGTGCCAGTCGCCACAGCGCCCGTGTCATTCCGCACCGTCTGCACCACCTGCCCCGGCAGCGAGATTCCCGGCCCGAACAATTGCAACTTCGTCGGCACCGTGGCATAGACGCCCGCCGTTCCGAGGCCGACGTTGTACTCCAGATACCCGAGTACACGCATCGCTTTCGCGGAGACTGCCGTGCCGGTGTAGATCACCTGCGCTGAGTCCGCAGCCCCCGCGCCGCCCTCTGCTGTAGAGGACGCAAGCACGTCGTCGCGCAGCGGGTAGATCGCCGTCACATCACGCCCTGAGCCAGCCCCTGCTACAGTAGTAAGGCAGTTAACCAAGCCAAGCCGGAAAGTCCCGGCATCGTTGAAGCCAACAACCCAGAATCGGTTTGCTATGTTGGCAACACTACCCAATGTTGAGCCGTTGGAAATAACGAGCGACGAGGCTGAGGTAACGTCAACTGTTGCAAAATCTCCATTCGCGGCAGTAGCACTTCGGAACGGAATAGAAATCTTGTCCGTTGCTGTTGCATCCGTGCCCGCCTTAGTCTTAAGCGCGATAGTCAACGCATTAGCGGCTACCGAAGCAACGAGCGACAGGTTGCGAATATCGCCGAAAGATTGAGAGGTTACTGCGGCGAGCGAAGTAATGTCATTGTTGGCACCAGAGGCGGCAGCAGCAAGGGCTGTCCTAGCAGCAGCAGCGTTAGCGGCATTGGCTAGTATCGTGTAGACAATCCGGTTCGTGTCATTGAACCAGCCGCTATCAGATAGCGTAACCCCATTGGTAAATACAGTATCAGCCATTTAATTATTCCTTGTCTACCGAGTGTTTGCAGTCAACGCAGAATTTCATTACATAATCCTCATTCGTAATGTAGAACCGGACGAATCTTCCGCTTTATCTACCCCGTTCACGTCTGCCAGTATTTTCTGATACTTGGCTTCCCATATAGCAATACGTGAATCACGCCCGATGACGATCTCGGACTCAGCAAGACATGCGAACAGGTACAGGTCAGGATTGTTGGTGAACAGCGCATGATTCGTTGAAGACAGCGCCGCGAGTTTCTTGTAATACGTCCCGGCAAGCGTATAGCCCGAATCTGAGTACGGGCCAAAGATGAAGTTAGAGCCTTCGCGGGCGATGACCAGCGGCTTGCCTTCCGATGACCTCTGCGGGTAGGCCGCATACAGCCACTGAGCAGACCGGCGCTCAAGGATGGTCGATGGCGATGTGGTTAAACGGGCGAATTTCAGAGCCACGTAATCAGATGGCACGGCGATCACGCCTGATGAAATAGTCCCGGTTAGCGTCGCCTCAGTGTCCCGCGTCCGAGTCTCACGGAAAATCCGTGCCTCGGCAATCGTCACCAAGTCATCAATCATGGTCGATAGCGATGTAACGGTCACATCCAGCCAGCTTGTGACGGACGTTTTTAGCGTTGCGTAGGTGTTAATGGCCATCAGTGCACCGCCCCAAGGCTAGGGTTGGATAAGTATTTGGATTGCATTGGGAATTCCAGTTTGTTCATATTGGTGCGTCTCGCAACGAAATACATGCTTGACTCAGGCGGGACTTGAACCCTCTGAGTAAGCGGCAATTGGTAAAGCTCCTCCTTGCGCACACCAACGCAAAGCTCAATATCCCAACCGTTCTGCCTGTAGAAGTCCGCAAGGCATGTAGGGTTAATGTTGTAGAATCCGTGGTTTACCATAGAAACAGGCGGGGTATGTAAGATCACGCCACCCATCTCTACCGCGTTCGCCGCGTTGATGATGGCCTGCCCGATATTGAAGCAATGCTCAATCGTGCCTGGGTCGATCACCATGTTGTATTTGCCGAGGTCATGCGGGTAATTCAGGTCAATTATCTCCTCAACGCCACGGCTTTTATTGATGTCCACACAAGTCAACTCAGCGCCGATCATGTCGAAGAACTCCACCGTCTCAGGAAGGTCGTGGTCTACGCCGTGCCACCCGCCGTTAGAAACCAGTGTCATTGGTTTAACCCGAAACAATTCCTCGACGAATTCAGGGCGAACGACCAAATCAGGATACCCCAAGCTCAAAACCCGCTTTGAGGGGTATTTTGATATGATCGTCAGTCCTGTTTGAGTGATACCCATGATCTCAAATCCTTTGCAACGTTTGCGATCACCATGTCCCAATCCTTTGTCTGCCGATACAGCTTTGCCGACTGATACCACGGCATTGTGTTGCCGACCATCCCATACCGCCACATCGGAGCCTTCGGGGTCATTACCCAACACGGCACCCCAAGACCGCCAGCCAAATGCACTGCGGCCTGCGTGACCGTTATCACCAAATCCAGTTCAGCCACTAAAGCCGCAGTGTCGTCGTAATTGACGGTCTGCATGGCATGCGGCCAATGATGTATCTTGATTCCATGCGCTTTTTCCAGTGCCTCGATCTCTGGCGCGTCCTTGTATTGCAAACTGATAAACGTCGCATCCTGCCGCAGAATCGGCATCAGGTCGCCAATCTTGAGGGAGCGTCTATCCTTGCCGGTGTTCTTCAAACCACCAGTCCATGCAATCCCCACCTTTTTCTTAGTTCCAAGCGAGTCCAGCAAGGCCCGCCACTGAATCCTGCGCTCCGGGTCGGCAACCAGATACTTCTCCCCGGTGAAATCGCTATCCGAGTTCCGGTAAAACCGGGGCAGTGACCCGAAAGCCACCGCAGCATCAGGCTTGTGCTTGTCCGGCCAGCTTATTGACTCGTCGTTCCTGGTGCCGTAAACATCGCATCCGAACGACCGCTTAAACAGCCCTGTCAGGCGGCTATCACACTCAATAACCACCTTGTTGCCCTTCATCAAATCCGGGATGCACGAGGCGAACGATATTTCGTCCCCTATGCCCTGCTCCCCGTAGGCAATGACCGTCTGACCATTGGTGCCAGTCCAACGCGGCAGACGCCCATATACGCGCTCCTTGCGCACCTTCTGAGGGCCGAGGTTCCTGTCATACCCAGGCCAACCCTCTTTCCACTCGCCTTTTTGCAGTTTTGCCATACCACGGTTGTAATGGGCATCGTCAAGCGTGGTGTCTATCTCAATGGCCTTGTCAGCGCAATTTATGGCCTTGTCCGGCTGACAGGTATTAACGTAAAGCTGCGCTAAGTTGTTCAGGGCAAGATTGTCCGACGGATCAAGGTGCAGCGCCCGGATCAGGCATGCCTCGCCCTCAGTCAGGTCTGCGCCCTCTTGGTAGCACAGGCCGAGGTTATTCCAGATAATAGGTGATTCAGGATCCATCTTGCTTGCCAGTTTCAGCAATGCCTGCGCCAGCCCAATCCGCTTCGAGTCGATCAGAATATGCGCCGCCAGAACTATTGCCGGCACAGATTCAAAATTATCGTTCATGTAACTTGTGCAGCGCCGCAAAGCCTCGTCAAGATTGCCATTCGCCCGCAGACTATCGGCGATCAGCAACTCACGCGGGATCTCCGGCGCGGTATATGCCACTTTCTGCGACAGGTTCGATTTACTCATGTTTGGCTAAGTGCTTTCCGCTTGTGCATTTCAGATGCAAATACTCCGGGTCGGCCAGCTTCTTGAATACCCTTTTTGCGTGTTCACGCTTGTAAACGTCTATCCCATCCTCGATCAACCACTTCACTTGAATAGCGGGTGGAATACTGGCATACATCCAAAAGTCGCTCTTGATGCCCTCTTTGCTGAAATCGGCATCATTTGCTAAATTCTTGCTGCGTTCCAGAAATGGCTCGCAGTCGCCCTCACTCCGTATCCTTGTCGTGTCTGTATCCTCATCGTAGCTGTGCCACTCCGAGATTCCCGTCAACGGGTCGAAACTCAGTAAACGCTCATTGTTCAAAGCCATGCGGTGAAGGGCGGGGTTATTGGCCCCGCCCATCCATTACGTCAGATCAACGACCTTCGCGCTTGCTGCATGATTGCGGCTGGCAAGGGTGAAGTTCACCGTTACCAAGCGTTTCTCAGCAGTGCCTATCCGTGCGATTTCTTGCTGTTTCACCGGGGTCAGATACTCGACACACCAGTAATCCATATCAAGAATCAACGCGGTGCGGTTGCGGCTGAAGCGGTTAGGAACAATCCTGTGTTCGCCAAAATCGGAGATATACAGGTCTGCGGCACCCACAATTGCAGTGCCTTTCGCTGACTTCCCGGCCTCACGGTAAATCGTGGCGATACCAGCGAAACCAGAAGCAACCTGCTTCTGACTGCCGCCCACCATGATGATCCCGGGATTGCCACCAGCCGTCCACGCCGTTGCGATCATCGTTTTCAGCGCGCCAACCACAAACGCGCCGGTAACGGTGGAGTCGGTCGGGGCAGATACCACTCCGGCTGCAAAGCCGGGGGTGGTCTGTGCGGTTCCTGTGCCAAGAGAGGTATATTGAGTGATCCACGACTCAGCACCAGCAGAGGAACGGGCAACGGATCCGCTACCGGCAGACGACGCTTGGTTTTGCGTCAATGCCAGTTCCATGTCGCGCTTCAATTCGCCAAGGCGCTTTGAAATCTGATACGACATTTCATCGTTGCGACCAGCCTTTTTAACCGCGTTCTGCACGTCCGTAACGATTGCAAATTTGGACGACGTTTGAACGTAGTTTCCAAGGCGGACGGACGGAGTAGACGTGCCATTGGCTGCGTCATCGCCCTCGATTTGACGGTTTGTGGCAGCAGACGCAAGTGCGTCGGTTTGCCATTCGTGGAAAACACCAGTTGCCTTGCCACGAGACGCCATTGTCGTAAACGGCGTTTCGAGCGGGCTGATGTCGTAAAATACGTCTTCCAAGTCTTCGCGGTTGCCTACGGCTTGTGCGGTTTGGAATGCTCCAGCAGGGACTGCCATGATTGTTTATCCTAATCGTGAGCGAATAACAGTGGCGGCATCTTCAAGACGACCACTGCTTTTCAATTTTTTTGACGCCTCAGATGCCCGTGTCACAGCCGCATTGGTATGTGACGAGGAACCGGGTTTCACAACACGCGGTATATTCACAACCCGCTTATCGACGATTGGCTTGGTAGCCTGCATCTTACGAAACTGTTGTGCATCGTGAAGCAATTGGAATGCTTTCGGGTCAATCCATTGCGAGACCTCATCGTGCTTGTATCCGTATTCCTTCGCGGATTCCATTAGCGACTGATAAAGTTCATCGTTCCAGCCGGGTATTTTTTCCTCCAGCACTGCTCGAGACTCTTGGGCTGCTTTGCTAAAAGCTTGACCCTTCTCGATTTCCTGCTGTTTGGAGACTTCCTGCTGTTTGGTTTGCAACCCTTTTAGCAATTGGGACACCTGATTGGATCGGTTTTGAAGTCTGATATATTCAAACTGATCTTCCGACGCCAATTTGTTCCAGTCCACGTTTTTCAATTCCGGTGCCACGAAATCAATAACGACGGCTTGGAGCGTTTGTAATTCATTAGCATACGCAGCACGTTCACCCTCGATGCCTTGACGGATTTTCTCTGGCACTTCATCACGTTGGCGGGCGGTTTCTGCGGTCTTGCGGCTGTAGTCCTTCTGACGCATGTAGCCCTCACGAAGCTCCTTAATGGTTGGCTTCTCGACTACATCTTTGCCATCGTCACCCTTGATTGTCACATCAATGGAAATGGCTTCAAGCTGGTCTAGCGAGATTTCTGCGGATGATTTTTCAACCTCAGTATCTTCTTGTTTTTCTTCAGGCGCATCTTCCCCCTCAACCGAGGGTTCCGGGGGCGCTTTTTCCTGCTCCGGGGCTTGTTCTTTGGGATCGGCTGGACTATCGGACGCATCCTCCGCATCTGGTTTCGATGAGAGAATTGCGCTTATTCTGTTGATAGCCTCAGATTCAGAGGCTGCGGGTATCGCTTGGCCTTGTGGCAATTCCATTGAAAAAACTCCATGTTGAGCCGGATTCTGCTGTCATCTCGACAGTAGCCTGCTTGTTGCCGTGGAACCTCACGGTCGGTTAGTGCTTACTTCTTCATGTTAAAAATGCTCCGAACAAGGGACTGCTCCCTAAATGCGGCAACTTTACCGCTTTCCAAAGCCCCCTGCAAGACACCCCGAAACTTGTTGGCCGTCTTGTAGTAACGCCAAAGTATCTCCCTGCCCTCAACGTCACGGACTGGGCAGGCTTCCCACTGGTCAATGATTTCCCTCTCAATCAGGGAAAATGCCTCTTGAAACAGCGGGTCGTTCAGCAGTTGCCCCGCCCTGGTTGCCCTGCTTTCGATTTCCTGCGGCGTCATCAGTTCTTTCCTTTGTAGTATTTGCAGATAACGCGGTCTAGGTAGCCGGCGTCGAACGATATTCCTAGTTTGGCGATAATTGGTTTGATGCTGGTAGTATCTATGACGTGGTTTCCACCAGCGCCGGAGATTTGTGCAACCGCCTGTTTTCCCGTAGCCCGTTCCATCGCCGCGACAATCTCGCTGACCAGATGGCTGACGGGATTTGCGACGTTTACCGTCAGCCTGCTAGTTCCTTCAGCTACAAGTTGTTGAACAATATCAACAACATCTTCGACATCTATGATGTTGCGAGTCGTCTTCGCCCGCATAATGAAATCCTCACCGCGAACGATCTTGCCGTGCATGTAGTTCAGCAGCGTGTGCGGGTTGTCAGACCACCCTGCCACCTGTGGCAACCGGATGATAAGATAGTTTTTGTGCGCCGCAACAAGAGCTTCCATTGCAATCTTGTGCCGCACATAGTTCGACCCCAACGTGCCCTTGTCGTCAATGCTGCATGTGCTGAAATAGACAAATACAGGCGCTCCGGGGTACGTCGAAAGCGCATCTGACAGTCGCGCCCAATCCCTTTCGAATTCATGAGGATCTGCGTTTACGGAGTTCGAGACACCGGCCGCGTATATCACCCCAGCCAACTCAGGGCATCTTTCGAACGCGGTGGCGATCAATCCGCGTCCGACGATCATGCCGCCCTCTGCATCCACTGCTTGCGGTTCCCCTTCCAATGGACGATTGACGCGTGGCGCAGATCGTCTGTCGATGACTTCGGCGGGTAATTGAATGCCATACCCGGCAAAACCGCAATGTCGAAATGATGATCCGACTTCATTATTGTGGCGATGACGCGCTGTTCCCCCTCCCAATTCTGGAAATTGGCAGGAAGCTGCTGGATCATTAAATCTACGGTCAGCCAGAATTGCGGCGACCGAGAGAAGCAAACGCCCATGTTGTAGGGCATTACCTTCGCGTAATCGCCCTCAGTCGTAATCGTCCCGTCCCGGTTGGTAATCGCCACGTCGAACGGGTCGTCGAACACTGCGCGAACATCCTTCTGAATCGTCACGTCAGAGTCGCAGAAAAGCCAGTCGCCCTCACAGCATGCCTGCGCCAGCACACGCTTGCGCTCCAGCGGTAGATATGCTGCCGGGGGAACAACTACACCGTCTATGCCTTCCAGCAGCGGCGATTTCATGTCGCCCAACTGAAAAACCTTGACCCCGGGCATAACGTCCCGCACCGACTCAAGCAAGTGTTTCGCCATCGAAACATACGGCTCGTTCGTGGCGAAAAACCCGACTCGCATCAGTATTTGCCTTTTTTCCCCGGTTTGGTTGGCATCGGGGCTGGTTTCTTCTTACCACTTCCGAAAATTTGCGTCATTTGCGTCTCCTAGTTAATTGTTGCCGCTACTGCCATCATCAGGAAAATCTCGTCTTCCTGCTGCAGGCGATTGGGAATTTGCGTATTGCTCGTTTGATCGGCCCTTGTTTCAGCCGCTACCTTACGCTGATTTTGTATCCTTTCCAAATAAAACGCTATTTCTGCGCTTTGGGGTGAGAGCTTTGTTTCTACGTCTGGTTCATAGGGCTGGTATATGAATGGCGCCCTGCTGCCACGGACGCCAGACGGCACATCAACCGCGCCCGGAGCCAACGGGAATAGGTCGGTCGATAAATAGGCCATTACCCAGCCCTATCAGGTGTGGTCATTAGTAGGTCGCCACTTCAGCCGTCGCCGTCCGACCATCAGGCATCGTCATACTAACTTTTTTCTTGGACTGAAGCGCCTCGATAATCTGCCCAACGCTCTCAATAAACTGTTGGTGCATAGTTGCCATGCTTTGCGCTGACTCCGATTCTTCATGTGCAACAACCTCACCCTTCGCGCTTTCAGTGCGCTTCGCCGCGTCAATCTCAATCATGGATGACATCTTGGCTTCGTGCTTTATCACCAAGTTCTGAACCTTCTGAATCGCCATATCCACGTCGCCATCGGAATCCATTTTCATTTTTTGCAGTTCGATATCAAGACGCGCCTTATCAATTTCAAGCTGCTTGTCAAACTCGAATTGTTCGCGGGCCTGTTGATTCTTGTCGCCGCTATCCCTAAGTTCGTTATTCGCCTTGAACATCTCCATCTGCGACTGATGCTGCGACCGCATCTGCTCAAGTTCCTTCTGCGTCTGCGCCGCCAACTGCGCCAACTGCATCTGCGCGTTCGATGTAAACTGCGCGAGTTCCTTCTGCGTCTGTGCGTCAAACATGCGCGTCTGCTGATTACTCTGGATTTTCGCCTTATCGGCCTCGGACTCGGCCTGTATCTTCATCATCGCCGGGTCAGGTTGGGGCTGCGGCTTCTCTACCGTTTTCGGGTCTGACACAAATATTTCAGGATGCTTGAATCCCATTGCTTCTGCGGTTTTTTGATACAGGTTGTAGACGTTTTCATCCGAAACCAGATAACCCTTACCGGTCTGCATCAACTCTATCTGTTTCGCCCCCATAGCGGAAAGGTGCGCTAACTGCACGTCCTTGTTACCAGAACCAAGCCCGACGTTGATGCTCATGTCGTACTGCGTCTTCCAGTTTCTGGGGTCTACCTCAACCCACTTGTTCCGCAGCCTGATCGTCATGGCCTTGCTGGAATAGCGTGACAGCATGTAAGCAATGCCTCTCATCAGGTCTTTAACGCCAGTCTCGGCAAATACGCGGGCGATCAAATCAATCCGCTGCTGCGAGGCGTCCTGAATCATCTGGATCCCACGGGCAGTCTTGTTCAAAGAATCCGCATCAGTACCCTGGTTGTATCTCGATACACCAGTCCGTGTTTCCTTCTGCGCATCTATGTATTGCAGCATCGGGAACGAAGCCCCAGCAACGAATGGAACATCTTCGCTGCGAATGGCTCCCGTAACATATTCGCGCATGATTCCACCGGCACGGGAATTCATCAGATCGTCAAGGTTCGCCTGCGCAACGCCAGACGAACTGGACAGCACCGCCTTCCGTGGATTGTTGGTCAGATACAGGTTATTCAGAATCTGGCGCCAGATCACTGACTTCGTAAACTGGTCGGCCATGACCAACTCTGCCGCAGACTTACCGACCCAACGGTGCGGCATAATGATCGGGGTTAAAGATGCAAAGTTGATATGGTCTGTTTCTTCGTTAATCCAAATCGCGTTCCCGGCCTTGATGATGTGCCGAAGCTCCGCTACACCGTCCCCATCGAAATCAACGCGCAGGAAGCAGTCAGTAACCCATACCTGCCGCATGGACTCATCAGAGGTTGTCTCCGGCCTGCTCTGCTGGTCAGTGATACTGTCGCGGGCCAAAGTCTCCGGCGTAAAGTCCCTCCCATCGTTTTCCCCGCCGCCGATTTCATCTATGACGGACTCAGGACATCCCATTTCACGAAGATAGGATATTGTCTTTTTAGATTTGTGGTAGCAAAACGGAGCATCCTGAATGCTTGTCGACTTGTGATGGCTCGATATTCCGAATTCTTCCGGTGGTACTGCCTCAATGCAGATTTTAGATACGTCCTTCGTAACGCTGATTTTTACATCGTGCAGGTTAGGAACCTTAATCGAGTCATACTGTTGCTGCATCTGCTGGCGCATCTGCGCCATCTGCATCAGTGCTTGAGGATTGCCCACAGCCTGCTGTGCCTGCGCATCCAGTTGCTTCACGGCTCCATCAAACTTGGTCTTAAGTTCAGCCTCGGCATCTTCGTCAGCGCGTTCCGTATGCTCAAGAATCTTCGTGTCCTTGTCGTCGGCTAGTTTCTGGAACTGCGCCTCAGACAGACCCTTGTATTCTTCCTTGGTCTTGGATTCCTTTTCTTCCCACCAGTATTTTACGATTCCGTTCTTCTGAATCAGTGCATCTTTGAACCACTCGTACAGAATCAGAAAGCCATTGTTCTGACGGTAGAATATGTAGTTGCAAACCTCTGTCTGCTGCTTCGCAGCGTCCTCATCCTCCGGGCCGTTCGGCTCGAATCGAACAACGTCGTCAGATGCGGTGAATATCCGCAGCAACGAAGGAAGTATCCCCTCAACGGTATCGAATACATCACTCGACACAACCTGCGATTCGCCCTCGACCTCATTACCGAATGGCTCACTGTTGTAGTAATCAAGCTCCCGGGCGCGGTCAGTAGACAACTCGCCGCTCCATTGGCCAATAGCAGCCCTTACCTCCCGGTCGACTACGGAAACGAGGTCTATATCTTCCATTTTGATGCCCTTTTAACCTGATTTTTTATCACCACGCTAACGCGTAACTGTTCTTCCATTTCTTCCACGCGACGCTCAAGGGCTGCAACATGCGGCGTCAAAGCCGTTACTGTGGCCTCCAGTAGCTTAACCTTCTGTTCAAGGTAAATGCTCATTCAACCCCGCATCGCGTATTTAGTTTGCGTCATCTAGGCGCCTGTGAATCGAGGGTAAACCAACGGTTTCGGTTTTTTCATAATAGAACCGCCAGCCATAAATGTGAAACAGAACGCCTCCGACCTGTCTGGAGACTTCCCAATATCATGCTTCATTTCAGCCTTCGTAACGACCTTCATCTTACCGTTTGATGTCGGTTTCCACTTAATTAAAGATATTTCGCCCATAAATGGTTCGTCGCGCTCAATTCTAACATCCCTGCCATAGAACCAAGCCCTTGCCCTCTCCCACATCTCATCCCTCAACCGCAAATATCGGTCATTAGAGGAATGAGACTCAGACACGTTAATACACATGATCGGAAGCCCCTGCTCAGCCAACCTATCGGCTACAGGGGCGCCCAACCCAATAGAATCAACGCAGATCATCGCAGGCTTGACCTTGGCGTCCTGATACCACTGCATAACCTTGCCCACAGAAACCATCGCGTCGTCAGCTCTCCACGTCTTAACGGCTTCGGGCATGATATTACCCCTACGCGTTGCAAGAGCGCATAAGTCAGACCCACCACGGCTTACATCCAAGCCCCAGATTTCTTCACTCTCAATCTGTGCTACGTCACGCCCAACAGCACTTTCCACCATATACAGCGGGATAATCACATCATCTTCAGCAGTAGGAAACTCGCCCAATGCCCTGACTCTAAAGAAATTACTGTCCTCCCCGTATTCCTCTTTCCATTGCTCAATCTCAGACCAGTTTGTCCTTTTAGACTCCGTACAGGCAACCTTCATCGTCGCCCAATGCGCCCTGTTCTTATGAAACGCGTCAAAAAAATACCCACTCAATCGAGTAGGGTTGCCGGTCATAATCGTTTTGGAACCAACGGTTGACATCGCACCCCGGGCAGTCTCGAAAATAATATCGTCCACCCCGGAAGCCTCGTCAATCATAAATAGCATGTTCTCTGAATGAAGCCCCGCAAGAGCCTCCGGTGACTCCCTCCTCGCAGTCTTAGCAACGGCATAGCAGACGTTCGGATTGTCCACCCACTCAAACCTCTCCGTAGTCCATATAAACCGCTCCCTCAGACCATCCGGCATCTTCGAGTGCCACTTAGCCAACTCAGACCACAAAGCATCAAACATCTGACCGCTGGAAGGGGCTGTAACACCAACCTTCCACGGATACCTGGTCATCCCCCACCAAATTATCCTTCTGGCCAGCCAACATGTCTTCCCAATCCCGTGACCAGACCGCACCGCAACACGATCACGACCAACCAACAACCCAGACGCATCACTCTGCCACTTCTCAGGAGGAGAATCAGGCCATATATCAAGATCAAACTGATTAGGGTCGTCATACCATGACTCCAGTAGCCCTAACTCATCGGCAGATAACCCGCTCACAGAACCACCACCGCATCCTCAATCACCACAGCATCCTCAATTACAGGCACCTCAACCACCAACCTCCGGCGCTCAGATATAGCCTGCAGCGCAGCAGAAAACCCACCCGTCAACCCGTGTACTACATCAACCTTCTCACCATACCTCGACCTGTCCCACTTACTAGCTAACTTCATCCTCACATCCGTCCTCAACCTGTCCCTCTGCACATCCCCCTCACCATCCGCAATCGGTAAACACTCCAAAGCAACCTTGTGAGCATAGTCCTGTAACGCTAAATCATATTCAGCAGACCTCTCATCATTACCCCTAATCCAACCAATAGCACCCGCATTCGTCCACCGACCACCCTCCAACCCAATCATCCCACTCTCCCTAACCTCATCCAACTTACCCTCCCACCACCCAGCCTCATGACTCAATAAATCAAACTCCAATTTCGTCACCCTCGTTAATCCCTTCTGAACCAATTGTTTCGTCATGATATTTTATAAATTAAAAAAATTTTTATCGCAAGATGTGAAGAGAGGATGAGAGCTGCCACACGCCGGAGCCACCGCATGGAACCATAGGTTTTTCTGATGATGCCATAGAATAAAAGGATTGTTAAGTTTCGACCCGGAGGGGCGTCCCGGTCGCGCCCTGTCCATGCGCGCCGTCCATGCGCCAGGATGGGCGCGTTTGAGCTGCAGTGCCGGTGCAGACGGTGCACATGCATGCTCTAAACGCCGCCGAATCAATTTGACATAATGGATATTATACGAATTGCACTGCACCATCATCAATGATATCAATGGCTTACGTATTTCAAGGAATCAAGGATGTGGCAATACAGGCATTGTGCACCGCATTGTTGCGCGGATGACACGCTATTAAAAGCGTCTCGAGCGGTATGCGCGCTGCCCGGCCGCTCCGGATCCGGCATGGTGACGCCAGCAACACGCCACCTAGATCGCCTGCCGACCACTACATATAGTGTTGAGGCCTCTTAAAACCCGTGTTTTCCGGCATTTCAGGACAAAAACCACAACATGTAGTGTTTTGAGCGGCGGAAGATCGGCGGAACTGGCGGAAGAATGGCGGAATAATGGCGGGAAAGTAGCGGAATAAAGGCGGAATATTGGCGAGAGAGGGGCGGGAGAGAGGCTGCGAGTCATTTTTTTACCCTTCGCACCCTCTCATTGCCACGTTATGTCAAATTGAGTTTAGGACAGCCTTAGCCTTTAGGGCTAGCCTTACCTGTATTTGCCTATTCAATCCGCCCTTGATTGCCCCTAGGCGTGAGTTAATGATGCCTTGTGGGGTCTTGGCGCCTGTACTCTTGCCTCCGTGATACCTGCACCTGCCATTGCCGCTTGTGAGGCTTGCTGGAGGCTGTTTGCAGGGTAGGCCGCTATGCTTTGCCTTTGCGCCACAGATTAGGCCAGCCTCACGGATCAGGTCTTTTATCTTCCTGGAGCGGGCTTTGTCTATTGCCATCTATCTACCCCTTTTTGGTATCGCTTTACAAGATATGGCGGTCTGCTTTAGCACTGATACTCGCGGGATCACAATCACGCCGGTAGCCTGCTCGTCTTGACCTATGTCTGCGAGGCTGCCGGCCAGCACGATTACGTCCTCATCGTCCTGCACAACAAATCCCACGGAGTAGCACCGGCAGCACTCCCACTGTAACTCGCCAATCCTGCTCCATTGGCCGGTCGGTTGGCGGCTGTCAGCCCATTCAACTAGCAATAATAGCGGCGCATTCAATGCGATCGCTTTCGTGTCATCTTGTGTCAAAGTT
>JBDNGL010000344.1:0-3206 GCA_041689285.1 Opitutaceae bacterium
AGCAGCACGTGACAATCGCGTTACCCTGCGTTGCGGGTTTGCGCTACGGCCGACTGGACGTTTGTTTCTCCTCATGCGTTCGCTAGCTTCACTCCTCGTCTCCGCCTTGTTGTGCACCGCGCTCACCGCCGCCGACCCCCAACCCGGCAACGTCATCTTCATCCATCCCGATGGCGCCGCGCTCAACACTTGGAATGCCGCCCGCATCTATCTCGCCGGACCCGATGCCATGCTTGAGTGGGACCACCTGCCGCACATCGGGCTCTACCGTAGCCATTACAAAGACAGCCTGCGCCCCACCTCGCATGGCGGCGGCACGGTGCATGCTTGGGGCGTGAAGGTCGTTCGCGATTCCTACGGCATGGACGGGCAATCACCCCTTCGCGCCCGCTCCGGCGCAGAGGTCTCGATCATGCGCGAGGCGCAGGCCGCCGGACTCGCCGTGGGTATCATCAATACCGGCCACATCGCCGAGCCTGGCTCGGGCGTTTTTCTCGCCAGCAGCCTCCGCCGTGCCGACTACCCCGGCATCGCCAAAACCATTCTCGAGACCGGCGCCGAGGTCATCCTCGCTGGCGGCGAGATTTTCATGCTCCCGGTTGGCCACACCGGCCGGCACGGCGCGCCCGGCGTCCGCACCGATGGGCTTGATCTTATCGCCGCCGCCCGCGCCGCCGGCTATACGGTCGTGTATGACCGCGCCGAACTCCTCACCGCTGCGGCCGATCCTTCCACGGTGAAACTGCTCGGCATCTTCGCCGCCACCGACACTTACAACGCCGACACCGAGGAGGCCCTCGCCGCCGCCGGGTTGCCCCACTACAACGAGGGCACGCCCGACGTCGCCGACATGACCCGCGCCGCTCTGCAGGTCTTCGAGCGGCTGGGCCGGCGATTCATGCTCGCCGTCGAGGAGGAAGGCACGGACAACTTCGCCAACCGCTACAACGCCGCCGGCACCTTCGAGGCGCTGCGCCGCGCCGACGCCGCTATCGGTGTGGCCCGCGAATTCCTTGCCCGTCATCCCGAGACGCTGATTCTCACCGCCGCCGACAGTGACGCCGGTAGTCTGCAAATTATGGAGTTCGGGCTGCAGGCTTCTCCCGACGAACCGGCACCAGTGCTACCGCCGGTCACCAAAATCGGCACCCCACTCGACGGCGTGGCCGGGACGGGCACACCGGCTTTTATTTCGGCACCCAATGCCCAAGGCCACCGCTTCTGGTTCGGCGTGAGCTGGGGCACACCCGACGATGTGATCGGCGGCGTGGTCGTCCGTGCCGCCGGGCTCAATGCCCACCGGCTCCGCGTAAACCTGGATAACACCCAAGTCTACGACCTGATGTGGGAGACGCTCTTCGGCCGCGAACTGCTACCAGAGTAGGCCCCGCGGGCGACGCGAGCGCGGGGTGCGCGGATTCGGCGTAAAACCGCGGCCGATCGCCGCCCCCGCATCGCGATCCCTCTCTGCCCGCTGCCGCCCGCTTAAGGCTTGCCCCGTGTCGGTCGCTTGGTCTGGGTGGTATCGGGCCGGTTCTCCTACCGGCGAATTCCCCCACCGTATGATCAACTCCCTCAGAATCTGGTCGCGCCAGCTGGCCGATGACACCAACAACCGCCTCAACCGTTTTTTCCGCCGCTGGCTGCGGAAAGCCGCCGAGCTGGTGTTGAGCGACATGGAACTCGCCCTTTCGTTTCACGATCCTTGCTCGTCGGCGCGTTTTGCACTGCAAAATTTTACCGGGCTCCCGAATTTTCGGAACCGTGCGCAACTGTTCCGCTGGGTGTTCGCCCAGCCCCTGCGCGACGACGGGCTGTTTCTGGAATTCGGCGTTTATAAGGGCACCACGATCAACCGCACATCGCAGCTCAAACCCCACGTCACCTTCCATGGCTTCGACTCGTTCACCGGACTCCCGGAGCCTTGGATCCTTGAAGGCAACCGCGGCATGTTCAGTCTGGGCGGCAAGTTGCCGCCAGTCCGCAAAAACGTCCGGCTCATCAAAGGCTACTTCAAGGAAACGCTGCCAGGCTTCGTCGCCCAGCACGCGGGTCGCCACATCAGTTTCATGCACATCGACTGCGACCTCTACAGCTCGACCAAGACCATCTTCGATAACACCAAGCCCATGATCGGGCCGGGCACCGTGATCGTGTTCGACGAATATCTTAATTACCCGGGCTGGCAGGAGGGCGAGCACAAGGCCTTCATGGAATTCATCGCTGAAACCAAGCTGCGCTTTGCCTACATCGGCTACATCCGCACCGCCATGCAGGTGGCCGTGCGCATTCTCTAACCTCGACGCAGGTCAACCCCCACCGGCCAGCAGCTCATCCACGAGTCGGCCGCCTTACCATGGCACGCGGGGCAGGTGGAAGGGTCCTTACCAAGTGTTGCCCCACGGCCGGGTCGAGATACGCCGTCACGGTGCGCGTAACCAATCCACTCGCCGTGCACGGGATCGGCGAAGACGCGGTGCGACCAATCGTGGATCCATGATGCTTATTTCAGCCAGTGGCCAAACCAGTCGAAGGCCTCGGCCTGCATGGCTTGGCTGAACTGGTGGCGGCCGTCATACCAAGAGGCCCGGAAATGCTCCGGGGCGCCACTCGCGGTGTAAACCGCGGTAAGTTTCGCGGCGGCGCTCTTCATCTCTGAGAGGGTGAAGAGTGGGTCGGCTCGGGTGTTTTGCACGAGCGCGGGCAACGGCGCGCGCAGGCCGAGGATTTCCGGGTAATCGAGGTCCTGCGGCAGCAAAGGCACGTAGCACATCCAAGTATGCGTGTAGCTTTTGTAGAGCAGATAATCGCGCCACGTGGTCATCATACCCACGCACACGGCGCACTTCACCCGCTCGTCGAGCCCGGCGAGAAACGTGGTGCGTAACCCTCCGCCCGAAAGCCCGCCCACGCCAATCCGTGCCGGATCCACATCGGATCGCGCACAGAGCACGTCCAGCGCCACGCGATCCTCCGCCCAGAATACGCCCGGCCACGTAGTGCCAGCGCTGAAGAGCGACTTCGCCATGATGGGTTCGTGCTGCACCGCCCAGAGATTGTAGGCCGTCATCCCGTCCTTGGTGTCGTCGGTATCGTCCACTACCGTGCTCGGTAGGATGAGCGGCACGTCCGCCGGCCGGACACGCCGACTGCCGAAAGCAAACGCATCATGCACTAGCACCACGTAGCCACGCCGCGCGAGTTCG
>JBDNGL010000345.1:0-6064 GCA_041689285.1 Opitutaceae bacterium
CGCTCACCTTGCCGCCCGCCGCCTCGATCTTCGCGCCCGCCTCATCGCGCGTCATCGTCGGTAGCGTGCCAGTAAGCACAAAGGTCTTCCCCATAAACACCGCGCCGACCGGTGCCGCCTTGACCGGCGCGATCGGCGCCAGCCCCAGCGACCGCAATTCATCTAGCAAGGCCCTTTGTTCCGGTTTCTGAAAATAGGCAATGATCGCCAACGCCATGGTCTCGCCGATGCCATCAATCACACTCTGTTTTTTCTCGCGGATAAAATCCCCCAGCTTCGCCGCCGCCAACGCCTCCAGGCTGCCGAAGTGCTTTGCTAGATCCTTCGCCGCCGCGATCCCGACATGCGTGATCCCCAGTCCATGCACTACACGCCAGAGCTCCGACCGTTTACTCGTCTCAATCGCGGCCAGCAGGTTGTCAGTCGATTTTTCCACGCTCTTGCCCAGCGTGAGCAGCTTCTCGCGCTGCAGCCGGTAGATATCGGCGACGCTCTTCACCCAACCCCGCTCGACCAGCGAGTCCACCATCGCCCAACCGAGGCCGTCGATGTCCAGACAGGCCTTCGAGACGAAATGCGCCACGCGGCGGCGCACCTGCACCGGGCACTCGTAATTCGGACACCGCAGGGCCACCTCGCCTTCGAGTTGCACCACCGGGGTCGCGCACTCCGGACAGTGCTTAGGGAACTCATACGGCACGCAGGCCGGCGTCCGTCGCTGCGGGTTTACGGCGATCACCGCGGGGATGATTTCGCCCGCCTTCTCCACCTGCACCCAGTCGCCCACGCGAATGTCCTTGCGAGCAATCTCATCTCGGTTGTGCAACGTAGCGCGCGCCACCGTCGTGCCGGACAGCTGCACCGGCTCGAGCTCGGCCACCGGCGTCAACACACCCGTGCGTCCGACCTGGATGGTGATGGCGTTGATCTTCGTCTCCGCGCGTTCGGGCTCGAATTTGTAGGCGATGGCCCAACGGGGTGCCTTGGCCGTGCTGCCGGCTTCGCGTCGCAGCGCGAAAGAGTCGAGCTTGGTCACCGCACCGTCGGTGCCGTAGGCGAAAGCGGAGCGCAACTTGTCCAGTTCAACGACGGCCTGCCATGCCGCGTCAATACCCTGCGCCGGCCAGAATTTTTCCACGGTCGGCAGACCCCAGGCTGCGACCATGGCCAGAAACTCAGTCTGTGACACAGCGACCGGCGGTTCACAGTAGCCGATTCCGTAAAGCACGATCTCGAGCTTGCGGCGGGCAACCTCCCGCACATCGAGCTGCTTGATGGTGCCGGCCGCGAGATTGCGCGGGTTCGCATATACCGGCTCGCCCGCCTCCTCGCGCTCCTGGTTGATGCGCTGGAATTCCCCGGTCGTCAGATAGATTTCACCCCGGATCTCGATCACGTCAGGCACGGGAAGTAGTTTGTCGGCCTTCAGTTGGTGCGGCAGCGAGTGAATGGTCTTCGCATTGGCCGTGATGTCGTCGCCTTCCTCACCGCTACCGCGGGTCACCGCCCGCACCAGTTTCCCTTGCTCGTAGGTCACACTCACGGCGAGGCCGTCGATCTTGGGCTCCACCACGTAAGCCAGCGCTTCGCGCTCGAGTTGTTTTACCAATCGCTGGTGGAAGGCACGGTATTCCTCTTCCGAGTAGGTGTTGTCGAGGCTCTGCATCGGCTGCCGGTGCCGGTGGGTCTGAAATCCCTCCGCCCGGTCATCGCCCACCTGCTCGGTCGGCGATGTCGCCGTGGCGAATTGGGGAAACTGCGCCTCCAAATCCGCCAACTCCCGCTTCAACCGGTCATAATCGAAGTCCGAGAGCTCTGGTTTCGCCTGCCGGTGATAAAGCTCATCATGCCGGGCCACCTCCATGCGGAGCTGGCCGATCTTAGTTTGGGCTTCGACGGGATTCACTTGGGTTGATTGGGGACGACGGCGGCCCGGTTTTCAACTCGCGGCTGCGGTGTGGTCAACGGTCCTTCCAGCCAGACCCGGTAGCGGGTCCACCGCGTGTAGATCGCGACTGCGGTGATCGCCCCCAGCGTATCAGCCACCCAGTCGGCCACCTCGACCGTCCGCCCGGGCGTGAAGCTCTGACGCCATTCGTCAGTGAAGCCGAAAAGCGCCACCAGCAGCACTGCCAACCATGGTCGGCAGCCGGTGCGCACCACCAGCGTCGCGAGCAACCCGAACACCGCGAAGTGCGCGACCTTGTCGATGCCAAAGATCTCCGGCTTGGCCATCTCACCTCGGCCGGAGGCAATGATGACCGTGATCGCCAGAGTCAGCGGCCAGAGCCAATGAGTTGAGATGCGTAAATTAGCCACAGGGAGACCACGTTCGCGGACCTGCCGTCCACGACAAGCCATTCCTGTCGGTTGGCGTCGCGCAAAATTACCACTTGCCACCACCGCCTGCATCCCACTTTGTGACCGTTCTCTTGTTCGGGCCGTAGCGTAGCCTGGTAGCGCGCTTGCATGGGGTGCAAGAGGTCGTGAGTTCGAATCTCACCGGCCCGACCATTTTAACCCCCGCGTATTTTCACGCCTTGTCGCGTCGATTCGCGTCCAACTGCGACACCCACCGATGGTTGCAGAATTGATGTCGATGGACTCTTGGCGACTGGCGATGACACGTCGTGACTGGCTGCGACCCCTGTTTGTGCGCCTATTTGTGTGCGTTTCGATGTGCGCGGGAAATGACCTTCTGTGGATCGGGAAAGGCCGCACGCCGACAGTTAGACCGCCCCATCGTTAGCTCCGGCACCCGCCGCTTTTTGTTTGGCCAACGTAAAGCTAAAATTCACGGGTGTGTTTCCCCCTGGTTAAGTAAAGGAGGGTTTCACCCCACGCCTGTCTGATTAAGGGGGAATGAGACATTTGTTAGTCTGTGAAAACGAACAAGTAGCGATTTTTTCAGGGTGTCCTCGATTTGAGTTTTCGGGCGGTCGCGTTGGGTCAATTTGGCCCGATGCACCAAGGAAGAACGGTTCTGGCACAGATTCTCGACGGGGTGGCAGCGAAGGAATTGGCGCGCTGCGCGAAGCGGTATCCGATGTCCCGTGACACGCCGGCTCTGTCGGCCTACGATCACTTTGCGGTGATGGTCTTCGCGCAACTGACCTACCGAGAGAGCCTGCGCGACATCGAGGCATGCCTCGGTTCGCGGCGCCGCCTGCTCTATCACGCGGGGATTCGCGGCACGGTCAAACGCTGCAATCTGGCCTATGCCAACGAACATCGCGACGCTCGGCTCTTCGCCGCGGTCGCGGCCGTGTTGATGCGGCGCGCCGAGCGGCTCCACGCCGACCAGCCGACCGAGTTGGAGCTGGATGGAGAGCTGTTTGCCGTCGATGCCAGCCTGATCGACCTGAGCCTGGCGCTCTTCCCGTGGGCGCGCTGGCAGGGCACCCAAGCGGCGGTCAAACTCAACGTGATGCTGGCGGTGACGGCGGAGATGCCCGCGTTTTGCACCGTGGTCGCAGGCGGTTGCCACGACGTGAACTTCCTGGACGACATCCCAGTGACGGCGGGAAACTACTTTGTGTTCGACCGGGGTTATCTCGATTTCCGGCGTCTGCGCCGCATCGCCCAGGCCGGGGCGTGGTTTGTGATCCGCGCCAAGGTCTCGTCGTCGCGCAACTGGCCCTCTCCGCCGTGCTGCTGATCGGGGCCGGGCTCTTCGTGCGCAGCTTCCTCAAGCTGCAGTCCACCCCGCCGGGCTATAATCCCGCCGGCGTCATTACGTTCCGCGTGGGCCTGCCGCCCACCCAGTTCACCGACACGGAGGAAATCCGCCGCTTCTTCGACACCCTCACGCCCCTGCTGGCGGAGGTGCCGGGCGTCCTCGCCGCAGGCTCCACCGCCATGCTGCCCGGCGATGGCAACAACACTAATGCCATCCTCATCGAAGGCCGGCCGGCCCCCCGCACCATCAAGGAAGCGGATGAAGCCACCTCCCATAGGGTTTCCCACGGCTACTTCGCGGCCATGCGCATCCCGCTAATCCGCGGTCGGCTATTCACCGCGGAGGACACCCGCGACAAGCCGCCGGTCGCGCTCATCGACCAGCGTTTAGCCCAGCGTCTGTTTCCGGATGAGGATCCCATCGGCCGACGCGTGACCATGGACATGCCCGGTTCGGGCGAGAAGGGACCGCAGTGGCTGACCATCGTCGGCGTGGTAGGCAACGTCCCGCAGCGGCTCGACCGCGCCTATGACCGCGGCGGAATCTACCGTGCGCACGAACAGCTCGAATACAATTTCGTCAGCTACGCCGTGCGCGTGGCGGGCGATCCCGCCACCTACGGTCCTGCCCTGCAGCAAGCCGTGATCCAGGTGCGGCCCGACATTCCGATCTACAATGTGCAGACTATGCGACAGCTCCACGACCGCACCTATTGGGACCGCAAATTTTTCGGCCAAGTTTTTAGCGCCTTCGGCCTAGGTGCGCTGTTCCTCGCCGCATTGGGGGTGTATGGCGTGATGGCTTACAGCGTGACGCAACGCACCCCCGAGATCGGCATGCGCATGGCGCTCGGCGCCACCGAGCGCGATGTGGTCCGGCTGGTCGGCCGACAAGGGCTGATGATGATCGCCCTCGGCCTCGGCCTCGGTCTTCTCGCCGCGCTCGGCCTCACGCGTTTCATGGCCGTCCTGCTTTTCGGCGTCAGCCTCAGCGACCCGGCGACCTATTTCGTCCTCACCACCGTGCTGGCCCTCGTCGGCCTGCTCGCGTGCTGGCTCCCGGCCCGGCGCGCCACACGGATCAACCCGCTCGATGCCATCCGCCACGAATAAATCGTTCCCTCCCCCGCAATCCCAATCACCCCATCCGCCATGATCATCGAAACTTTTCTCCAGGACCTCCGCGTCGGCGGTCGCATCCTCTCCAAAGAAAAATCCTTCTGCGCCCTCGCCGTCTTCGTCCTCGCCCTCGGCATCAGCGGCGTCACCACGATGTTCAGCGTCGTCAACGGTGTCATGCTCCGCGGCTTCTCCTTCCCCAACGCCGCGCGTCTGGTGGACGTCAACTTCATCGACCCGGCGACCGCGAACGCCTTCGGCGTCGATGGCCGCATCACCTCAATGGATTTTGAGGAGATAAAGAATGCGCAGCAGTCGTTCCAGCACATGGCCGCCTACCTCAATGGTTCCACGGTCAACGTAACCATCGACGGGCAGCCGCTGCGTTTCACCGGCGCCTACATGACCGGGGATTTCCTGCGCGCCCTCGGCATCGCCCCCGCGCTGGGTCGCGACTTCACCGCCGAGGACAACCGGCCCGGCGCCGAGAAGGTCGCGCTCATCAGTCACCAAGTCTGGCAGACCAATTTCGGCGGTCGGCCCGACATCGTCGGCCGCGCCTTCCGCGTCAACGGCAAGCCCGCCACCGTGATCGGCGTGATGCCGCAGGGCTTCAATTTCCCCCAAAACGAACAATTTTGGATTCCACTCTACAGCGAGTTTCCCATCCAGCCGCGCGGCGACGCCCGCGCCATCGTCCCCGCAGTGCTCGCCACCCTTAAGCCCGGCGTCTCGCTCGAACAGGCCAGTCTTGAGATGGCTGGCTTCGCCCGCCGTTTCGCCGAGGCCTACCCCGACACCAACAAACAGTTCGCCACCGCTCAGGTGCGGACCCTCCTCGAGGCCTTCACCCCGGACCAGTTGAGCGGCGTCCTGCTCACGATGCTCGGTTTCTGCGTGGGTGTGCTGCTCATCGCCTGCGTCAACGTGATGAACATGCAGTTCGCCCGCGCCGCCCTGCGCGGCAAGGAGCTCGCCGTCCGCTCCTCGCTCGGTGCCACCCGCATCCGGCTCATCCGGCAGATGCTCACCGAAAGCCTGCTGGTCGCCACCCTCGGCGCAGTCGTCGGTGTCAGCGCTTCTTTCTATCTGGTGGACCTGCTGGGCGCAACCGTGAGCAACCTCGATAACCCGCCGCCTTCTTGGATCACCTTCGACATCGACGGTCCGGTGCTGGCCTTCACGCTCGGCGCCACGCTGCTGGCCGCGCTGGTATCTGGCTTCATTCCCGCCTGGATGGCCTCCCGCGCCAGCGCCGCCGACGCGC
>JBDNGL010000346.1:0-3645 GCA_041689285.1 Opitutaceae bacterium
AACTACTAGTCTAGACCCACAGTTCAGAACCATCCTCCACATCAACAGCCGGAACTGCACGTCCGTGAATGGCAGGCCGGTTTATCCTTGCACCGGCACGTGTGCCGGAATCATTGTTGACTGACAATGAGCCGCCAGCCAGCCAGCCACCAACAATTGCAGCATGTGATAGATCATCACCGGCAAGAGCACGACGCCCAAGACCGGCTGGCCGGCAAACAGCAGATTCGCCATCGGCGCACCCACGGCGAGGCTCTTCTGCGAGCCACAGAATAGCGCGGCGATCCGGTCCGCAGGCGCAAAGCCCAGCAGTCGCGTCCAGCGCGTGATGAGACTCATCGCAACCGCCAGCAGCGCGACCGCCACCGCCAAGGTGAGCAGCAAGGTTCCCCAGCTCCGTCCTTGCCACAGGCCACCCTGCACTGAGTCGCAAAACGAGGTATAAATGATCAGCAGGATGACGAGGCGATCCACGACCTGCAGACGTGGTTTGTGCCGCGCCGCCCAACCGGCCAGCCACAAACGGCACCCCTGCCCCGCCGCCATTGGCAGCAGCAGCCATTTCACGAGGTCGAGCACCACCGGCAGCAGGGCACCGCTCTCGCCGCCGCTCCGCAGGTAAAACCCTATCCAGAGTGGCGTCAGCAGCACCCCAAGCAGACTCGAGGTCGTGGCATTAAACAATGCGCCGGGCACATTCCCTCCGGCTGTGGCGGTCAACGCCACGGCGGAGGACACCGTGGAAGGCAACACACTGAGGAAGACCAAACCCAGCCGCAAATCCGCCGGCAACCAGCCGGCGCTGGCAGTCGCCACCAGCAAACCCAGCAGCGGAATGACCACGAAGGTCATGCCCTGCACCACCAGATGCAGCCGCCAGTGGAGGGCGCCGGCCCGCAACGCCGTAAAGGCCAGACTCAGCCCGTGGAGAAAAAATATCAACCCCACGCCGACCTTCGTCAGGATCTCTGTATGCAATGCTCCGCCCCGCGCGCCGGCGTCCGGAAAAATCCACGCCAAGCCCACGGCCAAGGCCATCGCTGGGGTGAACCATTCAAATTTTTTATTCACGCGGGGGGCGCTTTACCGGCTCCATTGCGACCACATAACTTCTGGAAGATAAGCTCCAACTCAGCCCGGCCCTCAATTTTCAAGCCCCACAGCAAGCCGCCGTAAACCGCCGCTCCCACCGGGATGAGTCCAACCACCGCCAAGAGATCCGTCGTCTTACCCGAGAGCGAGCCGCCACCAAGCCAGCGCCAGCCTACCCAGACCGCGAAACCCATCACGATACTCGCCAGCAAAATTTTACCCAAATTGGGCAACAAGGGCGTAAAGCCAAGGCCCGGCAACCGGCGCTGCAAATACGTCTGCAAATAAACCGCCTGCACCCCCACTGCCAACGTGCCCGCCACCGCCAGTCCAACGGTGGAAAACCACCGCATCAGGACCAAGCTCAACACTAGATTGATGAGAAAACTCCACCCGGCTGCCCGGACCGGGGTCTTCGTATCACGCACGGCATAAAATCCACGCAAGGCCACCGTGACGAACGATAGAAACGGCAGGCCCAACGCGTAGACCGCCAGCACCGGCGTCATCAGTTGCGTATCCGCCGCCGCAAAGGCACCGCGTTGAAAAAGCAGACGGGTGATGGGCTCGCTGAGCACCGCCAGTCCCACGGCAGCGGGCACGTTCAACACTAGTACAAGCCGCAAGCCCTTGTGATAGTCGCTGGCCAGTTGACCCCAGTCGGCTCGCGCGGCGTGCCGGGCGATCAGCGGAAACACCACGGTCGCCACCGCCGCCGTGAAAATCCCGATTGGCAGTTCCATTACCCGGGTGGCGAGATTGATCACGGCCGCCGCGTGCTCATTGAGCGACAACCCAAGGAATCGTGAGACCGCCATATTCACGAGATAGATTGCCGAGCCGATGACCATCGGGCCCATCAAGCCGACAATGGCCCGCACCCGGTCGTTATATTGCAGATCAAAAGCTGGTCGCCAGCCCTCGCGCCAGAGCACACCGGCCGGCACCGCCATCTGCAAAAATCCACCCAGCAACACCCCGGCGCACAGCAAATGCATCCGCTCCGGCAGGTCCCACGTCCACCAAGCCCCCAAGCCCAGTGCAGCCAGAATACAGAGATTTAGCCATACCGGTGACAACGCGGGTTCAGCGAAACGCCCCAACACTTGGCAGGCCGCACTGAAGGCCGCCGCTAGGCACACAAATACCAAATAAGGGAACAGAATGACCGCGAGATCCGCACCCGTGAGCAAGCGTTGTAAGGTGTCCGCCGCCAAGTGACCGCCCCCCACTCGCGCTAAGATCCAGTCGGTCTGCGCTAGCCCGAGCATCGCCAGCGCGACCACGGCCACGGTGACCACCAGCAGCCAACTCACCACCTGACTGACAAGAATGAAGGCCCCGGCGCGTTGCCGCTGCTCCAATTCCTCACTCAGGGTCGGCACAAAGGCGGCCGTCAGCGCGCCTTCCCCAAGTAGGCGGCGAAACAGATTGGGCAAAGTGAAGGCGGAAACAAAAGCCGAGGCGAGGGCACCGGTGCCGAACACGGCCGCGGTGAAAATCTCCCGCACCAGACCGAGCACGCGCGAAGCCACCGTGGCCGTGGCCACGAGGCCGATGTTTTTCAGGCTCTTCGACACGCGCGGAGTATTCGCGGCGCGAACGGCCGCTGGCAAGCGTCGCTCAGGGTGTCAGCCGCAGTTGAGCCCCGTCGATTTTCACATCGCTGAGCGTGCCCCAGGCCGTCGCCAATTCTTCAGGCACGTTTAGGGCCACGTGGATTTTGCCCAACACGAAGTCGGCAATGAAGGGAAGTTTTTCCACTCGGCAGGAACCCACGAGCAACACGGCCGGCACAAAGACGTGGCGGTCACCGGATTTCTCAAACGTGCCCTGAGCCTGCACCAAGGCGCTGAATCCGAGACCGTAAGTGTTAAGCGTCACGGGCATGGCAACCTGCAGCACACCTTCGCGAACCCTAAAATTCGGTGCGCCGGCGGACAGCATTTCCTTTTTCGGCTCAGGTTCGTCCGCACCTTTCTTGGGCGACGGTGATTTCAGCCCTGCGACGGCCGTATTAAGTTCGTCCTCGATCAGCGTAATGGATCGGCCTGCCACCAGTTGTTCCTGCTTTACCTTCCAAAACCGCCCCTTGTTGGAGTCTGCGCTGCCATCAAAATGATAAACTACCCCTGGCACTAAGTCCTTGGGCAGTTCCCGCACCGTCTGCACCGGCTTGGCGATCAGATAGGCGGCGGCGAGCGTGCCACCGAGGAGCAGACTCAGGAATGCACCCAAGACAACCTCGGTCATGCTGGGTCCGTAAAGCGCGCGATCAATTTTGTTGGCCATGGGGAGTGAGGAGCACCCTCAATCAGGCGGGACTGGCTCCGGTTGGCGAGATTCTTCTGGTGCCGCGGAGTTGCACCCCGACAGGTTTTCGCCCACACAAGGTGCTAATGGATTTCGTCGCCAAGCTCAAAAGCCACGTCGCCCGCATCGAAGCCGGGCTAGACCGACATCTGCCGCCCACCGGCACCCGTCCGGTGCGTCTGCACGAGGCCATGCGCTACAGCCTGCAGGCCGGCGGTAAGCGCCTGCTCCTTGTGCTGG
>JBDNGL010000347.1:0-6115 GCA_041689285.1 Opitutaceae bacterium
CCGGATATCGCAGATCTTCGGTGTCGCCCACGACTGCGTTAAGCGCGCATTCATTGCTGCCGGCATAAAAATACGGAACCCGAGGGAGCAGGCCCAATGCCGGCCGATGACGTTGGAGCGCATCAAGCTCAACTGTACGGTGAGCAAAAGCGGGTGCTGGATTTACGGCAGCAAGCCGACCAAAAACGGATACTGCAGGATTCACTTCGGCGGTACGTGGTGTTACGTCCATCGCATCGCCTATGCGCTGGCGACGGGGAAAAAACTACAGAGGAATATTGATATCCGGCAGGATTGCGGAAATCGCCGCTGCTGCAATCCCGAATGCCTGGAGGCTGGCACCCGGAAAACAACAATGTCGAACGCCCGACTATCTCGCGGAATCCTTCACGGGATGGCCGTGCAACGTGGTCGGGCAGCGGCTGCACAGGAGCGGTTGAGGCTGTTCGCCAGTGCCATAACCGCATGATTTTTCGGTGAATCTAAGGAGACTTTCATGAACAAGAAACTAAAGGCAAAATGGGTTGCAGGTCTCCTGAGCGAGGATTACGAGCAGGGACAGGGATATCTGCGCAAGAATGAAAAATTCTGTTGCCTGGGTGTCTTGCGTCACGTCAACGACCCTAACGACAAGACGAAGTGGTGGGCTAAAATTAGTAAGTGTGAACTTGAACTGCTGCCCCTCGAAAAGCTAATCGAGTTTGGATTAACAGGCAGAATTCAGGAAGAACTTGCGGGTCTGAATGACCTCGATGTTCCTTTCCCGATGATCGCCGGATTCATTCAGGAGAACCTATGACAAATGTGGCGCAGTCGTGATAAAAATTACGATGAACCCGGAAGGTGTCCGCGCCTGCATTGTCATGGAAATCCCTGCCGACATTAAGCGGATGCAAAAAATATTTGCGACGGGCATCAATTGTATGTCCGACCGTGGAAAGGATGTCGAGCATGTGGCCGATGTGCTGCTTGATGCGGCGAAGAAATCTTACAAGGAGGGGAAATGACTCAACTTGGAGACACGTAAAATGAAAATTGTGAATTTTCCTGAGCAAACTGTAGTGATCGCAGAAAACCAGCCTGAATATCTGCCGCTGCCGGCCTATCGGTGGTCTGACGATCCGCAGGGACGCATCGCCTGCTGCTGGCAGTTGACGTGGGCGGAAAGATTTAAGCTCTTGTGGAGTGGACTAATCTGGCACCAAGTATTGCCGTTTAATAAACCGCTACAGCCGCAGCTACTTTCGACGGATCGACCTGATATGAGCGCAAAGCCGGACAAGCCGACTTACGAAGAACGCACAGGGAGGGTGAAGCCATGAATCCTAATAAGGCCATGCGCGGCAAGGAGGGGAAATGAGCCGCTCAATCATAATGGCATAACTGTTTCAGCTTTCGCTGCGTCGTTATTGTTGTTGGCTTTGATAGTTCTGTGATTCTTGCGGTACCAAGTATTCCCTAGAAACAAAATTGTTGCCTCGCGCCGCCAAACTTGCAGTCCATCCGCCCGTGGCCTGCAACAAAATACGCTTCATCGGCCCTAGTTTTTGGGATTCGGGGATATTCATGGTCTGAATTTTGGCTAACTGTTCCGCGATGAAGTCCAGTTCCCCCCTCTGCGCAATATTTGACTGCTCGAGAAATCCCCGGATACTGCGCGAAAACAGATCCGTCGTCTCTTTGGATGTGGCTTGGTCTGCAAGCACCTGTCGCACGGCTAACATCATCTGCTTGCTGGCCTGCGGTGACTGCTTGATGGCTGGAGCAATCATCGCCCATAGGTTTGTCTTGCCGGATTCAATCAGTTCGACAGCACGTTTGGCGGGAAGGGCTTGGCGCGTAAGTAACGATACGTCCTTCGCCACCTTCGTAGCGAAGTCCTGCGCGTTTCGCATACCAACCTCTGCTACCTCCAATTTTCCTGCATATTTATTCAGTAGGCCGCGGACGATTGGCGTAGCCTCCAGCCACTCACTGTTCTTGGTCATCCAGTCCCTGACCTGCGGGCCGTTTTTGCCCTGAATTTCCTTGTTGGCATATTCCATCGCAGACTTATTGACCAGCGTATTATTGCCTGTCAATTCCTTCAGCGCGGCAATGCTGGCGCGTGACTTGAAGTACGATTTTGGCAGCGTAGATGCGTCAGTTGCAAATTCGGCCTCATTGTACAGGTCAAGGGCCGTGGCGCGTTTCCCGGTCTTGGATCGAAACATCGCTAACGCCTCGGATGAATTGGCGTAGTCCTGCAATAGTTTGGCGTGTGGGCCATCATCGCCCCCGGCAAACTTCTTTTGAATGGCGGTAATCTGTCCATACAAATCTTTGTCCAAACCGCCCTTTAGTGCAGCATATCCCTCCGGAGGCTTGCCCTCGAATATCTGGCCAATAGATCGCCGAACGTCGTCTAGCGCCTTAAATGATATGGGTATCTTCTGACCGGGCTGCGTCACAAGGTCAAGGTTTCTCCCCGTTTGGACGAGCCTTTGTTCTGATGGCGTTGTCGCACCAGACTCCAGTTGTCTGAGAATGTGTTTAATACTTTTCTGGACTTCATCCGAACGCTTACCCGGTTTAAGTTCGGACTCAAGTCCGGCTATCATTCTTTTGTATTCAGGTAACTGGTCAACAAAACTTTTCGCACCCTCCCTGCTTTTCACAATGGCATCGCGGGCAACCTCATTCTTGGTATATTCAGCGGAACGCGCCACCTTACCTGCCTCAAACCGTGGCGCAATAACGCCCCTCAAATCGCCCCCAATGTCGGCTAATTCACGGTCGGCAACCGGGCCAAGCCTGCCGACATTGGCTTGCATATTTTTTGCCGACGCGACCCCCTGATCTGCCGCGCCGGTAAGCCGCCTGGCCTCCGCGCCCATGACATTACCGACAGCCTCCAACGGATCATTTGTTTTGCCGCCACCGCGCAATGCGTCTACCTGTTCTGTCAGGTATTTTGTTTGAGCCTCGGTGAGATTGACATCCTTTCCGGTGTATTTTCGGATAATGTCCCTTGCGCCCATAAACAGGCTTGTAAGCCCCGTCATGCCAGCGGCCTTCTGCGCCGCTAATACGGCGAGACCCGCGAATTCTGGCGTTATGCCGCCGCCCACGATGCGGGCAACCTCCGACGTGGTAGTGCCGTAACCTAACTCCTCGGATGCCTTGCCTGCGGTTTCCGACGCCAGCCCAGACACTCCGCCTGATAGCGCAGACATGCCCCTAGACCCACGCAATGCACTCCCCATTGACATCAGGGGCTTAGATGCCCCCGCCGTAACTGGAAACGCGCCGGCAGCAAGCCCTGCGGCCGTCAGTATCTCCGGTGCCACATAACCGGCCACAGCACCAAGACCGCCAGACAGTCCTATGTCTTGCAAGTCCTCGCCAAGCGTCGTCCTGCGCTGGCGGTCGCCCTGCCTGAGCAGGCCTGGGTTGCCGGTAGCAGCGCCGCCTGGTGTCGATGAAAACGACTTCTCGCGTTCCAGCGACAACAGTTCAAACTCTTCGTTTTCGTTAAGACCCGCCATTTTGTTTCCTCTTCAATTCTTGGTAACGACCTTCCTTTGCCGCGTTCCATCCGTCTGCTGCCGGCGCTGGCGGCGCACCTCCAGCGGCCGGAACGGACAATTTCTCTTTCCTTCTCCCTGTTTCCGTAAAGAATCTGTCAACCTCGCCGCGATCAACCCGCGTGTTCCAGCGGTCAATAGTTCTTGCCGTAAGGTCTCTGCGAATAACCGCCAATTGAAGTAATGTTTCTCTGTTCATTGGCAAATCTCCGGTCATAACCTGCCGAAGAAACGCGACTTCTTTTGGTGTATCAAGACCCCTAGCCCCTATGCCTAATGTTTTAATCATTGGGAACACATCAGACCCAAGTAGCGCATCAAGCAACTCTGAATCAGACACCTTTTTCCCTGCCTTTATGTCGTTATTAAGCAGGACTTTCACTCTGTTAAAGTCTTTAATCATGCCGGCACCAATGCCCGTTATAACGTCAGACTCCTTGATATGCTTAACAACCATATCTAGCTTTAGAACTGCCTCAACACCAGATTGCGCTGTATTGTATTGTTCTAAATCAGCCGTTGCCGATTCCTTTCCAAGCGTTTCCTGATATTTAGTCTGCCCCCTCTCGTTACGGCCGGCTGCTGCGACTTGCATCCGTCCGCGAATCGCCAGTTGGTCAATTAGCCACGCCTCCCTGTTCTTTTGTGATATATTTTTTGGCGCGTCGTCAATAGTTGGTTCTCTGGGTAGTGAAGGTGCGCCAGGTGCCTGTTGCGGCGCAATAACCGACCCTGTAGCCAATGGCGCACTCTGTCCCGGCGACAATCCCAGTGCCGGAGAGACCCGAGCCATTCCTGCCGCAGCGCGGTCGTTTGAATCCTCGTAAGCTGGTCGCGGTGTCGGTTCAACCAATGCAGACAGCGCACCCGGCGCTTGCTGTGGCGCCCGTGGTGCTACCGCGGGCGGTTGGCTTAACGCGCCTCCTCCCGGTGCCACGGAAACGCTGCCTTGCCTTCCCTGCGCGTCCATTTGCTGCATTAACGCATAGGCCGAGGCGGAATCAGGCGCACTCTTACGCATTATGTCGGATAACGAGTTACCTTGCTGAGGTGGCGTGAGATTGTAAGCATTTGTATCTACAATGCTCTGCGTTTGTGCGGCGCGTAACGGTGCCTGTGCCGCAGCGGTAATCATTGGGTTAAGAGACACAAATCTCTCGAAACTCCCCTGAAAACTCCCTCCGGCCGGCGACTGTGCAAATTGGTATTGGCGCACCTTGTCCGGAGCCTTTTCCGCGCCTTCTGGACGCGCACCGGGCGGAATTATCGTTCCATCGGGCAATCGCAACCCACCAGAACCGATTGACTGACCCGGTTGAGGTATCTTCAATTTTCTCTGCGACTCCACCAACGGCGCAAGTTTCGCCGCGTTCGCTATATCCCCGCTTGCGAGCAATGCGCCGAGCGTCTTTTCAAGGTCGCCGCCATGCTGTGCCAACACGCCCCGCAGCGCATCCGCCCGCCCGCGATCCTCGCCAGCCAGACGCCTTTTCTCCTGCGCATCCTGCATCTGCATCATCTGCGAGAGAACGCCCATTTTTTGAGCGTCACCACGAAAACGACGATCTTCCATTTCCTGCATCCCGCTAAGTGCGCCGACCCATGCCATGATCGCCCCCTATGTGTTCTTGAGAGTGTTGAAAATACCAGCCTGCTGCCCGCGCTTCATCCATTCTTCCCACGAGGACTGCGGATTCGTAACGCCTGTAATCGTCTTGCCGATGGTATTGTAAAGGTCTGCTTGGCCGGTCGCGGATTGCGTAGACGCAGCATTTGCCCCACTTGCCAAGGATGCCAATGCACCCGAGTTAGCGTTCGTGTTACGAAAGTTTTGCAGCGCGGGATACGCGTTCTTGCTGAAAAGATCGTCCATGTTCTGAAACTGCGCGGTCGGGCTGTCAGCCGGATTACCAAAGTTTTTGGAAAGTGAGTGAGCGTTCGCTTTAGAGGCAAAATTCATTGAATCCATGAATCCGGGGTCGTTTGCCATCGTGAAACCGGGCTGGAAGCTGGACTCGTAACGACCTCTAGAGGGAGCGCCTGCCGCCCACGACCTGTCTGCTATCTGCTTCAAATCTTTGTTGCGCTGCGATATGCCGTAAGCGTCAAGTGCGCCACCGCCTAGTGTGCCGAGCATTTTCGCGAGTGAGCCGCCGCCTGTGTCTGCACCTCCGCCGAGCAGCTTCATGGCGTTTTGCAGCGTCATGCCACGCTTGAGCATATCCATGAGTGCGTTGCCGCCGCCCATTGTTGCGGTAGGATCACCGGCCCCCATCATATTGTCGATAGCCTGCTGATCTGCCGTCCATGCCGCAGGGTCATACGTCCCAGTCCCACCAGCGTCAATGTTAAAACTGTTGTCGAAGGATGCAGGGTCATACGTCCCAGTCCCACCCGCGTCAATGTCAAAACTGTTGTCGAAGGATGCCGGGTCATACGTCCCAGTCCCACCAGCGTCAATGTCAAAACTGTAGTCGCCGAAGTCCATACCGCCTCCTGTATCTCGAGGATTAACATTCCACCTAGCATCAGTCGCCGTATCACCAAAA
>JBDNGL010000348.1:0-3590 GCA_041689285.1 Opitutaceae bacterium
ATGATCGGCAACGAGGAAGACTTCACCGCCTCGCTCGGCTTCGCCGTCAAGGGCGCTGAGGACCTCAAGCATATCGAGACCGCCGCCTTCAAAGCCATGATCGAGACCGCCGTGAACGAGTTCGCCAACTTCAAGGTCGCCGCCACCACCCTGCGCCACGTCCACACCGCCACGGTGAACGACTGGTCCGCCATCCTCTGGCATGATGGCCAGTTTCACGAGAGCCGCCCGTATCCGCGCCTCGAAATCCTCGACCGCGTCGGCGGTGGTGACTCCTTCGCCTCCGGCCTGCAGTTCGGCTTCCTCCAGTTCAACGACGCCCAGAAAGCCGTGGACTACGGCGCCGCCCACGGCGCGCTCGCCTCGACGACCCCTGGCGACACCTCAATGGCCACCCGCAAAGAAGTCGAAAAGACCATGGGGGGCGGCGGTGCCCGCGTCGTCCGCTGAATAGCGGCTCCAGCCGACCGATCTCCGCACCCAGGCGGCACCCACCACCGCTTCGTCTTTCCTCGCTCCGGCCCTAAATCGCAGCTGATCGGTAACTAGGGGTGCTTTCCGAGGTCCATCACAGGATGCGTTCTTTCCCGTTACGGCCCCGATCCCGCAAGGGCTGGCTTATCCTGATCGGGATAGGCATCGGCATCGCGGTCTTCGTGGTGTCGGCCAATTTCATGCGGAGCGAACGGAAGGTAGAGCACGCCTTTGACTCGTCCTACGGCACCGCCGACCCCCAGTTCGTCCGCACGATGGGCACCTTGCTCGGGCCCGCGCTGCAGGGTGGCAACCAAATCACGGAACTCATCAACGGTGACGCCATTTTCCCACCGATGCTCGCAGCCATCCGCGGCGCCCAGCACACCATCACGTTCGAGACCTATATCTACTGGTCAGGCGACATCGGGCGAAAATTCGCCGAGGCCATCGCGGAACGGGCCCGCGCCGGCGTGCGCGTGCTCCTGCTGCTCGATTGGTTCGGCTCCGTGCCCATGGACGCCGAACTCCTCCAGCTTCTCACCGAGTCCGGCTGCGAGATCGTGCGCTACCATGCGCCGCATTGGTATCATCTGACCCGCCTCAACAACCGCACCCACCGCAAGCTGCTCGTCATAGATGGTCGCCTCGGTTTCACCGGTGGCGTCGGCATCGGAGATGTGTGGACCGGCAACGCGCAGGACCCCGATCACTGGCGCGATACCCACTTCATGGTTGAGGGTCCGGTCGTCGCCCGTATGCAGTCCATCTTCATGGTCAACTGGATCAAGGCCCGCGCCGTCGTTGAGCATACTGGCGATTTCTTTCCGCCTCTGGCCCCCGCTGGCACCCAACTCGCGCAGATGTTTCACAGCTCACCCGACGAAGGCAGCGAAAACATCCGCCTCATGTTCCTGCTCTCCATCGCCGCCGCACGCGACCGCATCCTGCTCGTGCAGTCGTATTTCGTGCCCGATGACCTCACCACACGCATGCTGGCCGCCGCCGCCCGTCGCGGCGTGGAGGTGGTGATCATCCTCCCCAATGAGCACATTGACACGCCGCATGTGCGCGCAGCCAGCCGTGCCCGCTGGGGCCCCCTCTTCGAGGCCGGTATTAAAATTTATGAATACCAACCCACCAATCTTCACTCGAAAATCATGATCGTGGACGGGCTTTGGACCTCGGTCGGCTCCGCCAATTTCGACAACCGCTCTTTCCGGCTCAACGATGAGGCCAACCTCAATATTTACGACGCCGAGTTCGCCACCGCGATGGAGCGCACCTTCGCCGCCGACCGCGCCCTATCGGTTCAGATCACCCTCGCCGCATGGCGGGCTCGCCCGTGGACCACCAAGCTTACCGATTGGTTCTCGTCCCTCTTTCGCCAACAGATGTAGGCGTGGCTCGGTTTCACCGACCGTTAGAATTCGTGCGCTGCCCGGGTGCGCATCCCTAGGCATGCCGTTTCACCTCAACCTTGGCCGCTGGTTACTTTCCCACGCAATGGGGACACGACTTGTCCGGCACATAGCTCGGCTGTTGCTGGTCCGCGACCGTGAGCGGCTTCTGACAATTGTAGCAAAGCACCGCCGCGGTCTCGCGCAGCGCTGAGTCCACGCCCACGCGCCGGTCAAAGACAAAGCACTCGCCGTCGTAATGCGCGCCGCCGCATTCCTCGAAATATCTCAAGATGCCACCCGCCAATTGGTGCACGTCCTTAAAACCGGCGCGCTCCATGAACGGCCCGGCCTTCTCGCAGCGAATACCGCCCGTGCAGAACATCACAACCGGCCGGGTCTTCAGCTCTGCGGGCAGCTTCGCCACCGCCGCCGGGAAGTCCCGAAAGTGATCAATTCCCGCCGGCACCGCCCCGCGAAAGGTGCCTAGCCGCACTTCGTAGTCGTTGCGCGTATCGAGCAACGTCACTGGCCGGCCCTCGTCGAGCCACTGCTTGAGCATGCGCGGCGACAGCTTTGGCGTGGGATGGCGGGCCGGATCAATCCCCTCCACGCCAAACGCGATGATCTCTTTCTTGATCTTCACCAACATCCGGTTGAACGGCTGCTCCGAGCTCACACTCTCCTTCGGCGTCAGATCTGCCAGTCCGGACACCGTGCGTAGCTCGCTCATCAATGCCGCCGCCGCTGGCCGCGTCCCTGCCACAAACAGATTGATCCCCTCCCCACTCAGCAAAATGGTCCCGCGCAACCCCTGCTCTGCGCAAAACGCCCGCAACCGGCCGCGCCAGGGCACGAGGTCCGCCAACGGCGTGAACTTGTAGGCGGAAAGATTGATAATCGCAGACACGGCCCCCAGCACACGACTCCTGTCCCGCGACTCAAGCGTCTTCGCCCGGTAGTGTGCCAGGTCAAAAGTAGCGTAAATGCCGCATTGCCGCATGGTCGATCGTTCGCAGCCAAGCTAGATCCACTTCACTCTGTCAGAGTCAGCCGTAGCTGATTATGCCCTTCGGCTCGACCGTGATGCCCGTGCGCTGCTTTAGCTCGATTAGCTTCGCGTCGGTTTGCGCCTCGGTGAGTTTGTCACCGAAATGGGAGGCCCGATTGGTGCACAGTGTCTTTTCTTTCTTCGGTCGGTTGGCTTCGTTCCTTTTTAGGTTGGTAATGAAATCATCGAGTTTGTCACCGACGGGAGCAGCCGGAGGCGGAGCCTTTCCTGCCAGTTTCGACAATGGTTGGGTCGGCCGTAGGAACGGCAGATCGGCAAACGCATCCTGCCGACCGATCCACCGCCCTTGTTCCTTCAGGTGCTTCACCAGCGCATCGAAGCCTTTACCCTTGGAAGACAATATGGAAATATCCGGCCGGGTCCGCGGCCATGGCCCGGCCGACGTGGTAAGCCACGGTGAAGTTCAGGGCGTTCTTGCCCGAAGCGCCCACGCGCACCAGCTGCACATTGTCCGCTTGGGCCAGCAGTTGTTCGACACCCCCCGCCTTCCCCAAACCGGTTTGTCATCTAATAGATGACAAACCGCACTCCGTTGTCCTCACCCGTAACGGCGCTTCATCTCATCGAGAGGGAAATGGCGGCCGGGGCAGACGGTGTGGTTGCGGTCCACCCAGCGGTGGGCGGTGAATTTGGGCTTCACCCCG
>JBDNGL010000349.1:0-19946 GCA_041689285.1 Opitutaceae bacterium
CGGCTTGATCATGGCCATACTTGCGTTGGCGCTGATAATCGGCTGAATCGGGGGCAGGTGCAATTTATCGATTAGACAAACTACGACGATCAAATCTTCATCTCCTGGCCGGAATTGCATCGGGTTGCCCGACGACTCTCACAGATGCTTCACGACATGGGCCCTTGGAAGGGCATCATCGCCATTACTCGTGGAGGGCTTGTGCCGGCCGCCTTGGTGGCCCGGGAATTGGATATCCGCTTAATTGATACCATTTGTGTGACCAGCTATCTTTCCGCGTCGAGTGGACAGGAGGCCCAAGTGCAAAGTGCGGTCAACGTCATCAAGGGGGTGGAAGGCCAAGGCGAGGGCTGCCTGTTGATCGACGACCTAGTCGACTCGGGACGCACCGCTCAGGCAGTGCGTAAGATTTTACCTCAAGCCTATTTTGCCACGCTCTATGCGAAGCCCGCAGGCCGACCGGTCGTCGATACGTGTGTCAAGGAGTTCAAGCAGAATAAATGGATCTATTTCCCGTGGGATATTGATTATCGATTTGTCGCGCCGATAAAAGACAATGGCCTGACCGCTTGAATCGGTTTGGTTAACTCGCAAGACATCTTGTGTTGCGGGCACAACAATGGGGTGGGAATACGATCCTCAATCTGCCGATGGTGGGCCGCCCCAGCATTTGAATAGGTCGCCCAGGCAAAGCGGGCGCAATGGGGGAATGCCCGGTTGGCTTTGCAGCTGTTGTCCCCGCGTGAAGCGGGTTTAGTTTAGCGGCAGGCGCTGTTCTCTAGATGCCCCCTATTTTGGAAACAAATCTAGCTCGCACGGAGTGTGAGCCTCCTTCAACTTGAGAATGCTTGATGCCCGGGTGATGGAATGGCAGACATGCGGGTCTTAGAAGCCCGTGCCGTAAGGCGTGCAGGTTCGAGTCCTGTCCCGGGCACCAGCCGCCTTCGATCGCACGGCGATGCGCTAGGGCTGGCGGGTTCGCCTTCGCGCGCTGAGCTTCGGGGCACGCGGCTAGCCTTTGCCATGACGGCGGTGCATATCAGCTTGCGCACTAAGGCCAAATAACTCCTTTCGTTTGATGCGAAAAATCTATCGTTGGTTACTGGTCATGGGGCTAACGGTGGGCGCGCTGCACGCGCAGGACGTGCTCCGGCCCGGGGCGAATTTGGTCGTCGAGGGTATCCCGGTAGTGCCGGCGGTGCTGGCGCAGGAGGTGAAGCGCTATACCGAAGCGCGCTCGGCTGGCTTCAGCGGCTGGCATCCGGAGAGGTTGGAAATGCTCGTGGGCACGCGGTTTGGCAACACGGCGCAGCTTCACCGGGTGAGCACCCCGCTCGGCATGCGCCAGCAGCTCACTTTCTTCGACGAGCCAGTGGCCTCCGGCGGTTACGACCCGGTGAACGCAAAATTCTTCCTCTTCAGCCGGGATGCGGGGGGATCGGAATTCGGGCAACTCTATCGGCAGGACTTCGCCACGGGTGAAATCACCCTGTTGACCGATGGCGGACGTAGCCAGAATGGCGGGGCGAACTGGAGCACGGCCGGCGATCGCATCGCCTACGGCTCGACGCGACGCAATGGTGCCGACCGCGATATTTATCTGATGGATCCGCGCGATCCCGCCACCGACCAGCTGCTGCTGGAGCTTGAAGGCGGTGGTTGGGGGGTGCGCGACTGGTCGCCGGACGACCGCGCGCTGCTTGTCTCCGAATACGTTTCAGTCAACGAGAGCCATCTGTGGCTGCTGAATATCGCGACCGGTAAATTGACGGAGTTCACGCCGCGGAGCGAGCGCGGCGTCGCCTATGGTGCCGCCGCCTTTGCCAAGGACGGCAAGGGCGTGTATGTGACAACCGACCGCGATTTTGAATTCAAGCGACTGGCCTACATCGATCTGGTCACACGCGAGACGCGGTTCTTTGATCTCCCGGCATCTGGCGACGTCGACGGCTTTGCCCTGGCCGACGACGGTCGCCAGCTGATTTTCTCCACCTCTGAGGCCGGGCTTTCGCGACTCTACCTGATGAAGCTGGATGACTTCACTTACCGGCGGCTCGACGGCCTGCCGGCGGGTATCATTGGCAGCGTGTCTTGGCACCGCGACAATCGTCATGTGGCCGTGACCGTGAACTCCGCGCGCTCGCCGTCGGATGTGCACGTGCTGGAGGTGACGACCGGTGCGGTGGCGCGTTGGACCGAGAGCGAGCTGGGCGGCTTGGTGGCCGCGCAACTGAGCGAGCCAGAACTCGTCCGTTGGAACAGCTTCGACGGCTTGGAAATCACCGGCATTTACTACCGCCCGCATGCGAATTTCACAGGCAAGCGTCCGGTGATCATCAATATCCATGGCGGTCCCGAATCGCAGTCGCTCCCCGGGTTCCAAGGCCGCAACAACTACTATCTAAACGAATTGGGCGTTGCGATCATTTACCCGAACGTCCGCGGTTCGACCGGCTTTGGTAAAACCTTTGTCGCACTGGATAATGGCTTCAAGCGGGAGGATTCCGTGAAGGACATTGGCGCGTTACTTGACTGGATTGCCCAGCAGCCAGAGCTTGACGCCGACCGCGTGATGGTTACCGGCGGCAGCTATGGTGGCTACATGACGTTGGCTGTGGCCATCCACTACAACGACCGCATCCGCTGCGCGTTGGGCGTCGTTGGCATCAGCAACTTCGTGACGTTTCTCCAGAACACCGAGGATTATCGGCGCGACCTGCGCCGTGTGGAATACGGCGACGAACGCGACGCCGCGATGCACGCGCACCTGCTGAAGATTTCCCCGACCACGCGTGCGGCCGAGATCACCAAGCCGCTGTTTATTGTGCAGGGGGCGAATGATCCCCGCGTGCCGCGCACCGAGGCGATCCAGATGGTGGAGACCGTGCGGAAGAACGGTTCCCCGGTCTGGTATCTCGAGGCGAAGGATGAGGGCCATGGCTTTCGCAAGAAGGTCAATGCCGATTTCCAGTTCTACGCCACGGTGATGTTCATTCGGAAACATCTGTTGCCCTGAAATCTTAAGTGGGTCGGGACCACGGCAACGCATCCAAATCCACGTTGCCGCCGGTCAGGATAATGCCGGTGCGGAGGCCCGTGACGGTGACCTTGCCTTCCATGATCGCGGCGTAGGGCACGGCGCAGGAAGGCTCGATGATGATCTTCAATTCCTCCCAGAGTAAGCGCATGGCGGCGATGATGCCGGCTTCCGACACGGTGACGATGTCGTCCACGTAATGCTGGATGATCGGGAAATTGAGGGGTCCGATGGTGGTCCGCAGGCCATCAGCGATCGTGGCCATGTTTTCCGCGGGAGTGATCCGACCGGCGCGGAAAGAGCGGGCGGCGTCATCGGCCCCGGCCGGCTCGCCGGCGATGACCCTGATGTCGGGACGAAGTGATTTGGCGGCGACAGCCGTGCCGCCGAGGAGGCCGCCGCCACCAACCGGGCAGAGGATGAGGTCGAGACCGGGCACGTCCTCCAGCAATTCAAGCGCGGCCGTGCCCTGACCGGCCATGACCCGGTAATCGTTGAAAGGATGAATCATCACGGCACCGGTGGCGGCGATGATCCGATCACAGGTCTCTTGGCGGGCACGGTCGTTGGGTTCGCAGAAGGTGATGCGGCCGCCTGCGCGTTCGACATTGCGGATTTTCGATTGGGTGGAATTCGACGGCATTGCGATATAGGCCGGGATGCCGCGCAGTCGGGCAGCGCGGGCGACGGCGGCGGCGTGGTTGCCGGAAGAGTGGGTGGCGACACCGTGGGCGGCCTCGGTGTCGTTCAGCGAGAGAACGGCATTGGCCGCACCGCGGGCCTTGAACGCGCCAGTTTTCTGCAAGTTTTCACACTTGAAAAAAAGCGCGCCCCCGGTGGCGGCATTCAGTGCCTCGCTGGCCAGCACGGGTGTCCGGACGATGTGCGCGCGGATGCGGTCATGCGCGGCACGGATGGCGGCGAGATTGAGGGACATGCGGAGATTTTCGATTTTTGCCTCCGGGTTTTCGATTCAATTCCGCGGGGCGGTAAACGGGATTGCGGCCGGCGGTGGGCACGGCACAGTGGGCGGTATGGTCAAAAAGCTCCTCCACACCCGTATGCGCGTGAACGACCTCGCGCGCACCGTAAAGTTCTATCAAGACGCGCTGGGGTTGAAGCTCACGCGGCAGCACACCTCGCCGCGCGGGGCGCAGCTCGCGTTTCTCGCCACCCCCAACAGCGACGAGGAAATTGAGATTTGCCAAATGCCGCCGGGCGCAGCGCCCGTGGTGGTGCAGCCCGACCTCATGCATCTGGCGTTTGAAGTGGACGATTTGGCGGCCTACGAAGCAGCGATCAAAGCGAAGGGTTTTGCCTTGAGTGATGGCCCCACGCGGACCGGCAGCGGTTCGGTCATTGCGTTCATTGATGCGCCCGAGGGTTACGAGGTGGAACTGATCCAGCGGGTCAAATGATCGAGGAAGCGACGCCTGTTCGCTCGTGACCGGTTGCCCGACATGAACACCGCAACCTCACGTTGGACCGAAGCATGGTGGGATGGGCTGGCCTTTGCGACGGGCTGGGGCTCGCGTGGTTCCTGCGTTGGGAGACGACGGATCTGGTCTGGAGCCTATGGCTTTCCAGTCTGGTGGTCGGCTATGCCACAATCGTCTGGACGATCACGCGCGGGCTGCGGGAGTTTTCCGCCAATGCTGCGACGGACGCGACCCATGCGCTCGCGAAGGGGAAAATCGTCACGGGGAGCACATTGCTGGTCGGTGCGCTCTTCCTGCTGGCGTTTTTCACGGTGCATTTTGGCGGCTTTCATCTTGGCCATTCGGTGTTTCTGGGCGGATTTTTCCCGATTGCCGGCACCTCCAATGCATGGCCGGGCGTCGAGACCTACGCCGAAGTGGTGAAGCGTTACTGGGTGTTTCTGCCGGCCGCCTTCATAGCGGAGCGCGTGGGTTTCCGCGAAACCCGTCCGGTTAAAGACGACGGGGCGCTGACGACGGAGGCCATCGCTATGCGCAAGGCGCGCCAACCCTTTGGTGACGGCAGCGGTCTGATGGCACTCTATAAAAATGTCATCCGCATGCACCGGTTGATTTTTTCTTTGTCGGCGCCCATTTCGCACGCGTGGACAACTTCCTCATCTACGCGGTGGTCTATGCGGTGTATTTCTTCCCATGGCGGCTGCTCTAGCGGGTGTCAGTGTAGGGCGACCCCACCTTAGATTTCACCGGACGCCGAATTTCCGCTCCCAGGCGAAGAGAAATTGCTGGGCGAGGCCAGCGAGGGGGCCGAAGTGGATGCGGCCAAAATGGGCGACTTGGGCGGGTGACCAACCGTCTAGGTGGTAGTGCCGCGTCATGGCCTTGAGAATCCATGTGTCCACGGGAAAGGCTTCGAGTTTACCCGCACCAAAGAGCAGGACGCAGTCGGCGACTTTTTCACCGACCCCGGGAAGCTCCAGCAGGCGTGCTTTGGCTTCGTTGTAGGGCAGGTGCTCGGTTGCTTCCAGCCAGCCCGGGCGTGCGGCGAGAAAAAGCGCGGTGGCCTTGATGTAGCGGGCACGGAAGCCAAGCAGGCAGGAGCGGAGTTCCGACTCCGGGATGTGAGCAAGTTCCGCCCAAGTAGGAAGACGGTGGCAACCAGCCGGGACCTCGTCGGCAAAGATGTTCGTATTACGAACATCGGAGTGAGGCGACGGGATGGGTGCGGGTATCTGAAGGCGCGAGGGGGTGCCGTGGCGCGCGGCGAGGAGCGCGACCATCTGCTTGATTTGCACAATCTGTTTCGTAGCGCTGCACAAAAAGCAGAGGAGGGTTTCGCCAAAGGGCTGACGTGGAATCGTGAGGCCGGGAAACGCGGCGAGGCACCGGGCGAGGTGGGTATCGCTGCGCCACGGCAGCGTGTCGGCGAGTTTATGGAAATTCTGGCCACCGGTCAGGTAGACCGACAGCGCGGAGGCGATCTGCGCGGATATTTCGTTCGGCGCCGACCACTCGAGGGTGCTGGCCTGATTTAGCCGCAGACGGGCAAGGCACTCGGACCAGATGCCCTCCCACGAACCGTCATCGCGTTGACGCCAGCGAAAGGTTTGGCCGCCGTCGAGAATTTCGGCGAGGATCGGCGGAGTCAGCGGGCCGAGGCCGGCAACGGGCCGCCATGCGGACCAACGGGAGTCAGACATGGGTGGCAGGGACCGCTCTGGGTTTACTCGCCGGCCGGCTTCTCCCAGAGAAAACTTTTTTTGACCGTGAGTTCGCGACCATCGGCATCTAAGAGACGGAGCGACCAGGCGACGGGATGTGTTTTCCGGTCGGGCCAATCCGCGCCAGTGAGTCCGAGGTTGAACGTGTGCCGACCGGCGGGGAGTGAGGTAGCAAACAGATGGGTGCGCGAGTATGGCGAGTCGGGTAGAATGAGCTTCAGCTCAAACCGGGCGCTGGCAAGGGCTGGGCCTTGGTTGTCGAGGCGGGCGAGGAAATAGAAACCGCTGCGTTCGCTGAGCTGGGTGCGTAGGACCGTTTGCCGCCCGGTGTTTTCACTGCCGCCAAAATATTCCGAGATCCGCACAAAAGAGTCAGCCTCACGCCAAGCAGGCCAGATGCGGACGTAGGTGACCTCCGCGGCGGTCACCGACAAAGGGCTACAAAGCCCCAGCAGCAGTCCAAGCAAGCAACCACGGATCACACGGATAGACACGGATGAAGTCATTGGCAAAGGCGACGGTGCAGGCAAGGGCGGAGTGTCACTTAGGGTTCGAGCCAAAGCCGCTTGTATTGATGAAAGCCGAGTAGAGCGGGCTCCCAACCCCGGACCGATGGGTGCACGAGGTGAATGCGGGCGCCAAAGAATACTGGCGTGATGGGTGCGGCTGCGAGGAGCCGGATCTCGGCTTGTTGCAAGAGTTCGAGCCGGGCGGCGGAATCCGTGGTGGTCGTGGCTTGAGCGATGAGCGTGTCGTAGGTGGGGTCGGCCCAGCCGGTCCAGTTGTTGCCACCTTGACTGAGCATGAGATCAAGAAACGTGATGGGGTCGGCGAAATCACCAATCCAGCCGGCGCCGGAAACCATGTAGTCGAGCGCCTGTTGATTTTGGATCCAAGTTTTCTGTTCGAGGACGGTGATCTCGGTGCGCACGCCGAGTTCGCGCTGCCACATGGCTTGCAGGACTTCGGCCATGGCGGGCTGCTGGGCGTCGTTGCGGACCTGCAGGGTGATCACCGGCAAACCGCGACCCTCGGGAAAGCCAGCCGCAGCGAGCAAGGTGCGGGCGGCGGCGAAATCGGTCTTCACATAGGCGCGGGGCGTGTAACCGGCGAGGCCGGGGGGCGTGAAGTGGGTGGCGGGTGGATTGACGCCGCGCAGCACGCTGCCCGTAAGCGTGGTGCGATCAATGGCGAGGGCGAAGGCCTGGCGCACCTCAGGCTGGTTGAACGGTGCCCGGGTGGTGTTGAAACGCAGGAAGATCGTCTGCAGGAATGGGGTGACGTGCAGGACGCCGGAGTTTTGTGCGCGGTATCGAGCGATCTTGTTGGTGGGCAGACTGTGGGTGAGATGCAACTGGCCGGCGCGGAAATTGCGTTCCTCGGTGTCGACGTTTTCTGTCGGATAGAAAATCAAGGTATGCAGGCGCACGTTGGCGACGTCCCAGTAATGGGGATTGCGGGCGGTGCGGACCGCTGCGTTGGCCCGCCATTCCTCCAAGGTAAACGGGCCGTTGCCGACAAAGGTGGCCGCGCGGGTCCACGGATTCGCACGGGAGGCCGGATCGCCAGCGGTGGTGAGGGTGCGCGCGTGGACGGGAAACCAGATAGGGTTGGCGGTAAGAGCGGGCAGGTAGGGCGTGGGTTGCTCTAGGGTGAGTTCCAAGGTGTGGTCGCCGAGGGCCATCGCACCGAGTTGCGTGAGGTCGGTGAGCTCGCCGGCATTGATCGCCGCGGCATGCTTGAGCGGATATAGCAGGTAGGCGTATTCGGCGGCGAGCGTCGGGGCCAAGGCGCGGCGCCAGGCGAAAACGAAATCATGGGCGGTAAGCGGGTCGCCGTTTGACCACTTTAGGCCAGGCCGCAGATGAAAGGTGTAGGTGCGGCCGTCGGGTGAAATTTCCCAAAGGGTGGCGGCGGCGGGCACGGGCTGCGAGGTGCGTTCGTCCAGCGCGCAAAGTCCCTCGAAGAGGGCGAGCATGATGTTGGCATCGGTGAAGGCGGTGACGAGATGCGGGTCGAGCGTCAGCGGTTCGGCCCCGTTGCCGAGGTGCAGGGTCTGGGTGCGCAGCCCGGCCGCGACGGGGGTCTCGCGGCGGGTGCAACCAATGCAGAGCAGTAGGATGAGCTGAAACAGCAGGAGCGGACGCATGAGGAAATCTAGGCACGGGTTGGTGCCCGTGCCAAGGCGCAGCGTAAACGGTGGAATTTTCAGGTCGGGTGTGCGCACAGCGCGCGCGGGGGGTCCACGCGCTTGTGGGCGTGGCTAGCTTTTGGCTTCGAGCACGGCTTCCTCGCGCTCGCGGCGGAATTGGTTCGTGTAGAGTTCGTAGTAGTGGCCGCGGCGGCGGAGCAGTTCCTCGTGCGAGCCGCTTTCCTCGATGCGGCCTTGGGTGATGACGAGGATCCGGTCGGCGCGACGGATCGTGCTCAGGCGGTGGGCGATCACGAAGCTGATGCGGCCGGCGAAGATGGTCGCGAGGCCGCGCTGGATGAGTTGCTCCGTCTCGGTATCGATCGACGAGGTGGCCTCATCCATGACGAAGAGCTGTGGATTGGCGAGGAGGGCGCGGGCGAAGGAGAGCAATTGGCGCTGGCCGGTGGAGAGGCGGTTGCCGCCTTCACCGACGGACGTCTCGTAGCCGTTTTCCATCTGCAGGATGAACTCGTGGGCGTTGACCATCTGTGCGGCGGCCTCGACCTCGGCGTCGGTGGCGTCGAGCCGACCGTAGCGGATGTTTTCGCGCACCGTGCCTTTGAACAGATGCGGAGCCTGTAGCACGATGCCGAGTTGGGACTGGAGCCAGGCGAGCGAGCGTTCGCGGTAGTCCACCCCATTGATGAGAATCTGGCCGGAGACTGGCTCGTAGAACCGGCAGACTAGGGAGACGATGGTGCTCTTGCCGCCGCCGGAGGGGCCGACGAGGGCGATGGTTTCACCCGGGCGCACGGTGAGATTGAAGTCGTGCAGGACGATGGGCCCGGTCGCATAGCTGAAGGTGACGTTGCGGAACTCGATGGTTTCGATGCGCGATGGATAGCCGTCGGGAGCGACGGCAAGTTTCGATTGAGGATCTTCGATTTTAGTTTGGCGCAGGCGATCAATCACGGCGGGGCTATCCTTGATGGCGGGGGTGGTGGCGAGGAGCCCCATGACCCGTTCACCGGCGGCTTGGGCACCCTGCATTTCGGTGAGTTTTTGCGCGAGCTGGTTGATTGGATTGAAAAACATCCCGGCGAAAGTCACGAAGGCGACGAGTGTGCCGAGGGTAAGATCGTCGTTAAGGGTGAGCCAGCCGCCGCGCCAGAGCGCAAGGCCGGCGGCGAGCGTGCCCAACGTGGTGACGATAGGAAAATACAGGGCGTTCTGCCGTGCGTTTAGCACCGAGGCTTGGAACATCTGCGTTGAGAGCTGTTGGAATTCGGCAAGATTTTCTGACGCGCGGACGAGCGTCTTGGTGGTGCGCACACCGGAGATGGACTCGTTGTAGCCGGCGGTGATCTGGGAGTTGTATTTCCTGATTTCCCGGGCGCTGAGGAGCATTTTCTTTTGGAAATACTTTGAGATGATCGCGAGCGGCGGGACAACGCTGATCACGATGAGGCCGAGTTTCCAGTTCATGACGAGCAGGCTGACCGCAATCATGAGCACGAAGCTCAGGCCCCATACGATATCGAGGAAACCCCACGAGATGATGCGGGCGAGCCGGTCGCAGTCACTGGTCAGTCGGGTGATGAGCCAGCCGACCGGCCGGCTATCATAGAAGGCAAACTCCAGCTGTTGCAGCCGGTCGAAGCAGTCGCGGCGGATGTCGTGCGCGAGCCGGTTGGAGATATTGCCGGCCATGTTGATGAAAATACCGACGCAGCAGCAAAGCACGAGGGTCAGTCCGAGATAGACGAGGATATAGTGAGCAAAAGGAGCTTGGGCACCGTCGCGCACGACGCCGTCAATGACCCAGCGAGTGACATGGGCGAAACCGGCGTCGCAGACCGCCAGCAGCACGGCGGAGATGGCGAGCGGGATGAGGTAACGTTTCAGGTGCAGGGCGCGGAGGAAAATTTTCCACCACAACCCGGCGTCGAGGCGGGCCTTGAAATCGTCTTCCTGATGAAGTGGGGCGGACACGGGAAAATTGCGGATTGCGGAGGGCGGATTGCGGAAGTGAAGACCCAGGGGGCGGGAACGATTTTAGACGGTGGACTTGAGCTCGGTCTCGACGCTGGTCTGGATCTGCCAGAGACGGCGGTAGAGACCTGCCTGCGCAGAGAGTTCGGCGTGGGTGCCGCTTTGGATGATGCGACCCTGGTCGAGCACGAGGACGCGGTCGGCGTGGACGAGGGTCGCGAGCCGGTGGGCAATGACAAGTGTCGTGGCCCGGCCACGGCGCTCGCGGAGGGCGTCGAGGATCAGCGTCTCGGTTTCCGCATCTATAGCGCTCATGGCGTCATCAAGAATGAGCAGCGCCGGGCGTTTGAGGATGGCGCGGGCAATGGCCACGCGCTGGCGTTGGCCACCGGAGAGCGTGATGCCGCGTTCGCCGATGATGGTGTTGTAGCCATGCTCGAAGGAGAGGATGGTGTCGTGGATGCACGCAGCCCGGGCGGCGGCCTCGATTTCGGCGTCGGGTGCATCGCCACGACCGAGTCGAAGATTATCGCGGAGGGATTTCGAGAAGAGGAACGGCTCCTGCATGACCACACCGATCTGACGGCGGAGCCAGGCGCGGGGCAGGGTGGAGAGTTCACGATCATCAAAACGGATCGAGCCGCGCTCGTAGTCGTAGAGCCGCAGGAGCAGGTGCATGAGGGTGCTCTTGCCCGAACCGGAAGGACCGAGAAGGGCGAGCGTCTCACCTGGTTGAAGATCGAAAAAGAGGCCGTTGAGGGCGCCGCGACCGTCGGCGTTGAGGGTGGTGCTCGCGTGCTGGAAGTGCAGATCGCGCACGCTAAGGCGGCCGGTAATGGGTGAGGTCAACAAAGACGGGGGCGTGGCGGGTTCGGGCTCGCGCGCCACGGAGAGAATTTCGCGGACGCGGGAGAGTGCCACGGTCGCCTTGCCGAGGTCGGTGAGGATGCGCCCCATCTGGCGCACGGGCCAGAGCATGATGCTGAGATAGGCGAGAAAGGCGAAGAGCAGGCCGACCGTGAAGGTGCCAGCGGTGATCCACCAAGCGCCGACCAGCAGGGTGAGCCCGATCTGGCTGAGCGCGACAAAGTCGCTGATCGACCAGTACCACGCCATGAGGCGGAGCATGCGCAGACTGCGGTCGCGGTAGCGGTCGTTGGGAACGGAGAATTTGGCACGCTCGAAGTCTTGCCGCGCGAACGCGCGCACGACGCGGATGCCGGTGAGGTTTTCCTGAATGATGGCGGTGAGCGCACCCTCGGCCTCGTCCACTTCCCGGAAGACATGCTTCACCTTCCGGAAGTAAAAGTAGCCGTAGATCACGATCGGGCCGATCAGGGCGAAAGACACCAGCGTCATCGGCACGCTGAGCGAGAGCAGCAAGGGAAACGCGGCGCCGGCGAGGAAGAGGGCATTGCCGATTTCCATGATCTGAGTGGCGAGAAACTGGCGGGTGGTTTCGACATCGCTGGTGCAGCGTTGGACGAGATCGCCGGTCTCGGCACGATCGTGGTGGCGGGCTGGGAGGTGGTTGAGATGATCGTAGAGTTCGTCCTTCAGGCGCCGGGCGATGCCGTCGCTGGCGAGCGCGGCCTGCCAGCCCTTCAGGTAGCTGAAAAGGCCGGCGACGACGGCGAGGAGGATCATAGCCACCGGGGCGAGCCAGAGCTGATCGCGCAGGTGATCGGCCCCACCGAGCAGCCGCAGGATTAAAGCGAGCAGCCCGGGGGTGTCGGGCGCGACAGTCTTGCCCGCGACGGCATAATCAATCGTGGCACTGCCGATGAGGGGGATGCCAAAATTTAAGACCGTGGCTAGAATGAGGCAGAGCAGAGCAAAGCCATAGCGCAGGCGATGGCCGCGCATGATGGACCAGATGACGGCGAATTGGGAAAACACGGGAAGGGATCGAAGATGAACGTGAAAAAACCCGCTCGGTCGGGAGCGGGTCGGAAAACGTTCAATTCGATGTTTCCGGGGCCCGCTGAGGATTCGCGGGCCGTGTCCGGTTCAGATGACCGGACTGCCCGCGTGCGCGACGAGGTCAATAGTTGGGTAGGCGCGGGGCATCATGGATAAAAAGGTTGAGGTGAACCGGGCGGAGACAAGGCGGCGATGCCGGCGCTGGCAAGTGGGATTTTGCGGGCCGCGCCGCTGGGCTCAGACCCGGCGGCGGCGCCAGACGGTCCAACCGATGAAGCCGAGACCAAGGAGCATGAGTGCGTAAGTGGAGGGCTCGGGGACGGCGGTGAAATTGAGCACCAGATCGTTGCCGGAAAGGGCGAAAGAGAAATCGCCGGCCGCGAGGCCGTTGCCGAGGTTGGTCTGGAATAAGGAGACATCGAGGGCGAACTTGGCGGGATCGAAGCCGCCGCTGAGGGCATCGAAGCTGAATATGGTCCAGGCAAATGACTGCCCGGGCAGCAAATCGCCGAGGAGGCCGGCGTTGCCGCCGGTGTTCAGGGAAATGACCTTGATGGAAAACGGAGATTCGCTGGTCGCGTTGATGACCAGAGTTGTCTCTGAAAAAACATCGATATGGTCGTAGCCTTCACCGGCACTCCCGGTGGGACTTTGGATATGCCACTCTAGGAGGCCGCCGGAATTCAGTTCGAGGTGAGCGAACCCAAGTGAACCGATTTGATCCGCGCCGGGCAAACCGGGTGAGAGCACCGCCCCGGTGCCGATGGCGGCGCTAGCAAAACTGCCTTGGCCTGCGAGGCGTCCGCCGTTGTCCACCACGAGGGGATTGCTGAGATAGCTATTCTCTAGAGCCAAGGTGCCACCGTGGACCCAGATGGTGGGGGCGTTGCTCTCGAGGTAGAAACTGTCGCCGAGGATCACCGTGCCTTGATTGATCTGTAGACTGACTTCGGGAGTGCCGGGCAGCGTGGCCTCGGTCGTGCCGCGGTGGAAATACATGCCGCCTTCATTAAAATTGAGGGTGCCAGTTCCATTTTTCACTAGGCGGAGATTATCATCGGGCCAGATCGCATTGGACCGAAATTCACCGCGGAACTTGCTGTCAAACGACTGATTGATGGTGAGGATGGTGTCGGACAGCGTCGAGTAGAGGTAGGCATAATCGCCTTCACCGCTGATCAAGCCGCCGATGACCGGATTGGTGGTCTCGAAATAGACGTAACTGCCTTCGCCGTCGGAGGAGCCGAAGGAGAGTGGGCCGGTGCCGCTGGCTTGGTTGGCGGCCAGATATAGATTACTGTCCGCGCTCACGTAGACACCACCATTGAAGGTGTTATTGGAGGAGAGGGTGAGGGCCGAATATTCCCGCAGGTAGAGCTGGCCGGGACCGCTGATTTGCCCAGCCAGAGTCGCAGAGGAATATTCTGCGATATCGAGGCGGGTATTGAGGATGATATTATTGGAGAAACTATCCCCGAAACCGATGGCCAGCTGCGGAGCGAGAGGTTCGCCCTGCTCGCCTGTCCACTCGGCGGGCAGGGTCATGCCCTGCACGACCAAAGAGCCGGCGCCGAGCGCGTTGACATTGCCGAGGTAGAGCTGGCCGCCAAAAAGCACCACATTGCCGGTCAGGCCGCTATTGTTACCCATCAGGGCCACGGTGGAAATTTCCTTCTCGTTGAAATCGCCGTAGGTCGCCGGTGCAGTGGGGTCACCGATGTGCACCTCGTTGCTGCCGCTCAGGCTGCTTTCGACGCGCAACAGGCCGCCTTTGTAACCGGCAAAGCGGTAATTCCCGAAATTTGCCGGCGTAATGGTGCCGGTGAGTCGCACGCCACCGGAGATGCCATCATCCGTGTAGCCGCGCTGGGTCGTGCCCAGATACACATTGCCGGTGATGGCACTGAGATCGAGGTCGGCGGTGATCGTGGTGGTATCGCTGGATCCATTCAGGCCGATCATGCCTTGGCTGGTGGTGTTGGGAAACCGGTCGATGAAGGCTTGGGGGTTAGACGAATCCTCTAGGCCGATGTAGCCGCCTTGTTGGAGTTGCAGCGAGGCAGCGGCGGGCAAGGCACCATTGGCAAAGATGAAAGCGGTGTGGGCGGCGGAGACGGTGCCGGAGAAATCATTGCCGCTGTTGTTGAGATAAACGGTGAGGGGCAGGGAGGAAGGGGAAGCGCCGACCACATTGCGGGGAGTTTCATCAGGGGCATTACCGAGAGGTGCCCCGACGGTGAGCTGGCCGCCGCCGCCGCCGAAGCGGTAATCCAGCCCTTGCGGAGTGAGGGAGCTGGCAGAGTTGATGATGGCGCGGGTGGCCGAGCCCAACCGCGCGGTGCCAGAAAATCCGGTGAGATTGATCGGACCCTCGAAGACATTGGCACTGTTACTGGGGTCGCTATCGAAGCCGATGGTGCCGTGGGTGCTGGTGGGGTTGAACTTGGCGATGAACTTGGCGACCCCGTAGCTCGGAGCGGCGAGGCCGGCATAGCCAAAATTGGAGACACTGATGTTGCCCGAGGCCGGGATAGCGTTCTCGTCACCAAAGACCAGTAAGCCCTTGGCCACATGCGTGCCGCCGCTGTAGGTGTTGGTGCTTTCGGTCTCACCCGGCACCAGCACCACGAGCCCGGTGGAGTCGATGGTGAGCGCGTGACCGGTGCCGGAAATCCCGCCTTGGATGGAGAGCATCATGCCCCGGGAGGCGAGCGTGGCATTAGAAAGCAATGTAACGTTGCCCGACAGGATGACTTCCGTTTGGTTTTCGGTGGTCATCGTGCCGTTGATGGCGATGGCGTTCGGCACAATTAACGGGGTGTCATAGTTGCCATAGACGTACAGCCGCCTGGCCACCAAGGTCGGGGTGCCGCCACCGCTTGAATTAAAAGTGACGGTGCCGGTGCCGAGGGCCGTGATGGGGGCGGGCCCATAGTAATCTTGGCGCGGTTTGACCGATACCCGTCCATCCAGAATGTGAAAACCACCCGACCAATCGCTTGCATCGTAGTGGCCCAGATTCAATACCAAGGCGCCCGCACCGGTCTTGGTCAGGGTCTTACTGCCGCCCTCCTCGTGGATCGCGCGTTCTATGGCAAGGGCGCCGCCAGCGATATTCCAAGTCTGGCTGGCGGTGAGGACGACGGAATCATCGATGATTGAGCGGACACTTCCATTCGGAGAGTAGAGAATGCCACCGGCACCGAGGTAGAGGGTGTCTTCGCCGAGGGCCTCCAGCTCGTAGGGGCGTGTGTGCCCGGTGAATTGCAGTTGATCGGCCTTAAGTTGAACGTAACGGACGTGGGTGTTGCGAACGTTGCCAAAAATGATAGTATCGTTGCCATTGTTCGCGGTGAAAACGGTTGGGGCGATCTCGTCCTGCCAATTGGCCACGAAGTAATAAGAGTCGAAGTAGGTTGAGCCGGAGGCCCCGGTCCAGATAAAGGTCTGGGCGTGGAGCCCGACACTGGCGGCCAGAAAGAGCGAAACGAGCGGGGCCGTGAAACGCATTTTCATGGTAGAACGCTTGGCAGGTTGCGGCCGGAGCACAAGCCCTGATCTGCAAAAAAAGGGCTAAATTACGGGTGGGTCTGCTGCTCCAGCGCGTGGATGGAAAGGGTGCCGGTGCGCCCCTTAACTAAGACCGAGCCAAGTGGCCGGGTGCGCCAGCGCCGCGTAGCTGCTTCCAAGGTGGCGGCACTTAGGATGATGTCGGTGCGGTGGACGGCATCGCGAGTCAGGGATTGTAGCCGGGCGGCGATGTTCACGCCGTCGCCGATGACGGAATAGTTGAGTCGGCGTTGGGTTCCAATATTGCCGGCGACGACGCGGGCGGTGTTGATGCCGACGCCGAAGGCGAGCGGGGACCGGCCCTCGGCAGCGAACTCCGCGTTGAGGGTAGCGAGGGCGGTGCGCATCGCAAGGGCGGCAGCGAGGGCGTGGTCGGCAGAGTCGGGCTGGGCGACCGGCGCGCCGAAGAGCGCCATGATTTCGTCGCCGATGAACTTATCGATCACGCCGCCGTGGGCCTCAATGGCTGCGCTCATGCGGTCGAGGTAACGGTTGAGGAGCGTGACCACCTCGCGCGGTGGCAGGGATTCGCTCAAGGTGGTGAAGCCGCGGAGATCGGCGAAGAGAATGGTGACCTCGCGCTCCTCGCCGCCGAGGGCCGCGCCGTCGCGCATCAGTTGGGTGGCCACTTCAGGCGAGACGTTTTTATCGAGCAAATCGCGCACTTGGTCGCGTTCGGCGAGGCCGGTGCTCATCCGGTTGAAACCCTCGGCCAGCTGACCGAGTTCGTCGATTCGGTCGAATTGCAGGCGCGTGGTGTAGTCGCCCCGGGCGATGACGGCGGTATGCGCGGCGAGTCGCTGCACCGGCCGGCTGATGCCGCGAGCGATCCAAAGCGCGGCGATGGCGGCGAGCGCCAGACTCGCGAGCGTGACAAAGAGAATGATGCGTTCGAGCAGTCGCGACGGGGTGAGTTCAGCCTCGAGCGAGCGTTGCAGGACGATCCAGACCGGTTCACCCCCTGTGGTTTCCAGCCGGCGGAGCGTGGTGATGTAGGGCTCCCCGTTCAGATCCAGTTCCGTGCTGGCGATCTCTTTCGCGTTGGTTTTGCGGGCCAGCTCTTCGGCCAAGGCCGCCGATAGCGTCGAGGCGATCACGCGCGGGGTGCGGCCGCCCGTCAGGAAGCTGACCTCGAGCGCGGAATCCTTTTTCAATTCACGGGCAGTGCTTTCTTCGATGGAAAACGCGAGGCCGACCCATGCGACCACCTCGGGCGGGGGCGCCAGCAGCGGCACCATCACCATCTGGCTGAAAATATCCGCGATGAAACCATAGCCGGTGGCTTCCTGAAAATCGCTGGCCTCGGCCTGAGCGCGGAGGATTTCGAAGGCGACGCGTTGGCCCTCGTTGGTGCGGCCGCGGGTGTCGGCAAGCAAAGCGCCTTCTGGCGAGAGCAGGATGATGACCGGAGTTTGCAGCCGCTGGATTCGCTCCTGATAAGATTCCAAAGCCGAGCGGGCGGTGGCGGGGCTGAATTCCTCGATCAAAAAAAGCTGCCGCATGGCGTAATCGGCGGCCATGAGACGGGCGGCAAGGAGCAGGTCGGCCTTGCGACGCTCCGCGATGCTCGCGAATTGATTCACGCCGCGGGCCAAGGCTTCGTTGATGGCCGTGATGGCGGTGGTGCGATTGGCTCGCGTGACCAGGACGTAGGTGACGGCCTGCGAAATTCCGAGGAGGCCGAGCAGCAGAACCAGCAGCCGGGTGCGGAAGCGACGAAATCGGAACGGGCTCGTCATGGGTATCAATAGCCGCCGGTCTTGTTCTCGGGAGCGCGGCGGATGCGGCGTTCAGGTCTCAGATTAAGACTGATTTCAAGCGCTGGATTGCTGTCGGCATCAATGGTCAATTCGCGGGTCGCGGGTTTGCTCACCCGGGGGTGCCAGACCTCCAGCCGGTAGCGACCGGGGACGAAGCCTTCCAAGCGAGCGCGACCGTCGGCATCGGTCTTGGCGAAATAGGGCGTAGCGAGCACGACGACGTAGGCGATCATCCAGTCATGGATATTGCAGCCGAGCACGACGACGCCGGTTTGATCAAAGACCACGGCTTCCTCCGTGCCGCTGGCATAGAGGGGTTTTTCAAAACGTTTGGGTCGGGAGAGTGAGTAGATGTGGTGCTGCACGGTGTCGCGATTCGGGAAGAGCACGCGGGTGCCGACGATCAGCGGGGTGACGTAGGGGTCGTATTCCTTGTCTTCCTGGGCGATGACGACATCCGCCGACGGAGTGGGGACGGCGGGGGCAGCGTGTGCGTGGAGCGAGACGACGGCATCCGTGACGGGATTCCCGCGGGCGTCTCGCACGGTGAGGGTGAACTCGGTCGCGCCCGCGGCTAGACCGGGCAGGAGTAGCACGAGGGCAAGGGGCGGAATTTTCATGGGCAAGTGGGCTTAAAAGCGCAGGAGCAGGCTAAGGGCCCACTGATGCTGACGGTATTTGATGCCAACGAGGTTGACGGAGTCGGCCTGTTCGTAGCGCAGCGCTAGGGTGCTGCGGGGTCCAAGGGCGGGGGCGAGCTCGGCCCACCAGAAATCCACGCGGCCGCTTACGGGGTAAGTGACCCAGCGCGGGCCGTAGAGGTCGGTTTCGCGCCAAGGGAGTGTAGTGTAGTAGGCTTGCACGGTCGACCCCAGCGCGCCGGAAAGGGCGGCGTTCCAGACCGGCCATGAGGCGTTGGCGGTGAAGAAGCCGGCGAGCCGGCCACCGCCGACCGCGGCCTGCCAGCGTTCGGTGAGGTCCCAGTGGACGGCGCCGTGCAGCCGGTGATAATCGACATCGAAGGCGGGGCTGCGCGCGGCATGGTCGGACCAATCCACTGTGGCGGAGACGCGCCAAGCGGGGTGAAGCCGTTGGGAGTAAGTGAGGGCGGCTTCACTGGTTGTGCCGCGATCACCGGGCGCGCGGGCCAGGCGCTGCTGGAGGCCAAACTCGGCGCGGAGCACCGGGGCGTAGGGGCCGAGGCCGAATTTGTGATGGGCGGAGAGGCGGGGCCCCAGGGTGGCGCGGTTGTTCAGTTCGTAATTTTCGACGAAGAGCGTGGACGCCTCGAGATCGGCACGGCCGAGCAGGTTGCGTGCGAGCTGCCGGCTGAGGCCGGTGCTGGCGCCCACCGCGAAGGTGGCAGCATCGGTCTGATCGCCAGATAGGGCCGACCGGCTGAGGTTGCTGGTGTGGCCCACGGTGGCGTTGAGCCGCGCCTCGGTGGGTAGCCAGCTGGTGCGGGCAAGCGCCGGCAGAGCCGAGCCGAGCAAGACGAGAATGAACCAACGCATGGGTCGAACTTGGCGGGCTGCAACCCGAACCTTACGGGCTAGGACTACCATGAGTGGCTGAGTTCCAGACTGGTGATCTGGTTGCGATAAGGCACCACACCTTGGCGGGTGGTGCGTTGCTCCCAAGCGAAACTCAACCGGGCTGCCGGGCTGAGTGCGCGGCTGAGGCGGACTGCCTCGGTGCGCGTGGCGGCGTCGAAATAGTAAGCGACGAGCTTTATGGCGCGATCAAAGGTGGAGACTTTGAATGGCGTCTGCGTCTTGTCGGCGAGGGCCGGATGATCGGGAAGCAGGTAGGACACCACATCGCCCCGGCGATGGCGGGCCTCCACGACCAGAGTCCAGCCCAGCGAGATCTCACCCTGGAAGGTGAGGGCGGTTTCGTGGGCCGTGCGGTCGAAGGCGAGCTGGCGGGCATCGTGGCGGCTGCGGGTGTGCCGCAGGCGCGCCTGCCAGGCCGGGCTGAGGCGCTGGTCGACCTGCACCCAGGCCGCGCCATGCCGCCCTGCGCGCGCGGACTCGCGGGCAGAGGTGAGGCCGACTTCGCCGCCGAAGACGAAGCGCGGGCGATAGGCGCCGAGCCCCGATTTGAGCCGCCACTCTGCGCCGACGCCCAGGTGCGCGAGGTCGAGCCCATCGTAGCGGGGCCAGGCTTCGACGGCGAGGGCGGCGTGCAGCCACGGGTGGCGGCCGGCTGGTCGCCGGCGCGCGTGAGTATAGCGCAGCTCGCCCGTGAACTGGGCGGCGGCAAGGATCTCGCCAGGGCGATCGGCGTTGGTCGCGTTGTCGTGCCAGTGAAGTCCGGTGCGCCACGGCCCTGCCGCGCCGGTGGCACTACCGGGCAGGAGTAAAGCGA
>JBDNGL010000350.1:0-4199 GCA_041689285.1 Opitutaceae bacterium
ACTGTAGCGCCAGCGGTGCAGGGTCGTCGAAACGATCCCGCCATCTAACCACGGTTCGAGATCAGCCTGCAGAAGCGCCGCGATTTCAGTCTCCGTTTTCGTGTAGTGGATGCGCGCGAATTCCGGAGTAGTATGGACCGTGAGAGCCGCCGACACACCCGGGGCTGCGATGCCCTTGAGCGTGTTGTCCGCCAGCCAGCGAATGTGGCCACCCGTCGGAGCCATTCCTGCCGCCGGCACCCGGCTGGGAGCAGCAAGCACCAGCAATAGCGCCAGACAGGGATGATAATCCAAGTTGGCCAGCTCCGCCGCCAGTGTGTCGGGCAAGGCCACCCCACCCGCTTTGAGCAAGGCAAGCGACTGCGGCGCAGGTGCGGTGAGCACGAGTCTCTCCGCCGTCAGCAGTGGTTGGTTTTCCACATCTACCGCCCAGTGGCTGGTGACACGCCGGACGGCGAGGACCTTATGCTCGCGACGGAGGTCAAGACCCTCGGCCAAGTGCTTCGGCACGGTGGTCATGCCGCCGGCGCTGACATAGCGCGGATGAACACTGCCGGGCCAGTCGTGAACCCAACCTTTCGCCTGCCAGGACTGGGCCAAGATCATGAACTCCGGCGTGCGCGCCGAGAAATACTGGGCGCCTTGGTCGAAGATCGCCGCCCCCACGCGTTTCGTCGCCATCCGTCCGCCGACCCCACGGCTCTTGTCGAGTAACACGACGGGGTCACCCGCGGCTTGCAGCCGTCGCGCGAGGAGCAGACCGGCGATGCCGGCCCCGATTATCAAGGTGGTGGGTTTCATTTAGAGTGCGGTAGATCGAGCAGGTGGCGCAGCGCGGATTCCAATTGTGGAAAGCGAAAATCAAAGCCGAGGCGCTGGAGCTGGGCCGGGGCCACGCGCGCACTGGCCAGCAGTGTGGCGTCAGCCATTTCGCCAAAAAGCAGGCGCAGCCCGAGCGCCGGAACCGGCAACCAAGCGGGGCGGCGCAGCACGCGAGCCAGCGTCGCGGTAAATTCCGCATTCGTCACCGCGCCGGGAGCCACGGCATTCAAAGGGCCGTGTGCCTGCGGATCGCGCAACGCATGCAAAATGACACCCAGCATATCGTCCAAGGCGATCCAGCTCAGCCACTGTCGCCCGGAGCCCAGACGTCCACCCAGGCCGCAGCGAAAGGCCGGCAACATTTTACCCAACGCGCCGCCCTGCGGGGTCAACACAACACCGGTGCGCAGCGCGACGGTGCGAATGCCAGCGGCGACCGCCGGGACCAACTCGCTTTCCCAAGCCCGACACACTTCGGTCAAAAAGCCCTCCCCAGGCGCGCTCGTCTCATCGAGGCGTTCATCGCCCCGGTCGCCGTAATAACCCGTCGCCGAGGCACTCAAGCAGACCTCTGGGCGGACCGGGCGGTTGACCAACGCCGACACCAACAGCCGCGTTGACGCCACGCGGCTCTGCAAAATCGCCGTTTTGCGCTGCGTGGTCCAGCGGCCACCCGCCACATTTTCCCCAGCCAAATGAATCACCGCGTGAACTTCGCCGAGAGCAGCCGCAGCCAATTCACCGCGCGCCGGATTCCAGTAAATTTCATCCGCCCCCACCGTTGGACGACGCACGAGTCGGATCACAGTATAACCCTCCGTCGTCAAAACTGAGGTGAGTGCGCGACCGATTAACCCGGAGGCACCCGAGATGAGAATACGCTGCCGGCTCGGGACTTGATTCATGGCTGGTCGCCTCCACGTAAACTCTTGAAAGCCGCCAAAGCCGCATTGCGGGCAGTCCCATGATCCACCAGCGGACGAGGATATGTTTCGCCCAAGATGACGCCCGATTCCGCCAACACTTCTGGCGGCGCCTCCCACGGACAGTGAATCCACTTGGCCGGCAGCGGCTGCAATTCCGGCACCCAACGCCGGACATAGTCGCCGCTGGCGTCAAATTTCACGCCCTGCAGGACCGGCGCGAAGATGCGAAAATACGGCGCCGCGTCCGCGCCGCAGCCGGCGGTCCACTGCCAGCCGAGGGTGTTGCTCGCGAGATCCGCATCCACGAGGGTGTCCCAGAACCACTCCGCACCCCGCGACCAAGGGAGCCGGAGGTGTTTTACCAAAAACGAGGCGACGATCATCCGCACCCGATTGTGCATCCAGCCCGTCTGCCAGAGTTGGCGCATGCCGGCATCCACAATCGGATAACCGGTGTGTCCGCGCTGCCAAGCCCGCAAAAATTTTCCGTGTGGATCATCCGCCCAAGGAAACTTCGCGAATTCCGCGCGCAAGGGCTGCGTCGGGGTGTGGGGAAAATGAAACAGCAGGTGATGCGCGAATTCACGCCAGCCCACTTCGCTGAGAAAAACACGTTCACCATTGCTGGCGGGAAACACACCGCTGGCCTTGGCCCGCGCCTGCAAGGCCGCCCAGATTTGGCGCGGACCGATTTCTCCAAAATGCAACCACGGCGAAAGACGTGAGGTGCCGTCCCGATCAGGCAAATTGCGTCGGTCGGCATACGCATCCACTGCCCCGGCGATGAATTCTTTCAAACGTCGTTGGGCCCCGGCCTCGCCCGGCGTCCAGACCGCAGTGAATCCGTCCGCCCATTCCCTACGTGGCAGGAGTCCGTATTGCGCGAGCGGCATGGACCCGGGCCACATCAGCGGAGCCGGCAGTGCCGTGGTGGAAAATTTCACCGGCGCAGCCATTGGCTGTGCCAAACAGTGCCGCCAGAAAGGCGTGAACACCTGAAACGGTTTACCCTGCTTGTTCGCAATGGTGTGCGGCTCGAACAGCAGCGCACTGTTGAAGCTTTTCGCCTCCACCCCAGCCGCCATCAGTTCCGCTTTGATCGTCTCATCGCGGGCCACCACAGCTGGCTCGTAGCGCCGGTTCCAGTACACCGCCCGCGCGCCGGTGGTTTTGAGCAGCCGCCGCAGCACCGCGCCGGACTCGCCCTGGGCCAGCAACAAGCGCGAACCCAGTGCCTGTAGTGCTGCCTCCAGCGAGGCCAACGAATGATGCAGCCACCACCGCGCTGCTCCACCCGGCGCCCACGCGCCATCGCCCGCAGCATCCAGCACATAAATCGGCACCACGGGCGCGCCGGTTTGGAGCGCGGCGGCTAGGGCGGGATTATCGTGGAGACGTAGATCTTGGCGGAACCAGAGAAGGACCGGAGGCGTCACGGAGTGTTAAAGCGAATCTTGATAAAGCTGCTCGTAGGCGAGGGCCGCTTGCGACCAACTGAAATCTTTATCCATTCCGCGCTTTTGCACAACCGCCAGACGCTCTTTATCCGCAAACAATAGGAGCGAACGCCGCAACCCATCCGCCAAACCCTCGGCCGTCGCAGGAAAACTCAACCCCGTGCCGTTCGCCGGATCCACATCGGCATCCGTCACGGTGTCAGCCAAGCCGCCAACCTCGCTCACGAGCGGAATCGTGCCGTAAGCCTGCGAATACATCTGATTGAGACCACAGGGTTCAAAGAGCGAAGGCATCAGAAAAAAATCTGATCCCGCTTCAATGAGATGACTCATGGCCTCATCCAGCCGCGCGCAAAGTGCGATCTTGCCCGGGGCCGCGGCCACGAGTTCGCGGAGCGCTTGCTCATAGCGTTGTTCGCCCGCGCCGAGCACGATGAGTCGGCAGTCGTTTTTCAAAAAGAAACTCTGATTGGCCAGCAGGAGATCGACGCCCTTCTGCTCGGTCAGGCGGCACACCATGCCATAGACCGGGCCGGTGAACTTGGGATCGAGTTTGAGCTGGTTGAGCAATTCAGCGCGACAGACCGCCTTGCCGGCGAGATTGCCGGCCGAATAACGGGCCGGCAGCAAGGCATCCACTCCGGGATTCCACACCGCCGGATCAATCCCGTTGAGCTGGCCGACCAGATCCTCGGCGCGCATCTGCACGACACCGTCGAGCCCGCAGCCAAATTCCGGCGTCTGGATTTCCTGCGCATAGCGCGGACTCACGGTGGTGACGCGGTCGGCGAACAGCAGACCGCCCTTCATGAAGCTGATCTGGTTGTAATACTCGAGCCCATCGATGTTGTTGAGTTCATCGGGGAGATTGGTCCGCGCAAAGAAGCGGGCCGGAAACAGGCCTTGAAAGGCGATATTGTGGACCGTGAAGATCGTGCGGAGCGCGAGCGTGAGCCCATGACGCCGCTCAGCGGCGCGCAAAAGCAGCGGCACC
>JBDNGL010000351.1:0-2365 GCA_041689285.1 Opitutaceae bacterium
CGCATCTGTCACGTGGCTGGCGCATCACATGGGCCTTGGCACACCAGACACCGCACGGTGTCAAATCAGCCTAGCCAAAAAGCGTCAGGTTCGGATCGAAACACCTAAAATATAACATTACTCGGCCTGACCCCTTTTTTGCCCCCGCCTCCTCGGGCTCGCCGACTGACCGCCGATGCGCTGCGCCAAAGCCGCTTCTCCGGTGTTCGCCCTTGATCAGGCCGGATACTTTACCCGGCACGGAAAACGGGTGATCCCGGTCGGCGCCAATTATTGGCCCGGCTCCTGCGGCGCAGAGATGTGGCAGGCCTGGCCGGAAAAGGAAATCCAAGCCGACCTCGATCTCGTCGTTAAGCTTGGGCTCAATTGCGTGCGCTTCTTCCTGCGCTGGCAGGACTTCGAGCCCGCCCCCGGCCGCTATGACCGGCGCATGTTTGCCCGGCTGCAGCAAATGCTGCTATGGCATGAGGAGCGCCAGCTGCTCGCCCACCCATCGCTTTTTGTTGGCTGGATGAGCGGGGGAATATTCTGGCCGGTCTGGCATCGCGGCAGGAACGTCTACGCCGACCTTGAACTACGTCGGAGAGCCTTTGCGTTTGCGCACAAGAGCGCGGCAATCTGCGCCGGCTTTCCCGAAACCGCGCTCGCGGTCGACCATGGCAACGAATTGTGCTGCCTGCCCGAATGCCTCACGGCCACGCCGGCTGATGTTGCGAGTTGGTGCGCGGGAGTAAGCGGCGCCATCCGCCGGGGATTCCCCGGAGCACTGATCGTTTCCGGCAACGAGCAAAATCAGGTCAACGCCGACACCGGATGGCGGCTGGGGGCCCAGGCTGGGTGTGATTTCTACTCGATGCACGCCTACCCGTTTCCCGGCTGGCACACTCTCCCCTTTGACGGAATGACCGATCCGCTCGCCCAAAGCCTGCTGCCGTTCTATGTCAAATGCGCCCGCGCGTTTGGACCAGTCATGGTGCAGGAGTTCGGCACCCTCCTCACCGGCGGGGAAAAGCAGTGCGATGGCTACCTGCGCACCGTGCTACCGGCCTGCCGCGAGGCGGGCGCGAACGGCTATCTTTGGTGGTGCCTGCGCGACATCACCGCCCGGACTCACCCCTACAACAAGAATGCCTTCGAAGCGTCGCTCGGCCTGGTGGATGCGAAAGGCCGGGTGAAACCCGCGCTGCGCTATTTCCTCGAGTTCGCCCGCTCCCTGGCGGGCAACTCCCTCCCTTCAGCGAGCGCGCCACCGATCGGCCTGCTGTGGCCGGAGGAATATTACCCGCGTGATAATCCCGCGAATCCCGGCAACCTGCCCAGCGAGCTGTCGCGCCAGATGGCCCTGGCTCACTTCACCCTTGGCACGCTGGGCTCTGGCCCAAAAATTGTCCGGGGACGGGACCTCCGACCGGGACTGGTCCCGGCGCGCGTCCTGATCGCGGGCGCCAAGATTACTGCAGCCGAGGTACTCGCGCTCACGCCTTGGGTTGAGGCCGGTGGTCAGCTCATCTGGCATGGAGTCGACGCCCTCACTTGGGGACCCGAAACAACCCGGCTGGTCGGCGCCATGCCGGTCGACTTTTGCGCCCCGACGGCGCTGGGCGTGCGGGCATTTGGCCGGATCTGGGATCTGCATGAATTTCCCCGCGGGATCTTCCTGGAGACCCTTCCCCGCGAGGCCACCGTGGTTGCACGCGACGACCGCAAGCGCCCGTTGATCTTGGTGCACCACATCGGCCGGGGCTGCGTCGTCACTTGCTTGGCCTCACCCGAAGTCGGGTTTGCAAAGCAGAGTGACTCCGCAGCAACACGCGCGCAATGGAAGCAGTGGTATCGCGGCATGCTCAACCTACTTCCGGCGCAGGCCGGCAGGACTCAATCCGCGCCCCGCCAGCACGGCCAAGCGGCCCGCCGTTCCTAGGCCTATGAACCAGCCCGATGTCAGCCCGGCCGGAGGACCCACGCCGATCCGTCCTGAAGATCGCGTGCCGATACCCAGAAACTGGCCATCGGCGTAGGCGGCTTCCCGTTCTTCACCAGCAGCATGGTGGTGCAATATATGGCGCGGCCGATCTACCAGATTGTGCTCGGACTCAATCCCCTGCTCTTCGGTATCGCGATGACCATCCCCCGCGTCTGGGATGCGTTCACGGATCCGATCATGGGATCGATTTCCGATAATTTCCGTTCGCGCTACGGCCGGCGCCGGCCGTTCGCCTTTGCAGGTGCCATCCTGACCGGCATTACTTTTGCCGCCATCTGGCTGGTGCCGCGAAACTGGGGCGAACACGCGATGTTCGCCTATCTGGTCGGCACCTCGCTGCTCTATTTCACGGCGACGACGATCTTCTCGGTGCCGCTGACC
>JBDNGL010000352.1:0-3403 GCA_041689285.1 Opitutaceae bacterium
ATCTGAGGATGATCCAGTATTACGATTCACTGCCAGAAGGCCACCCGCAGAAGGCAATGCTAGGGAAGATCATCGAAAACAAAGGTTTCGGGCGAGAGGAATCTATACGGCTTGCTACGAGTTTGCGTGCGCCGGCGCAAGAGCCGGCGGCGCAACTCCACACAGACCCGAAAACCGGCATTGTGTGGGAGAGGACTCGCGACGGGAAGTGGGCGCAGGCCGTTGGCCCCGATGGTCAGCCTATCGGCGGTCGGATGGGGAACGCTGGCCGTGGGCCGATGGTGCCTGGGGCTGCACCTCCTAGTGGCGCTACGTCAATTCCTCCGACCATAAACGCCTCGGCAGCAACGGGCGGCAGTGGGTTCTTCGGCGGAATGGCGAATTCTTTTATGGACGCGTTTAATGCGGATATGCCTCGACCGGATGTAGAGCAAGCGACGCAGGCGCTCAAGAATTTGAGGGTTCAGACCGTCACGCTCTTGCAGGATGCTGTTCCCGGCAGGCCGTCAAATTATTTGATGACGCAGTTAGAGGAACTGGCCGTCAAGCCGGGGTCGCTATTCATGGCTGACAAGAGGTCTAAAGAGCGACTAGGTAGCACTCGTGCGATGCTCGCGCAGGAAGTTGAACGCATGGAACGAGAGGTTTTGCAAAACCCAGGTCTATTCACAAATAAGGAAGTGAGTGATACGCGGAATAGTCACAGCCGACTGCGCCAATTGCTTACAAATTACGACGCGGTAATAAAATCGTTTGATCCGGCGCAGAATATCGGAGGCGCAAGCGGGTCTTGGGGGCAGCCGCAGCAGCCTCCAGAGGGATACAAGCCACTATGACCACACCATCCGCATGGGAATCCGCTTCGCAGGTCGCCAAGAACGATGCGGGGCAGTTTGTCGCCCTATTTGGCGACAAGTGGGAACCTGTTGAACAGGCTGCAAAGAATGAGGCTGGGCAGTTTATGGTGGTTCGTCGATCTGATACCACTCCAGCGGCCCCGCAGAAGGCGAGTCAAGATATAAGCGCACCACGAGCATTGATAGGCGGGGTCGCATCCGGGATGGTCAGAACTGCCGCACCAATGGCGGGATTTTACGGCGGCGCAAAACTTGGAGCTATGGCTGGCTTGCCATTTGGCCCGGTGGGGTCGATGGTGGGTGCCGGTATAGGGTCAGTGGCCGGCGGCACATTGGGTTATTTTGGCGGCGAAAAGCTAGCGGAAAGTGGAGTCCCGTTCACAGGCGGGTCAATCAAGAATATCCCACAAGACATGCGGCCTTTGGCTCGTGCCGGCGAGGTGATCGGAGGGTCTACGCCCATAGCCGCGCTACCGTTCGCTGTAAAGGGCGCGGTTTCAGAACTTCCGAAGCTGGTTCAGCCCATTGTTCAGGCCGCACGTACGTCGCCCAAGACTTTCGCCGCAGTTGAGGCCGGTAGCACTCTGGGGGCGGCGCAAGGGGCCGGAATAGCTGAAATGCTCGCGCCTGGGAACCAATTTGCTGCGACTTTGGGGGAAATGGCGGGCGGCGTTGTAAATCCCATCGGGACTGTGGCAAAGCTCGGCGGATTTGGTAGGAAGGGTGTTGGAATGTTGACATCCAGTTTAAGTCGATCTGGCAGGGAGGACGTGGCGTCTAAAACTATTCAGGACGCGATGATTAAGGCCGGAGAAGACCCGCAGAAAGTGGCGAAACTTCTGAACGAAGCCGACCTTGATGGCGTTCGCTTGACTGCAGGGCAGAAATCAGAAAGTCCGACCCTGCTTGCTTTGGAGACAACGATAGCATCCAAAAACCCGAATTTCGACGCCAGCCAGAGGACAAGAACACAGGATAACATGGCCAACCTGCGCAAACTCACTGCCCAACTTGAGGCAAGCGGAGATCCTCAACTTTTGAAGGAGGCGGCGAAGATGCGCGGGCGCTACTTCGACAGTCTCATCGAGGGCCGATTGCAGGGGGCGAAGGTGCGGATGGAGCGCACTGCTGCCATGATTGGCGGGGATAAGGCGGCATCTAGCACGGCGGCAACGAGGATCCTTGATGATGCGCTAGTTGACGCTCGGAAGGCGGAACGCGCACTATGGTCTGAGGTGCCCAAAGACGCGAAAATTGTCGCGCTGGGCACGAAGGATGCCTATGACAAAATTCTCAGCGGGTCTTACAAAGAAAGACCAGAACCACCTGCGTTTGTAAAGGCTTTCGTTAATAGAATATCTAAGCCGGTGAAACAAGATGTTTCTGCTCTTATATTGCCGGAGGGCGTGCGTCCGCCCGCCGCAGAACCACAATTTCCTGAAATAAATTCAGGGGAGTTAATATCGTTCCGTTCCGATATGTTAGCTAGATCGCGGCAAGCAAGGTCGCAAAAGAATTGGGTGGACGCACGGATTTACGAGGATATGGCGGACGGGGCACTGGCGGATATTGCCACTATGGAGGGCAGCGCGGCAGTGAACGCCAGGACATTCTCAAAAAGCCTTAATGACGCATTCAGCCGAACATTCGCATCCGATGCGCTGGCGACAAAAGGCACGGGCGCTGATCGTATCGCGCCAGAGGCTATTTTGCAGCGGGCTTATGGCAGTGGCGGGGTGCTTGCAAACAAGAGATTCGCAGAGCTTGAGGGGGCTGCTCAGTTTAATAAATCCGGCAAGAGCATGATGCAGGAACAGGAGGAATTCCTGCGCGCTGCCGCGACAGCCTCGGTTGACCCGCAGACCGGTCGCGTGAACCCGCGTTCGCTCGAAGGTTTCCTGCGGAACAATTCCCCCATGCTTGACCGATTCCCTGCGCTGAAACGAGACCTGAGTACGGCGTCTAACGCGGAACAGGCATTCCGTGACGTTCAAGCCGCCGGTGAGGGCGCAACCAAAGCGATTCAGCATCGGGCGGCATTTTCAGAAATCATGAGAAACGAGAATCCCGCGCAGGCCATCAAGAACGTAATGAACTCAGCCAATCCACTGCAAAGCTACAAGCAGCTTGTGAGGCTTGCCCAAAAGGGGCCATCTGGGGCCGTGGACGGTCTGCGGGCATCAACGCTGGATTACGCGGCTCGGTCTGCCACGAGCGGCACGGGGGATTTTTCCTTTGCCAGATACCGTGAAATCCTGAACAAACCGGCGGGCCGTGGCCCAAGCCTGATGCAACTCATGGAAACGAACGGGGTAATGTCAACGGCGCAAAAAACCAGAATGAACGCCATTCTGCAAAACGCTGATCGCATCGAGAAAAGCTTTGCTTCAAAAGCTAAAATGAGTGGGGTAATTTCAAACCCTGACGCTTTATTCGACTTGGTGGTTCGGGCGGTTGGCGCCAACATCGGCGGCGCATCTGTTCTTGGTCAGGCATCCGGCGCTGCTCTCGTTATGGCAGGGGCTGGGTCAAAGGCTGCGCGCAAC
>JBDNGL010000353.1:0-3093 GCA_041689285.1 Opitutaceae bacterium
ATCTGCCGCCGCCAACACCGCTCCGGCCAAAGCAAACTGCGTGTGGCGTGGCAGCCGCTTCGCGCCAGCCAGACCCAGTTCTTCCAGTTCCAACGCCTCAACCTCCGCCGCCACGAACGACCCGGCCCCGTGCCGCGCAAACCCTTTGTATTCCCTCACCCGGCTCACCGGTTCCATGATCCCGACCGCAAATGCCGCGCAGCCGGTGCCGGCGGGGGTGACGGGGCCGAGACCGGTGATTTTTACGCGCCGCCGTTTCATGCGTGGCGTCTGATCACGCGTGGGCCGCAGGAAAAACCATGCGCACCGTCGTGCCTATGCCTTGGGATGATTTGATCAACAAGCTCGCCCCATGCGCACCTAGCAAATGGCGGCAGATATTGAGCCCCAGCCCGGTGCCGGTCGCCTTACTGGTGAAACCGCCGCGCAAAGCACGCTTGAGCGCCTCAGGTGACATGCCGGCGCCATCATCCTTGACGGTGACTACGTAATGGTCGCCCTCGCGCGCCACGTTCATCTGAATACTCTTGGCCCCGGCTTCCAAGGCGTTCTTAAAAAGATTTGGGGGAATCCGCATGAGCTCGAAGCTCGAACCACGCACCCAGGCTTCGGCCGCACCGCCGATGCGGATGGCAAGGTTAGTGAAAAAAATCACCTGCCGCACATCAAACGCCACCTTCACGAGGTCGAGCCGATGATACTCCGCCGGCTTACGTGCGCCTTGCCGCCAGTTTTCGGAAAGATGGTGACAATACTCCGCCGCCTATTCCACCAAAGCCGCGTATTCCTTGATCTTGGCCCCGCGCTCCGGGTCCTGCGCGGCGACCGACTTCGCCTCCTCCACTAATAAGGCTGCATAGCCGATAACGACCGTCAGGGGATTGTTTAGATCATGCACCAACTCGACCGAAGCCCGTCCCTGCCAGATATGCGGCTCGTTCTGCTCAATCTCGGTTTTGAGTGCCTGATTCATGGCCTCAGTCTGTCGGACCATCTCCGCCTGATGCCGACGCAGCCGCGAGGCCGAGGCTTGTTTGCCCACCGCCTCCACCAATTCGGCCACATCGGGTGGCTTGCGCAGATATTGGTTGGCACCGCCCACCATCGCCTGCTGCGCCGTCAGGAGCGTGCCATAGCCGGTGAGCATGATCACCGACACATGCGGATCAATCTTGCGCAATTCCTCCAGCGCCCGGATGCCGTCCATCTCCGGCATGCGGATATCCATGACCACCACGGCGTAGGGCTTGGCCTTTAGCTTCGTCAGCGCCTCAGCGGCCCGTTCGGCTGTCTCCACTACAAATTCCGTGGACAGGGAAAAGGCAATGGACTCGCGCGGGCCATACTCGTCATCCACGACGAGCACGCAGGGCTTTTCTAGCGTTCCGGTTTTTGGAGCCGTGGATTCAGTCACCATGATGCAAAACTGGGCTGGAGTGATGCCTGGGAAAACTTTAAGCAGGACACACGTGTGTTTGCAGTCGACGTTTGTATCTGTCAAGGAACGCAACCAGCAACGATTTGCACTAAAACATCCCCGGAGCATCTTTACGTGATTTTTACCACTACCCTGATTGCAACCGCGACCGCCTTGGTCGCCGCCGCCTTCACTTGGCTTTTCCTGCGTAGCCGGGAAACCGGCCTCACGGCAGAACTGCAGGCAGCCCGCATGGAACTGGAGCGTGTCGCCGCCGAACTCACCGCGAGCCGCGCTGAATCGGCACGCTTGAGCGCCCTTAACTCCCAGCTCCAATCGGAACTCGCCGCCGAGCGGGCGGGTTTCGCTGCCAAGCTGGAGGCGCACGCGCAGCGCCTGACCGAACGCGAGGCCCTCGCCGCCCGTTACTTGGCCGATGCGGAGAAGCTCAAAGCGACCCTCCAAACAGAATTTCAGGCCATCGCCTCCAAGTTACTCGAGGAAAAATCCGCCAAGTTCACCGACCACAACAAGACCCAAGTCGAGGCCCTCCTGCACCCGCTCCGTCAACAGCTCACGGATTTCCGCGAGCGTGTGGACACCGTTTACAAAAACGACAGCGACGACCGTTCCGCGCTCAAGACGCAGATTGAACAGTTGCGTCTGCTCAACACCCGGATCACCGACGAGGCGCACGCGCTGACGACCGCACTCAAGGGCCAGGCCCAAGTCCGCGGCGCCTGGGGCGAACTCATCCTCGACCGCCTGCTCGAATCTGCCGGCCTCATCAAGGGGCAGGACTATTTGATGCAGGAATCACTCACCGCCGAGGACGGCCGCCGCCTGCGCCCCGATGTCATCCTGCGCCTGCCCGACCAGCGGCACCTCGTGATTGATTCCAAGGTCTCGCTGGTCGCCTACGAACGGGCCGTCAACGCCACCGACGAGGCCACCCGCAGCACCGCCACGCGTGAGCACACTGCGGCCGTCCGCACCCACATCGAACAGCTCAGCGCCAAGCGTTACGAGGACACCGGTAAACTCATCACCCCCGACTACGTCCTGATGTTCGTGCCGCTTGAGCCGGCCTTTGTGCTCGCCGTGGAAAACGACCGCGACCTCTACGAATCGGCCTTTGATCGCCGCATCATCCTCTGCACCGCCCCCACCCTGCTCGTCACCCTGAAAACCGTCGCGAGCCTCTGGAAACAGGACCGCCAGACCAAGAACGTCCAAGCCATCGCCAACCGCGGCGGCCTCCTCTACGACAAGTTCGCCGGTCTGTTCGCCGACCTTGAGGAAATCGGCAAACACCTCGCCCGTCTGCGCGAAAGCTACGACGGCGCACTCGGCAAACTGAAAACCGGCCCAGGCAATCTGCTCGGTCAGGTTGAGGAACTGAAAACCCTCGGCGCCAAGGCAAAAAAATCTCTGCCCGCCGGCACTGATATCGCCGATTGATTACCGCCATGGCCGCTATTTCGCCCGGGCTCACCGGCCATTGGGAAATGATACGCGCCGAGACTGCGGGCGAGCCCTCGCCCGATCTCATTCCGCTCCGCGTCGAGTTGCGACTCACCGCCGACACTTACGCGGTCCATTTTGCCGGCGAACTCGCCGACTGCGGCACCTGCACAGTGATCGCCGCTCACCCCCACCCCGCCCCCGCCCTGCAC
>JBDNGL010000354.1:0-2456 GCA_041689285.1 Opitutaceae bacterium
ACACCCGCACCAACTCAATCAAGCCCGCGGTCGCCGAGCCGTTGTCATCCGCACCCACCGAATCCGCCTGCGTATCGTGATGTCCGCCCAGATAGATTACCCCCGCCGCCGGGTCAGTGCCGGGCAATTCGGCAATGATGTTCGCCGACTCCGCCAGTCGCGGACCGCCAACCACGCGGAAACGCGCCTTCGTGGCACCGCGCTCGCGCCAGCGCCATGCGTCGAGATACGCGACATTGAGTGACGTGACGGCACCGCCCGCCTTTGCATAGGCGGGGAAAATCGCATCGGCCAATGGCACCGCCCCCGGATAGCGCACATCGACCATCAGCAAACCCGTCGGTTGCGCCGCGATCAGCCGCTGGTAATTTTCCCTCGACTCGATGTGACAACCGAGGTGCAACACGATCTTGCCGCGCAATTCAGCACCAAGATCGGTCCGCTGATAACCGGTGGCTCCGGCAAAGAATACCAGCGGCGCCTCAAGCCATTCGCCCGTCGTGCCGGGCGTGTTGGCGAAAAGCGAGCAACCGGCGGCGTGCCACGCGTTCTCATAAAAAACCTGAAGTTGCTGTTCATGCACGTCGCGCCACCACACCGGAAAACTCTCGCGCGTGACCTTCGCCCCCGCCGCCGCAAATTCCCGCGCGACGTAATCAGCCGCCGCCGCTTCGCCGGGACTACCTGCCAGTCGCACGCCGATGCTCTCGGTGAGATGCTGCAGATGCCGGCTGAGTGCCTCGGGGTTGATCATCGTCATAAGCGGGCGAGTAGAGCGCAACTGGCTCCAGCCCGCAAACCCGGAGTGGCCGTTGGTATTTCTATCCACCACGCACGGTGGCGGCACGGCTCGGCCCCAACCGTTCAGCACACAGACGCACGGACTCCTACTTTTTCAATAGTATGGGGCTGATACCTGGTCTGCTTCCCGCCAACCAGCCAAGGGAAACTTACACGGCCACAGTCGTGGAAGGCGCACCGATCAATGTCCCGCGACTGGCCAGCCCGGTTTGAAAACACCCGCTTCGGCCGCGATGCGCAAGCCACCCGAGTGATCCGCAGATCCCGGATACGCCCCACCCGCACGGGTGGATGCCCAGTCCCTTGGGCGCGGGCTCTCGATATTACCCTCAAACCAGCGGACGTTTTTCGGCGAGCTGCGCCAGCAACTTCGGAAAAACTGCGCTGATCGGCGAATCCGCAAGGTAGCGCGCCGCATCTGCTTTTCGTCCCCGCGCACAAAGTCCCGCATAAACATGCAATTCGAACTGCGACTGAAGTTGCGCGTGCGCGGCAGTCAGTCTGAGTGCTTTTAGCAGAAACAACAGCGCCTCAATGGTGGAAAATTGGCCCGCCCCTTGCTGAGCCCGCAGCCAGTAGCGGCTCGCCCCTTGCATCGGCAGGCTCACGCAGCGACCCCACGGTCCCACGCTGCGGGAAATTTCCAGCGCCTGTTTCCAACTGCCGTCGAGCAGCAGCACCTGCACCTGTGCCGGGTCCGCCTGCGTCGGCAGGGCCTCGCCCAGCGGATGCAACACCCACAGCTCGCGACCTAGGCGGGCGACCTCGCTGCGCGCGAGCAACCGCTCTTGTCGGTAAGTATGCTGCCGCGCACCCTCCCCCGTGCGCTGAATGAGGTGACCCGTGCTACTTGGCCGGTAGGTCTCCATGTGGTGCATCAGCACGTCCACGGCCAACGGGCTCTCGACGTTCCTCCAGCCCGCGCAAATACACCAGCGCGGCGGCAACTGGCATCGCTCGCACCGCCGGGTGCCTTTTAGGACTACGCTTCTGGCCATGCTCCATCGGGAACGTCCGGACGCAGTGCGTCAATCTTGGTGGTGACCCGTCGCGTTCATCGCATGTTTGGTTCCAAAAAATCCGGAATATAATTTCCCCAATATTGTAACCACCCGGGTTCATGCCGGTCCTTCTCAGTGGCAGCGGGACATTTTCGCTGCCCGCTCCGAACAACCTTCAACCTTCTTTCTACCCCCATGCTCGGCTGGTCCATCACCTTCCTAATTGTCGCGCTCATCGCGGGACTCCTCGGCTTCACAGGCCTAGCCGGGGCTTTCGCCGAAATCGCGAAGATTTTCTTCTACATTTTCCTCGTGCTCCTCGTGGTCTCCGCGCTTGTCAGCGCCCTGCGCGGCAAACCACCGGTCTGACCAGATTAGTCAATGCTCTCTAATTCTCATGAAAAACAAAATCATCATCCTCGTCCTCAGTCTGTCCACGCTGGCCTTCGCCGCCTGCTCTAAACCTGAGCGGACCGACGCCAAGAAAGCCGTCAGCAACGCCTATCAAGAAACCAAGGCCGCCGTCGCGGACACTTGGTCGGACCTAAAGGACTACACGTTTGAAAAGCGTTCCGACTTCACCCTGCGCACCCAGGCCCTGACCGCCAAGCTCGACGCCAAGATGAGCGACCTGCAGGCCGATTACGCCGATGC
>JBDNGL010000355.1:0-5293 GCA_041689285.1 Opitutaceae bacterium
ACACCGGAGGGTTCGTGCCCGGGGATGAAAGGGAAATGCACGTTTTTCCGGATGCCACGGATAGCTTTGTAATCGGTGGCGCAGATGCCGCAGGAGTGGATGCGCACCACGACCTCGTCCGACGCACGCGGCTCGGGCCGCGGAATTTCCTCGACGCGGAGTTCGTTCACTTGGTGCAACACGGCGGCCAGCATGGTTTTCATTCAGCGGGGTCTAGGGTCAGGGGATAGGGGTGGCCCCGACCGGGTGGATCGCGGCGGGAGAGGTGAGGTGGACCCAACCGTTAGACAGATGGAAGGGTCGAGTCGGTCATAGTTGGATTGAGGTCTGGGGAAGATCAGTAGGCGTGCAAGGGAGGCGAAGCCGCCCCGCTCTGACTTGGGAGGAAAGAGCGGCGTCTGCCGGGCGGTCGCCCTATGAACGCAGGGTTCGGATCACGAGAGCCGGGTCATTGGTTGACGGCGACCGGGAGATCGCACGGTAGGTTTCGCCGGGCGTGGCGTTACCGAGCGAGGAATGCGGCCGCCGCTCGTTGTAGAAGCGGAAGTAGGTGTCGAAGCTAGGCGTGGGCATCGACCAGCGACACGCGGGCCTTCAGGTAAACTTCCTCGTATTTCACGGACCGCCAGAGCCGTTCGACGAAGACGTTGTCCAGGCACCGGCCCTTGCCGTCCATCGACAGCTTGATACCCAAGGCCAGCAAGGGCTGCGTAAACCCCGGCGAAGTGAACTGGCTGCCCTGGTCAGCATTGAAGATCTCCGGGGCGCCTTGGGCAGTGAGCGCCCGCTGGACGGCCCGCACACAGAAGCTTGCATCAAGGATGTTCGACCAGTCCCGCGCCAGCACACTAAACTCCTACCCCGGCGTCTCCCGTAATTCGATAATCCAGTCTCCTATCAGTCAGTCTCGCCGCTCGTGACGGCCCATCGAAAATGCTGCCCGACCGGTGCCCGAGACGACACAGCATGCCGCCATGCTGCAGTTTTGAAAAACTCAGGATTGTGCGTTCTGGCCTGCTCCCTGCATAATCAAGGACCACGATGCTCGACACTCGCAACGAAGTCGCCCGGCTCCTCGAACGCTTTGAATTCCGTTCGGGGGCTGCCCTGCTCAAGTCACTCGTTTGCCTAGGCATCGCCTTGGCCGTGATGCTGCTGCCGGATTACCCCGGCATGCCGGACTCGGCGCGTTGGTCACTCGGTATTGTGAGTCTTGGTGCGTGCCTGTGGATCAGCGAGGCCATCCCGGCCTTCGCGGTCGCGCTCCTAATCATCGGCCTGCAGATTCTGGTGCTCGGTCGTCCAGGTGGGGTATTGGCCGGTGCCAACGAATCCACCGCCTGGGAGATATACGTGCGCCCTTGGGCCAGCCCGCCCATGTGGTTGTTCTTTGGCGGCCTTGTGCTCGCGAGCGCCGCCGCCCGCACCGGGATGGACCGATGGATCGCCGGTGGGGTTTTGCGTCTCACCAAAGGTCGGCCATCGCGTCTCCTGCCCTCAGTGATGGCCGTGACCTTTGTGTTTTCGATGTTCATGTCGAACACCGCGACGTGTGCAATGATGCTGGCCGTCCTAACACCCGCTCTGGCCAGCCTACCCAAGGACTCACCCGTGGCCAAGTCGCTCCTCCTCGGCTTGGCCTTCTCCGCCAGCATCGGCGGTATGGCAACCATCATCGGCACCCCTCCCAATGCGATCGGAGCCGGGTTTTTGAGTGACCGGGGTGGCATTACTTTCCTCCGCTGGATGATCTTGGGACTGCCACCAGCCCTGATCCTTGTTGTGCTGTGTTGGCTCCTTCTCCGGCGCCCGGTTCGGGCCGCAGGCAACTTGATCACCCTCCAAATCTCCGACGCCGCCAACAGCAACCAGCCGGAGCATCACGGGAAGGAGCCTCTGGCAATCTGGCAAAAAGGCATGACCCTGTTTGTGTTCCTTTTGACCGTCATTCTGTGGATGACTGGTGCCATTCACGGAGCACCCACTGCGGTCGTCTCGTTCCTGCCCATCGTGGTCCTCTGCATGATCGGGGTCATCCGCGCCGAGGAAATCCGCTCGTTGCAATGGGACGTGCTCCTCCTTCTGGCCGGTGGACTCAGCCTCGGCGCGGGCATCGAGTCCTCCGGACTGGCCGCATGGATGGGCGCACAGATTCAAGACACCACCATCCCGCCTTGGGCCGTCGCGTTGGTGCTTAGCTATGTGGCGGCGCTGGCCTCAAATCTCATGAGTAACACCGCCGCCGCCAACATCCTGCTGCCCATCGGTCTGGTCATCGCCACCGCCGTCGGCGGCGGACTCAGTCCCGAGTCCATCATCGTGCCCGTGGCCCTGAGTTGTTCCATCGCGATGGCGCTGCCCATTGCCACTCCGCCCAACGCCTTGGTCTTCGCTTCCGGCCGGCTACAAACACGCGATTATCTCCCCGGTGGGCTCTTGGCACTTCTGCTCGGGCCGCCGCTCAACGTCGGCTGGTGCCAACTTCTCAGCTAACCCAAATTCCCTGCTACCCGATCCGTTCTCCCATCGGGAGCCACCTCAGGCCACCCGCGCGACCGCGCCCGCCTCGTAGCGCTCAATCCAAGCGCGGCTCCATACCCCGAAATCACCTGCCTCGATGTGCGTCCGGGTCTGCGTCATCAAATCAAGATAGAAATGCAGATTGTGTAACGTGAGCAGGGTGCAGCTCAGGATCTCCCCGGCCACGGTCAAGTGTCGCAGGTAGGCGCGGGAAAAACGGGTCGTATAGTTCTGCACTTCCTCACTGATGGGACGGGAATCAGTGCGGAATTTTTCATTGCGCAGATTGATCGGGCCATCCGGGGTGAAGACGAGGCCGTTGCGCGCTACGCGCGAGGGCAGCACGCAGTCAAACATGTCCACGCCGAGCGCGACCATCTTGAGCAACTGCGGTGGCGTGCCGAGACCCATCGTGTAGCGCGGCTTGTGCACCGGCATGAACGGCGTGGTCGCCCCCACTTGCTTGAGCATCTCCGGCTCCGGTTCACCCACGCTCACGCCACCCACCGCGTAACCAGGAAAATCCAAGTCCGTCAGTGTCTCTGCGGCCTCGCGCCGCAAGTCGTCAAAGGTGGAGCCCTGCACGATCGCGAACAGATGCTGGCCATTCGCCAAAAAACCGCTGTCAGTCGCGATTTGCTTGCACTGCTTGGCCCAGCGGTAACTGCGGGCCAGCGCCTGCGCGCACGCGTCCCGTTCGCAGGGCCATGGCGGACACTCGTCGATCACCATCGCAATGTCGCTCCCAACATTGGTTTGAATGGCCATCACTTCCTTCGGCCCGAGAAACAATTTCTTCCCATCCAAGTGCGACTGAAATTCGACCCCGTCATCGGTCATCTTGCGCAGCTTGGCCAGCGAGAAGACCTGAAACCCGCCGCTGTCGGTCAGGATCGGTCCGTCCCAGCCCATGAACTTGTGCAATCCACCCATGTCCCGGACCAGCTCGGAGGTCGGCCGCAAATTGAGATGGTAGGTGTTGCCCAAAATGATCTGCGCCCCGATCTCCTGCAGGTGCGTCGGGGTGAGCGCCTTCACGGTGCCTTGCGTGCCCACCGGCATAAAGATCGGCGTCTCCACCACCCCATGCCTTGTTTGCAACCGCCCTCGGCGGGCGGCGGTCGCGGTGTCGGTCTTGAGGAGCTGAAAAGACATGCGAGGAACATCCAACATCCTGCGGCCAACATCCAATCCTGAATTTTTGCAGCCCCTTCCTGTCACTCGCCGCCCGCATGCTTGACCACTGTGGCAAATTGCGAGTTAATCGCCGGTTAAACCGCGTGCTCCTCGTCATCGACAACTTCGATTCGTTCACCTTTAACCTCGTCCAATACTTCGGTCAACTGGGCGTGGCGCAGCGTGTATTCCGCAACAACGAGATCACCCCTGCCGAGGCCCTCGCCCTCAACCCCGACCGCGTGCTCATCTCCCCCGGACCCTGCTCGCCCACCGAAGCCGGGGTATCGCTCGACATGATCGGCGCGTTTGCCGGTAAAAAGCCCATCTTCGGCGTATGTCTGGGCCATCAATCCGTCGGACACTATTTCGGTGGTCGGGTAGTGCGCGCCGGCCGGCTCATGCACGGCAAGACCTCCCTCATCCAACACCGCGATACCGACGTCTTTCGCGGCCTACCCCAGGGTTTCAAGGCCACCCGCTACCACTCCCTGCTCGTGGAGCGAGCCACCCTGCCCGAGTGCCTCGAAATCACCGCCGAGACTGCCGAAGGCGAGATCATGGGCCTCCGCCATAAAACCCTCCCCATCTGGGGCGTCCAGTTTCACCCCGAATCCATCGCCACCGAGAACGGCATGAACATTCTCCGGAACTTCCTGAGCTTAAACTAGGACCCAACTCCGTCCTACCTGCCACTCACCACCCGCTAATCGCTCGTCTCCAACCAATGCGTTGCCCCAAGTGCACTTCCATTGAGGATAAAGTCATCGACTCCCGCATCTCCCGCGAGGGCGGCACCATCCGCCGCCGCCGCGAATGTCTGGAGTGCGGCCACCGCTACAGCACCTTAGAAGGGCTGCTCCGCGACGGCATGATCGTGGTCAAGCGCGACGGGCGACGCGAAGACTTCGACCGCGCCAAGCTCGTCAATGCCGTCCGCGCCGCCTGCCATAAACGCCCCATCGATCTTGAGCAGATCACCATGCTGGTTGACGACGTCATCGACGCCTTGGAAGCTCAGTTTGAAGGCGACATTCCCTCCAGTGGTATCGGCGAGGCCGTCATGCAACGCCTGCGCACCATCGACCAAGTAGCCTATGTCCGTTTCGCCAGCGTGTATAAGGAGTTCCGCGACGTCGCCGAATTCATGCACGAGATCAGCACCCTGCCAAAACCGAAGCAATGACGCCCGCCCGCGACGACCTGCGCCGGCTGCATTTCGTCAACGCCTTGTTCGCCCATGTCACCGGCCACGATCTCTATCTGGCCGAGCAGATCAAGTCGGCCATCGCCTTCAGTCTGGCGGAACTGGAGACCCAGAATGCCGAGCATCCCGAGTATGCGGCGAAATTCGACGCCGCCCTCACCGCCGCCGCCGCCGATTTGCTCGGGCGGGCCTTCGCCCACCTGCCCGCCCATGGCTATTACCATAGGAACGCCGCCCACACCCTCACCGCCGCCACCCCGCTCTTCGCCCGCGAGGAAGTCATGACTGGACTCAAGCAACTCGCGCCCTACCGCGAATCCACGCTGCTCATCACCAATCTCCGGCCTGCGTTGCTGCCTCCGGCCAAACGCGCCACCGCCCGCCGCATGC
>JBDNGL010000356.1:0-3017 GCA_041689285.1 Opitutaceae bacterium
CAGAAGGCCCGCGTCTTCAACTGCTCGAACTACTCAACCAACAGCTGCTGCCACTGCGGGGCTACCGCATGATCATCGATGCGCTACTAAAGGCCGGTCGTGACCAGACGGCTCTCGATGTGATTGCACGTGCCGAGCGGCACTATGCTGATAGCCCGACGCTCGTGGCCTACCAACAAGAAGCCCAGAGGGCTTTGGCTGCCGCCCAAGCGGAGGTAGTGGTTAGCTTGCCGCGCGCTCAGGAGCAATTGGGTGAAAGCGTTTTTTTTAATCAACTCGACGCCGCCATAGTGGCGGCAAATTGGAGCGAAGCCGCCGACATGCTGCGCGTGGCGCAATCGGGGAAACCTGCTTGGTTTAATGCGCGCCAACCAGATTTATTGAGCCGGCAAATGCGCGTTGCCCATGAAACCGGCGAAGGTTCGGAAATGGTGCTGGCGGCGCGCCTGTTGCTGGATGGCTCTTTGGCGAAGTCCCAGCTCGTGGTGGACTATGCGACTGCACTCCGCGCACAGGGACAGACCGCGGCGGCGTTATTGCTGCTGCGCGCGGTCCAGCGTAAGACTCCCGCCCTCGCGCTGTCGCGCCGCTTATTGACGGAGTGGACCGCTTCGGTTGACCCGGCGACCGTGAACCCGTGATCAAAGAATCAGGTCAGGCGGGACGTTAGCCAGCGCTTCCTCAATGGTCGTGAGGCCCATCTTGACCTTGAGCATTGAATCTTGGTGTAGGGTCTTCATGCCGTTGCGCATGGCGATGCGCTTGAGCTCGGCAACCTCGATTTCCTTGTTGATGCCTGCAGTCAATTCCTCAGAATTTGTCATCAGCTCGTGGATACCCACGCGACCTTTGTAGCCGGAACCGCTGCAGGTCGGACAACCCTGGGGATTGGCCTTGAAAATCTCGCCGCTCCAGCCGATGGCCTTTTCGATCAAGGCCTTCTCCCGGTCCTTGGGTATGAAGGGTTGCTTGCAGTTTTTACAAACGCGGCGGAGCAGGCGCTGGGCGCATACGCAAACCAGTGAGGCGGAAATATTGAAGGGCTCGACGCCCATCTCACCGATACGATTGACGGTGGAAGGAGCGTCATTGGTGTGTAGGGTGGAGACCAGTAAATGACCGGTAAGCGCGGCCTCGACGGCGATCTGTGCGGTTTCTTCGTCACGAATTTCACCGACGAGAATGATGTCGGGGTCCATGCGGAGATAACACCGCAGGGCACGGGCGAAGGTGAGGCCGATCTGCCGGCTCATCTGCATCTGGTTGATGCCATCGAGAGTGTATTCGATGGGGTCCTCGGCGGTCTGGATGTTGACGTCGGGGGTGTTCACTTCACCGAGCGCCGAGTAAAGGGTCATGGACTTGCCGGAACCGGTCGGCCCGCAGTGCAGAATCATCCCATAGGGTTGCCGAATACACTCGCGGTAGCGCGCCAGGTTTTCCTCGGAAAAGCCGAGGGCGGGCAGCGGCAGGGTGGACTTAGTCTTGTCGAGAATACGCATGACCACCTTTTCGCCGTCCTTCATAGGACCGGTGGCGACACGCAAATCGATATCCATGTTCTTCTTCGTGTATTTCTTGAAGACAATACGACCGTCCTGCGGCAAGCGGCGCTCGGCAATGTCGAGATTGCACATGATCTTCAGACGGGTGACGAGGGCGTTGCTGACCTGCTTGGGTAGGCGGAGTTTTACTTGGCACAAACCGTCGATGCGATAGCGGACAACGAGTTCCTTATCCTGCGGCTCGATATGAATGTCGGAGGCTCCGCAGATGTAGGCATCCTCAATGATGCGGTTGGTGAGTTGGATGATCGGAGCGGAATCCTCGCTCTCGAGGTCCGCGGCCTTCACCTCGCCACCACCACCCACATCATAGGCTGAGCTGATGACATCGGTGATGGCTCCGATGTCCACATCCTCTGATCCGGGCGCGGCCGTTTTGCTTTCCTTGAAGAACTTTTTAACCAGACTTTCGAAAAGCGATGCGGAAACGACATGCACTTCCTCGATGTGCATTTCAGTGGCTTGGGAGAACGACTCGCGCTTGGCGAAGTCGAGAGGGTTGGTCATCAGCACCGACACGGAGTTCGGGCTGCACCGCTTGTGGGGGAAAATGCCCTCACGCCGGATGATGGCGTCGCCGGTGATCTCGATCAATTTTTCATCGATCTCGATTTCCTCGATCTTGGTGACGAGCGGCAGATCGGTGAGCTTGGATATGAAGCGGGCGGTATCGTCAGCGCTGAGTTGGAACTTAGGGTCCACCATGCGCTGAATGAGCGCGGAGGAGTATTCGGCGACCTCCAGAAGAAGGTTCAGGTCCTTGTCGGTAAACTCGCCGCCCGTGCCCGCATTGGGCTCCTTGTTCAGCACTTGGATTGCGCCGATCACAATGCTGGTTTTGAGCGGCGCTGTGAGCATTGAGTGAACCTCAAAGCCGGTGCTCTTGGTCATCGACATCAGGCTGGCGGTATCGAGCCCATTCTTGGTGAAGAACAACGGCTCGCCGGTTTGGATGACTTGACCTACATTGCCGGTCCCGAGCGGAAGCTTGAGGGCGAGCAGTTTGGTCTGGGTTTCTTGGAATTGCTTCTCCTTATCCTTATCCGTTCCCCAAAGGGTGGGTGAGTAGTAGATGTGCTTGAAAGTGATATCGTTACCCTCGACCAGATAGAAGGTCATCGATTGGGCCTGCAGGGCTTCCACGACCTTGGAAGCGGTGAGCTCGATGACCGAGGCCAAGTCTTCACGGCTAGGCGCCGGCTTCGAGATAACCTTGATGAGCAAGGAGCGGCGCAGGGCACTGGCGAGATTGGGAGTAGCCAGTGGATAAACTTCTAGCGTTTGCGGTCAGTCTTGAATTGTCAGGCATTTGGCGATGCCGCAATGAGAAATGCGTGCAACCCTTCACTCATGCCTGATTGGTGGGAGATTCTCCGGGTCTGGCTGCGGCGCTACAATGCTGGCGAGCGGGGTGAAGGCTTGGCGGAGACTTTCCTGCAAAAGGAGAAGGGC
>JBDNGL010000357.1:0-12865 GCA_041689285.1 Opitutaceae bacterium
AACCAATTGATTAAGAGTCAACTGCTCTACCATTGAGCTAGGAAGCCATGCAGAGGGAAAAAAGCTCATTATCGCACTGGGCTTGTCAACTTCCATTTCGATGCGCTTCCCGTAACCACGGCTGTCTACCTAGTTTGTCCAGCAGCGTGCCGCGCGTATCAAACTCAATGCAGAAACGGATTGTAGCGCCGTTCGTGGCCTACGGTGGTTAACGGCCCATGCCCTGGAGCTATGACCGTTTCGGGCGGCAACAAGTCCATAACTCGCCGTAACTGACTCTGTGACTGTTTAGGGCAATGGTAATCACCCCCAGCTGAGCCGGCAAAAACCAGATCACCTGCAACGAGCAGCCCGTTCCCAGACCGCGTAGCGCGCGATGTGACAACGTAGCTGTTATGCGCATCTGCATGACCGGGAGTGCTCAGCACACTGACATCAAGCGCGCCGACTGAAATCACCATAGGTTCCTCCAATGGAACCCCACTCGTGAAATCGAGTGCGGCAGGATGGAAGACTCGGGCCAGGCTAAAATGCCGCCTCGCCGCTTGCAGGCCACCGGCGTGTTCCGTTTCGGCATGGGTCAGGAAAATTGCTTCAACGGTGGCAACACCTACGGGCCAATCCGTCATGAGGGCCTTGAACCCGGGTCCGACATCGAAGAGAATACCCTGATTCGCACCACACTCGGTCACCAAATAAGCGTTAGCCACTCCGATGCCATGACGCATACGCAAAGCGTTGACGCAAAAGGGCAATGTGCCGATCTGCGGCATGGGATAACCGCTGCCGCCGAGTGCACACACGCCCACTTCATTGAGTCCCAAAGTCTGCGCAATCCGGACCAATTCAGCGGCACTCAAATCACTGCGATAGTCGATGGCATCCCGCACCCTCGCGAGCGGCACCTCGGCCAGATGAGCTAACTCTTCCACGGCCAAGCCAGCACAACGCAGGCCTTTTTCCAAGACATCACCAAGTTCGTCTTCCAGCGGTATTGGCAGCGTTTGCACGAACCTTTCATGCGTCATTCTGCCGTTGGCCGCAAAATGTTTTTGTTTTTTTCCAAGCCCGAACCCAATTTGAGCCCATGGACTCCACGCAACAAGAAGTTCTGGATATTTTCACCCGCACCGGCGCACTGCTGCGCGGGCACTTTATTCTCCGCTCGGGACTCCATAGCGGACACTTTTTTCAATGCGCGCAAGTCTGCCAACACATGGACGCCATGGAACGTCTCACGACGTTACTTCTTCCTAAACTCAAAGGTCTTGCCTTCACTACGGTGCTCGCTCCCGCGATGGGCGGCTTGGTGATCGGACAAGAAGTGGCCCGGCAGACAAAAACTCGCTACTTATTTGTAGAAAAGGAAAATAATGTCTTGGTCATGCGCCGCGGATTCAAGCTGAAGCCGGGCGAGCGAGTCTTGATCGTGGAGGATGTAGTCACGCGGGGTGGTCGCGTCGCCGAATGCCTGAGTATCATCCGGCAGGCAGGCGGGGAACCTGTCGCGGTGGCCATGCTGGTTGACCGCAGCGCGGGTAGCGCACGCTTCGACGTGCCGGCGGTATCCCTCCTAGAACTTAGCTTTCCCACCTACGAGGAAAAGGATCTGCCGCCGGAATTGGCGACAATCCCGGTCCAAAAGCCAGGGAGCTGAACGGCACGCACGCAGTTAAGCGACCTGCCGCAGGTCTGACCGAAACAGCCCCACTGCTTACCTCATGGTCAGGGTAACGTAGCGGAAGCCCCCGCGGAAATGAACAAGGATAAGATTACGCTGACCTTCACGCAGCAACGTCTTGGCTCCAGCCAAATCGGCCACGGGTGAGCGATTGATCTCAATGATCACAACATTTGGAGCAAGGCGGTCGGCATAGGGCGACTTCTCATCTACCTCGGTGATGACCAATCCCGTCACCCGTGAATCAAGATTCAGTCTGCGGCGCAGCTCATCGGTGAGGCCGGTCACTTCGACCCCGGGCAACAGTTCATTGAGATTTTCGGCCAAGGTGCCCAAGACCACCTCGACATCCAGTTCCTTGCTGTCGCGCACCACTCGCAAGACTACAAGTGAGCCAGGTGCAGACTGGGCAATAACCAGTCGCAAATCCTCCAATGAAGCAAGGGTGCGTCCGTTGACCGCCAAAATGATATCCGTGCGCTGTAAACCCGCTTTTTCCGCCGGGCTATCAGGCGTAATATCAGCCACGGCGAGACCGCGAGTGCCCTTGGGCAGACCCAAAGCCTCGGCCATTTCCGGCGTGACCGATTCCGTCGAGACACCCAAAAATCCGCGCGCCACCGTTCCAGTCGCGATAAGGCTGCGCATGATGGAGGCGGCCAAGTTAACCGGAATCGCAAAGCCGATGCCGATGTTGCCCCGGGTGGTGGAAATAATGGCGCTGTTTACACCGACCAAGCGGCCCATAGCATCCACCAATGCACCACCAGAATTACCCATGTTGATGGCTGCATCGGTCTGAATGAAATCTTCATAGCCCTGCACACTTTCCAGTAAGCCGAGATTTTTCCGGCCCCGGGCCGAGACAATACCCATGGTGACCGTCTGCCCGACCCCGAGGGGGTTGCCGACTGCGAACACCACATCGCCGACGCGAACATTGTCGCTGTTGGCAAGCGTAACCGTGGGAAGATTTTCCGCTTCAATTTTGATGACCGCAATGTCGGTTTTCGGATCCTTGCCAATCAAGCGGGCCTTGAATTCCCGCTCATCTGGCAAGAGGACACTGAGTTCGTCCGCCCCGTCGATCACGTGATTATTGGTGATGATGTAGCCGTCCGTGGAGACAATGACGCCCGATCCCAAGCCTTCTTCCTTCCGTTCACGGACTTGGTCGGAACTATCGCCAAAAAACTGGCGAAGCAGTGGATTGGCCGGGATGCGCTGCTTGACCACCTTAGTCGAGTAAACCGAAACCACCGCCTGTTGCACCGGCTCGATCACATCGGCGTAACTGGTGACCAATGCGCCCCCCAACCGATTCAACGGCGTGGCGTCCACACGGACATCCGGCTTCTTATCGACCAACGGCGGCGCTTCCTCGGCCTGCAGGCTAAAAATGAGCAAGCCTGCGGCGGCGAGTGTCGCCAACCCGATAGCCAATGGAGTTTCAAGTTTCATAGATGGTTTGAAGACAGGATGTTAATGCAGAATGTTCCCTCTGCAAATTTCCAAGAGAAATTGTTCAAAATCCTTTGATTTTGAACAGCCCGGTCACGCTTTGATTGCTGGTGATGCGCACAATCGCCTCGCCCAGTAATTTTGCAATGCTGAGCACCGTGATGGGCAAGCCTTGGGTCGAGATCGGGGTGGAGTTTGTGGTGATGAGTTCATCAATCAGGCCGCTCTTCAGCCGCTCTATCGCCACTTCGTTGAGGATACAGTGACTGACTGCTGCACTGACACTCACCGCCCCATGCGCACGCAGCAGCTTGGCCGCCGCAGTCAAGGTGCCGGCCGTCTCGGTGATATCGTCCACCAGCAACACATCGCAGCCGGCCACGTCGCCGACCACGCTCATCGCTTCCACCGTAGTGGCGCTCGTCCGTTTTTTGGCCACAAACGCGAGCGCCGCACCCATGGTATCGGCGTAGGCTGCGGCCATTTTCATGCCACCGACATCGGGCGAGCAAACAACCAAAGGATTGGCGCTTTTGCGTTGGCTCAAGTGCTCGAAAAAAACCGGCGAGGCAAAAAGATGGTCCACCGGGATGTCGAAAAAACCCTGAATCTGCTGGCTGTGCAAATCCATCGTGAGAATGCGCGTGGCACCAGCCGCTACGAGGAGATTGGCCACGAGCTTGGCCGTAATCGGCACCCGAGGCTGGTCTTTGCGATCTTGCCGGGCATAGCCGTAGAATGGCAAGACCGCCGTGATACGCTGGGCCGAAGCACGCCGGGCCGCGTCGATCATGATGAGCAACTCCATCAAGTGATGGTTGGTTGGCGGGCAGGTGGACTGAATGATGAACACATCCTGACCGCGAATGTTTTCGTTGATTTTTACGAAAGTTTCCCCGTCGGGGAAACTCGTGACCGTCGCCTCGCCCAGTGGCTCCCTGATGGATTTACAAATCTCCTCGGCCAGAGGACGATTGGAATTTCCCGACAGGATTTTTAGCCGCGACGCACTCATGCACGGCATCCTTGCGGGCGGTTTGTTCAGGAGGAAGATAATTTTAGCTGCGCTTCCAATTCCTTGACCCGCTTGAAGAGTTCCGGGAGCCGCTGAAAGAGAACCTGTAAGCGCCGCTCCAACATGTAGGCGCGCGCCGGCGAGCCATTGACGAAAGTTCCGGCGTCCACACTGGAGCTGATAGCCGCCCCGCCGCCGGATTTGGCGCCTTGCCCGATCGTCAAGTGCCCGGCGACGCCAGCCTGCCCGCCCAGCACCACATAATCCTCCAGCGTCGTGCTGCCGGAGATGCCCACTTGAGCGCAAAGAATACAGTGTTTTCCGATGATCACGTTGTGCGCAATCTGCACCTGGTTATCGATCTTACTACCCTCCCCTATCACCGTCAGGCTGAAACGCGCCCGATCAATCGTGGTATTCGCGCCCACCTCGACATCGTCCTCAATGATCACGGTCCCCACTTGCGGCACTTTTTCATGGCGCCCCTTAACGAAAGCATAGCCAAACCCATCGGAACCGACCACCACTCCGGGCTGCAAACGAACCCGCCGCTTCAGCACGCACTCGGTCGCCACGATCACCCCAGGCATCAACCAACACCCTTCGCCGATCCGCGCCTTGCGACCGATGAATACCTGTGCCTGCAGGTGGACGTGAGCTGCAATCACCGCGCCAGCCTCGACCACGCATAAAGGACCAATCGTCACCCCCGCTCCCACTACGGCGCTGGCATCGACGACCGCCGATGGATGGATTCCGGGAGCCGGCTTAGGCCAAAGCAGTTGTTCAAGATGCAGGCAGATCCGGTCGAGCGCCGCCGAGGGATTCTCGACCAGCAGGTAGAGTTGCCCTGGCTTGGGTTCGCCGCTATAATCGGGCGGCAAGAGCAACAGGGAAGCGCCTGAAACAGCGGCCTCAGCATGAAACTTGGGGCTGCCCAGAAATGACAGTTCCCCGGACTTGGCCGCAGCCAATGAGGCAATCCCTGTGATGCAATCATCTGTGGCCCCACGCATCTCTATTGGCCGCACCAGCCGGATGATATCTGCGGAAGTGAAGGAAACCTGCATGGGATCAGTTTGTGGTCAGGCGCCGGTGGTGCAACGTCACAAAATAAAAAGCCCCGCCTTGCGGCAGGGCTTGGTCAAAACGGGACTACGACTCGCGAATTACTTCCGGCCACCGAGCGGCAGTGTGACCCGCGGGGAATCCGCAGCGGGCGTCGTGGTCGCCGCCGGAGTCACGGCAGAGGCCGGCCGGTCCTTGTTTATCTCGCGACTGACTTCATCGGTGATGTCGAGCGCCGGGTCCGAATAGACGATATTGGTGATACCGATCAGGCTGAGTCCCGATTTGTCGATCAACAGGCCGACGCCTTTGCGGCGGGCAATTTCGGTAGCGATTTTACCAATTTCTTCAAACATCAGATCCCGGAAGGTTCGGATGCGGCCCTGTAAGGCGCGCTGGGTGTTCTGCTGGAAAGTCTGGAGTTCGTTCTGCTTTCGCTGGATTTCCTCCATCTTGCGCTGAGCGTCAGCCTGCACCTTAGCCTTGGCGGCTTCATTGGCAGTGGGGTTATTGGCTTGTTCGACCAACTCCTTATATTGTTCGACAAGGACGTTACCGTCCCGGTTGAGGCGATCGAATTCCTCTTGGGCTTTTTGGCCGTCAACGCGGAGCTTCTCGTTTTGCTCCTGCGTCTTATAATGGCCGTCCAAGAGTGCCGCCATATCCACAACTAGGATTTTAGTGGACGATTGCGCGTGGGCCGCGACCGCAAGGGTAGCGCAGACCAAGAGGGCGAACAGAGATTTGACAGATTTATTCATGGTGGGTTGTTGAGTGCAAATTGGGACTGAATACGAATCAGAAGCGGGTGCCAAAGGAAAAGTTGAACTGGCCGCCCTTGGAACTTTCGGGGTCTCCGGTGAGGGGAATGCCGTAATCCAAGCTTAATGGCGTGCCGGCCACGAAGAGCCGGAGACCGAATCCGAAATTGTCATGATAATTGGCGGGGCTGAAATCGTAGGCATCGCGATTCACAAAGCCCCCATCATAGAATACCGCGACCCGGATCGGGCTGACGATATCCATAGAATACTCCAAACTCAGCATACCATAGGACTTGCCGCCCAAAATGAACCCTTCCGGACTGCGGGGGCTGACGTCGCGATATTCAAACCCGCGCAAATCATAGGGCCCGCCAAGGTAGAATTTGTTATAGAACGGCACATCGGTGCTATCGCCAAAGTTTTCGATCACGCCGGCTCGAGCGATCAACGCAAGCACTTGGTTTTGGAGTTCAAACACTGGGTAAAACTGCGATCCGCGAAACTCGATGCGGTAATAGTCGAAGTCGCCGCCCAGCGGGCCACCCGCCATTTCCGTATTCAGCTCCACGCGGTTGCCGGTAGTGGTGCTGATTATCTTGTCCCGCGTATCGCGCAATAGCTGAAAGCCTACGCGTGAGAGCGTGCTGTCACCCTGCTGGACCAATCCCCCCAAGGTGGGATCCACGTCCTCAATCGAGACGACTTCAAAGGTATAAGACAAACGACCTTCCACCAATTCAAAAAGACGCTTGCGCAAATAGACTTCAGCGCCGGTGGTCACTTGAGTATAAAACTGGCTGTTGTAGTCCGAGGAGGTGCGATAAATCGAAAAACCGAGCGCCAGTGCCCTCTGGAACAGCCAAGGCTCTTCAAATGAAACCACGGCCTCGCTGGAGCGCGAGCCGAGTTGAAGTCGCAAACGGAATTTTTGGCCTGCGCCCTGAAAGAACGACCGGTGATTGAAAAGGTCGAAATTACCTTGGCTGAGCTCGGTAAAGATCGTCACCCGCTCCAACGAACTGAAGCCAGCGCCAAAAGTGAGATTGCCCGTGCGGCCTTCCCGCACTGCCACCCGTAGGTCACGACGATTGGGAATATTCGTTTCCTGTGGCGTCAGATTAACATCATCGAAGAAACGAGTGTTCTCGAGGCGGAATTTACTGATTTTCATCCGCACCGCGTCGAAGACATCGCCGGGGCCGAGCACCAGTTCGCGCAGAATCACGGTGCTCTTAGTCTTGGTATTGCCCTCAATAGCGATAGACTCGACATTGAAGCGCTCGCTTTCACGAATATCGTAAACAATGTCGATGTTGCCGGTGGCAATGTTCGGATTGCGCTGCAGGCGCACCCGCGTGTCGAGATAGCCACCTGAGCCGTAGAAGTCCTCCAGCCGACTGACATCCTTGTCCAAAAACGAAGGCCGGAAAATCATCCCGCTTCTTTGTCGCACCACGCGTTTCAGCAGGCTCGCCTCGTGGATACTGCTCCCAGTGACCGCGATTTCACCGATCCGATAGCGGCGACCCTCATCAATTCGGATCGTGAGCACCAATTTGTCAGGTTTGGGATAATCAAACGAGATCTGATCTTGGAGGATTTCCACATCGAGGTATCCTTCCTCTCGGTAATAATCGCGCAATTTTTCGATGTCATCATCGAATTCATCGTCCTTGAAGCGGCCGCTGCCAGTTAACCAGGATAATACCCACCATTTCTTGGTCTCCATTTCCTTGCGGAGGGTCCGTCCTTTGACGTTGGCGTTACCTTCAAAACGCACTTGAGCGATCTTTACCTTAGGGCCTTCCCGGATACGAAAAATCACCGTGCCAAAGCCAGTAGCACGATCACGCTCGATGGCGTAATTTATCGAGAGCTGATTGTAGCCGGCTTTTTGATAATACTCACGAATCTTTTCCGCATCCTCCTTTACCTGCCGCTCATCGAGGGCGGTGTTTGGCTTGGTCTTAATCTCCTTGTCGAGCCGGGTCGACTTGACCCGGACATTGCCTTCATATCTGACGGCCAACACGCGGAACTTAGGGGTGATTTCAAAGAGTAGATTGAAGACAGTATCACTGACTGCTTCTCGCTTGACCTCGATAAATTCAAAGAGGCCGGTGCGGTAGAGAGCCCGAATATCCCGGTCTATCATAACATCATCCAGCTCAGCACCACCGCGCACTTGGATATTGGCCCGAACCACATCCTCACTGACATTGGAAGTCCCGACGAACTTGACGCTTACCTCCCCAATGCGTGCGGAGGGAAGGGCCGTTTGAGCGGATAGCTCACCAATGGCGGTAAACGCCATCAAAACAGCAAAAAGGAAGCAGGTGACCCCGCGGTGAGGGTTACTGAGTGTAGTTTTCAAAGCGAGTGATGTCTTTAAGGAAGGTAAGCTTCAATTCTCCTACTGGTCCGTTTCGTTGTTTGGCAACGATTAACTCCGCTGAGTCAGCGGCCACTTGGAATTTTTCGTCGGCTTCTTTTGGTCGGGTAAGTATGAGGACTACGTCGGCATCCTGCTCGATGGAGCCGGATTCCCTCAAATCCGCCAGTTTCGGAGTGCGGTTTTCTTTTTCGGAGGCACGGTTGAGCTGACTTAATACAAGCACTGGGACATTGAGTTCCTTCGCGAGTGATTTTAATCCCCGCGAAGCCTCGGCCACCTGCTGTTCGCGGGGCACCTTGGGGTCGGTCGGGCTGAGCAATTGCAGGTAATCCACGATGATAAAGCCGAGCTTTTGCCGCGAATGCAACCGGCGGGCTTTGGCCCGCAGCTCCATGATCGAGAGGTGGCTGGAATCATCGATAAAGATCGGTGCTTTCGAAAACGCGTCCGCGGCCTCAACCATTTGCTGCTGTTCGTTCCCGTTCTTCGACAGCAGCCCCTCCCGTAACAACTTCATGTTGATCCGAGCGCGGGAACACAACATGCGCAAAGCAAGCTGCGCCGCGCTCATTTCTAGGGAAAACACCAACACGGCCACCGGCTCGGCTCTGCGGGGCAGGGCCGCCGCTTCGGCAAAGTTTAGCGCCAACGAGGTTTTACCCATGGATGGACGGGCGGCTAAAACGATCATTTCCTGGCGCTGAAACCCAAATGTCAGGGAATCGAGGTCTTTGAAACCAGAGGTCACGCCGGTGAGCTCGCCTTTCTTCATCATCATTTTCGTGATGACGTTCATCGCCTCGTGCATCGGCTCCTTCATCTGCTTGGCCGCATCCGAGATGCGGTCCTGTGTCACGGCGAAGATATCCTGCTCCACCTTGTCGATGAACTGCTCCAGTTCGCCTTGGTAATTGAAGCAGTTCTCCACCGCATTCGTCGCCACTTTGATGAGTTCGCGTAGGAGGTAGAGCTCGCGCACCTTGTCGATGAAATATTGGGCCTGCGCAGTGGTCGGAATGCGCGCACTGATCTGCGAGAGATAGGCATAACCGCCGATGGCGTCCAACTGCCGCGAGGTCTTCAGCTCTTCGGCCAGCACAGCGATATCCACTGGCGGATTCTTTTGGTAAAGTTCGCAGAGCTTTTCGTAGATCAGCCGATTGGCGGGCGAATGAAACGCCGCCCCCGGCAATTTGGCCTCCAAACAACGCGCGATAGTCTCCGAACCATCCAGCAAACAGCAGGACAACAGGTATTCCTCGGCCTCCGCACTGTGGGGTAAGGTGCGTCCGATCAGCGGCGCCGGGGCGCTCTCACCACTGCGCGGCGGTCGGGATAATTTTTCGTCTTTGTCAGCCATGCGAATGCCGTTGAGTAAGGGGTGAGCGGTCGCCGCACAGCAACATCAGCTTTTCAACAATTTGCTCCCAAAACACGAAAGCCGCGTCGGGAGACGCGGCTGGCGTGCCAAGCTGGGCCCAAGATCACTTCTTCTCCTCGACGGGCGCGTCGATGGGATTCTCAGAGACCACATCGAAATTCAGTTCGACGGTCACCTCGGCATGGAGCTTCACCTTCACGGTGTGCTGGCCAAGCGTCTTCACCGGCGTGTGCAGATGGATGCGCTTGCGGTCCAGCGTGACGCCCGCTGCGGTGATCTTCTCATGGATATCCGCCGCCGTGATGGCGCCGAACATCTTGCCGCCTGCGCCGGTTTTGACGGCGAAAGCCAAGGAGACTTTCTCCAACAGCTTGGCGAGATCCTGCGCTCCGTTGAGTTCGGTCGCTTCGCGCACGGCGCGGCGCTTACGGAGCGCCTCGACCTGCTTGTGGTTGGACGAGTTGAGTGGCACCGCGATCTTGCGGGGCAGGAGAAAATTGCGCGCATAACCGGCGCGCACTTTGACTTGGTCGCCTTCACCGCCGAGACCGTCGACGGGTTTTACGAGGAGGATTTCACTATATGCCATGGTAGGACTGGGTTGATTTTTGAGATGGGAGGGAGATTAGAACGGAACGTCTTCGTCCAGCGATTCCGGCGTTGTCGAGGGACGGGCGGGACTGCGGGCCGGCGGGGCATGGCGTTCAGGGCTTTCGCCTTCGTCGCCACCAACCGGGGCCGCGCCGCCTTCACCGCGGCCGCCGAGAAATTGAAAACCTTCCAGCACGACCTTGAGTTTACTGCGTTTTTGGCCGCTGGTCTTGTCTTCCCACTGGTCGAACTTTAACCGGCCTTCGACGAACAGCGGCCGCCCCTTGGTGCAATATTTACCAATGGTTTCACCTTGTTTGCCCCAGGCTTCGATATCCACAAACGTCGTCTCGTCCCGCATCGCCCCGGACTCATCCTTGAACTGGCGGTTGACGGCCAAACCGAACTGACAAATGGCGGTGCCCTTCGGCGTAACCCGGACCTCGGGATCGCGGGTCAGGTTGCCGATGAGATAGACTTTGTTGAAGTTGGCCATGGGGTGCGGCGGGTTGAGCTAACGTTTAGACGGACTGAATGAAGGTGCGGTAAACGCTGGTGTTGAGGCGGAGGCGCTCCTTGAGTTGCGCCGGGCCTTCGCCAGGGGCGCTGAAGGCGATTTGCACATAGGCGGCGCCTTCGAGCTTGGGATCAGTCACGCGGGCAAAGTCCCGCTTGCCGAGGTTCTCGACGGCGGAAATTTCGCCTTGGAGCGAGGTGATTTCCTGCTTCACGCCATCGATGATTTTATCGATGGAGTCTTCCTTCCCGCGGTTATCGAGAATGAAAGTCGCGCGGTAGTTACGTTTGTTCGGGTTCATTTTTTGTTCTGCGATTGAGCGTGATCATGGCTTGCTCGGGTCCGCCCTTGAGGAGCAGGTTGAGGCCATTGAGATAATGCGGGAGTGAGTGTTCGATTAAGTTGAGTTGATCTGGAGAAAATTTTCCTAGCACGAAATCCTTGAGGTCCATTTGCGGGGTCTGCTTGGGGCCGATACCCAGACGGAAACGGGTGAAACCGTCACCGAGATGCTCGAGCAGGCTAGCGACCCCATTGTGACCACCGGCACTGCCGGTGATGGTGACTTTAACCAGACCGAGGTCGATATTGAAGTCATCATAGAGCACCGCCACCGCCGCCGGGCCTGCTTTGTAAAAGCGGGCCATGGGGCCGATTGAGCGGCCGCTGGCATTCATAAAGGTCTGCGGTTTGACGAAGTGACAGGCAGCCTGACCGGGACGATCCCAGCGGGCGACCAGCGCTTCGAACTGGGCTTGGCGTTTCCACTCCAGCCCAAGCTGGCGCACAAACGCGTCGAGGACGATCCAACCCAGATTGTGCCGGGTGGCTTCGTATTCTCGGCCCAGATTGCCGAGACCGGCAACGAGCGAAATGGACATGACTCAAAGAACAATCATGCGACCCGCCGCGGTCAAGCGGTGGGTCACATGGAAACTTTACTTCTTGGCCGCAGGGGCGGCCGCCTTCTTGTCACCGGCCGCGGGGGCAGCCGCTTTCGCCGCACCAGCCGCTTTCGCCGCACCAGCCGCAGGCGCCGCACCGGCCGCAGGCGCCGCACCAGCCGCCGGCGTCGCACCGGCCGCAGGGGCAGCGGCCCCTTCCACCGCAGCCGCAGCAGTGACTTCCTGAACGATTTCGGCGACCGGCTCCACGCAGGAGACTACCGGCTGGCCTTTGCTATCGAGGAACTCCACGCCGGGAATCGGCTTGAGTTCAGCCACCTTAAAGGTTTCGCCCACTTTTAATTCGGTAACATCCACCTCAATAACCGACGGCAGGTCCTTCGGAAGGCAACGGATGCGCAACTGAGGGGTGGCAACCTCAAGCACGCCGCTCTGGTTCTTCACACCAAAGGATTCACCGGAGACATGCACGCGCACGCGGATTTCCATCTTTTCGTCAGCTTTGACCTCCTGTAGATCGATGTGCAGGTATTTATCGGTCATGGGATCGCGCTGAACCTCCTGCAAAAACGAGAGCGCCTTCACTTCCTTATCTTTGCGGTGTAATTCAACCAAAACGGCCCGACCAGCAACCGCTTTGACCAACCGAACGAACTCAGGGGTATCAACCGCCAGCTTCTCCGGATCGGTGTGCTTCCCATAAAGGATAGCAGGAATGTTATTGGCCTTGCGCAGGCGGCGTGAGGCGCTGCGGCCGGTTTGGGCGCGCGTGGCGACGTTAAGGATGAACTGCTGTTTCATGATTTCGTTCCCCCTGTGACCCCGGAATTGAGGGCAGGCGTAATGGAAGGAGGGTCAGGTGATAGGTGGCGGGTGGGTGAAAGCAACCAAAACTTTGCCGCTTCTGCGCTTTTGCAATAGTTCGACCAAAACGAGCATTGACAACACCATCCGTCGCCCTGTTTTACGTGCCCCCTTGCGCGGCAACTGCCATGCAAGCCACGTTGCCCGGTAGCTCAGTGGCAGAGCAGGTGACTGTTAATCACTTGGTCGTAGGTTCGACCCCTACCCGGGCAGCCATTTATGG
>JBDNGL010000358.1:0-3679 GCA_041689285.1 Opitutaceae bacterium
AACGCAAGCGGACCGTCGATTATGCCACCCACGATCTGGCCGCGATCGGCCATCTTGGCCAACGCCGCCGCATCGGTGGTGGCCGGCATGTCCGGATGCACCGTCTCGACCGCCGCCAGAATGGCCACACGTGGTTCCGGGATACCCAGGGCGTGCGCACAGTCGATCGCATTCTGGACGATGTCCGCCTTGGTGGCGAGGTCGGGCGCGATGGCAAACGCGCCCAGCGGGATGCTGAGGTCGGTGGAGTAGACGCCGTTCTATTATGCTGGCCACGGGATGCAGTCGCGAGGAACGAATTATCTCCTTCCAGTCGGAGTGAGCCTGCGCGTTCCCTTGCCGGGCACATTTCAGGGTGACTTAGACGTCCTGAGATGGGCAAGCAGACGTAAGTCTGAATTTGGGCCGAGAGCAGCCATACCGCTTCTTAACGCCGGCTTTGATGAGCAGACGGTCTGCGTTGGCGCGCCACTTGCAGCCGCTCGGGAGGATGTATGAAGGCCATTCCAACTTCGCGCCTGCTGCTCTGGCTGGTTCTGGCTCTACCCGGCCTCTGGATCCTCTATCGCCGGGCTGCGGCTCCGAACCTCTATGGCTATGGGCACGCCGTTGGCGACAGCGGGGACTGGGCAGCATGGCTGCTTATGCTGACACTCGCTGTCACCCCGGTTCGCCTGCTGTTCCGGCGGCTCAGCTGGTCGACATGGCTAATGCGGCGCAGGCGGGATTTCGGCTTGGCCAGTTTTGCTTACGGGGCGGGTCACACCATCATCTATCTGGCCGAAAAGGCGTCCCTCGACGCCATCCTGTTTGATCTGCGCCTTGCGGAAATCCTCGTCGGATGGATGGCACTGGCGCTGTTCGTCCCGCTCGCGGTGACGTCCAACGACATTGCAACCCGCGCGCTGGGACGAATATGGAAGCGACTACACCGGCTAGTCTATCCAGCCGCGATTCTGACCTTTCTCCACTGGGTTCTGGCATCCTTCGATCCGACCACGGCCTATATCCACATTGTGATACTAGCGGCCATCGAGCTCCTCCGGATCGGGCTGGAGATCCGTCAGAGAGTGACGTAGCTGCGGAAGCGCGCGACCTCGGCATCGTCGACATATTTGCCGATCTCGCGGTTAAACTCGTTCACGTCCTCATATGGGCGGTATTCCAGGAATTCTCCTACCATCCTGCTCGACATGCCCGGAATCAGTTCAATTTCCTCGCGGCTGGCGGTGTTGAGATTGACGGGTACGAAGACGTTGACGAGTACTGCCGCGGCAGCGTCCTGAGCCAGGGTCTCGCGCAGCCTGGCGTGGAGGTCCACCACGGTGGCATAGGGCCGCCCGGCGATGATCGCATTGGCGAGCGCGGGCGAAACTCCGTTCGCGCCGGCCAGTTGCGCGACAGTGGCCGTGTTGGCATGGAGCCTGGCGCCAGCTTCCACACTTGGGCCAGAGGCATCAGCATTGGTTTCGGGTTCGGCCATCGCGCCTTCGGCCATCGCGTCGGCGGCGCCTTCGGTGCCTTTCGAGCAACCGGTGAGGGTCAAGCCGGCGCCGGCGATTGCAACGGCGAGAATAATCTTGCGCATAGGATAAACCTTTTCGTTGCAATGCTTGGTCCAGGCATTCGCCAAACCTAGAGCTAGTGTTTCGACCGGCTCAGTTGCCCGGATTGCCCCTGCGTTGCAAGGGATAGACCGATTCGATGCTTGACCTGCAGGGGGCGGTCACTTTTGCACGGCATGCTAACCGCTGGCCCTTGACGGTGTCCGCTGGCCGAGTCCCGCTCACGCCAGAAGAGTTCGACATCCAGAAGTCGCCATCGCTCGCCCTGCCTTCCATTGCAGCATCATCGGGGGGTGAACCATGATGCCCACTGACGCGGCGGCGGCAGCCAAGGGGACTATCCCTCCCTTCCGTCAGCGATCCTTTGAGGAAGCCCTGTGGAGCAGCACACTGGGCATTGACCCTTGGAAGGACGGACATCAGCCGGACACGGCGACTGGCATGTCAATGGGCGGCGGCCTAAGTCCTTCAAAACATGGTGAATGACGCAGTCCCGGGCTAACGAGCCTCACTGCAAATTCCCTGTAAAAGCCGCTTTACAGGGAAATTTGCGATAATCGCGACGGAATTGGCTCAATGGAAGCGTGAAGGCCGCGGTTCTCCGCCGTTCTTCCGCCAAGTTCGGCTGATGACGAACGTCAGCAAGACTGAGCATGCGGGCAAGGTCGAGCATCGGCACCTATCGATCGACGATGCGAGGGGCGAGCTAGCGATGCGACTGGCCGCCATCCTTGATGTACAGGCACCCATGCGCCTAGCCGATATACCCAGTATGGATGCTACGGAATCATCCATACCTTTCGTGCAAGTCATTGATATGTCTTCCGATCCTGACGCCTAGCACGCAGCGTTCCCACACTTGTCCCCACACTATGTGCGCATGACCCTGCCTGTGCTGCCCTGCCCCACGCCGGGCCCCCCACTCCCCATGTGCCGTGTAAACGCCGCCCAGTTGGCTACGACGACCCCCACCCCACCCCGAAAACTAGTGGGTCCCATCCGCTCAAGTTATGTATGTATAGCTGATTCCTTGCACACGTTGGCCAACCTCATGTGGCAGGTGAGCTTCTGGCGGGAGTCAAATTCCGAGGGCTCGATTGACGCCCGGCGCACCCAATTGGTCAGCCAGCCGCAAGGCACCTTGCCGAATCGTTCGCTTTCCGTTCTCATAGGCGGATGCCCTACGTTATCATCGACACCGCGGGGTTGCCTCTACGTGACGTGGCGGGCAACCTGATCGTGCTTGAAGCGCGCGAGGAAGCTGTGCGATGGACGACGAGTGGTGAGCGGGTTGAGCCGTATATTTCCCGTAGACACGATCGAGCCAACAGCGACCCACGGGCGCAACCAAGATCGTGATCGAACGCGGCGGTAGCACCGGCCCACCGGCTGGGCGTCGACCCGAACGACATAGAGACAGCCCTTGAGAAGGCGCGCAATGGAACAGGGATATCTCCCGCCGTCAGCGCAGGATGAGGTGATAGCGCGGGCGCTCAAGCGCCGGGTGTAAAGCAACAGCGCGCTGATGGATCTGCAAAAGGTGAGATAGCAACTCGAGAAGGTGATGCCAGCGTCGAAGTAAGTGCAGGCAGATGGCAAAGCTCCCCCGCCCGCCCGTCAACGAAGATGGCACCGTCACCCTCGATCAATTCACCGACCTCGGGTTAACCACCGCCACCGACCCCGACCAGTGGAGCAGGAGCGGGCGCTCCGTGCTCGCCGAGAAGCGCACCGGCATAGGGCAAGGCCCCGAGTGGAATCCACCTCCGGTGGCAACCGCGGACGGTGGCTACGTCGACGAGTTCGAGGGGCCAAGTAGCAACGCGTCGGTAGCCCAGTCCACCGGGTCATCGCGCGTCTCTGCCCTGTGTGTTTGACGCCGTCGACGCGATTGGTGCGCGGCACTATGGAGGTGTAGAGCGTTATGCTAACCGCTTTGCCTCAAAACACAGGGCGCAAATCGAGCGTAATAGTCAGAAGGTGCGCAATGAAAGAGAAAATTGGCGGGTTCGCTGCTTGGATATCGGAGGAGCAACTCCGCCGGTTTCTCTCAGAAGCTTACGCCCGAGGCGGCGAAGAGAGGGACCAACGGGCACGTGGTCAGGTGGTCGATG
>JBDNGL010000359.1:0-21356 GCA_041689285.1 Opitutaceae bacterium
CGACTTGCTGCTGGTTCAGCAAAGCTAACACGCGCATCTCCCTGTTTTGTGGCGTGATGGCGGCCTCGTTCAGCAGCAGAGCGACGGTGTCGGCTTGATTGAGAGCAAGCAACGCGATGAATTGCTGTTGCAGCAACCAATCCTTTTCCGTCGCCGCGAGCTGAGGCCAACGAACGCGGCTCAGCTCGCAGGCGGCCACGATGTGTTCGTGTTCCTCGCCCTGCCGGACTGACATGAAATAAAAATCCAAGTAACGGCGGCCGGGGTAATCCTTTGCCAATTCGAGACCATCACGCAGCAACTTTAGTGAGGCGCTTCGACGTTGGGCGAGCTGGTAGAATTGAGCCAAATGCAAGCGGGCACGGGTATCCTGCGGGTAGCGGCTCAAGCCGACACGTAGTTTCATTTCCGCCCGCGACCATCGCTGTGCCTTCAGATCATCAATGCCCTCTTCAATGTAACCGCGCCCGCGTTTCTCCCGAATCTGCTCCATCCGAAGTGGGAGCAACAGGGTGTCGCTGTAGGTGACAAAATTGTGCGGTCGTCGATCCAACCAGAAATACAAGACGGTTGCACCGCAGACATACGCCAACACCGCCAAGAGCAGGAACAGGCTGAGTAGCCCGCGGATACTGAAGGCCAACCCGCTACTGGGATGCCCCTTCACGTGCTCATAAAAACCCACGAGGCCCAAACGCCACCGTGCGTCCAACACCTTGGACGCGCCCCAGATGAACCTGATTCGTCGATGGCCAATTTTCATAGGTGGATATCTCAGGTCTGCGCCCCCACCACCGCCTCCGCCAGAGTCCTCGGCTGAGTTTCCGGCTCACCGGCATCGTGGTTGAATCGCATGGACACAGTCTTGGATACGCCGCGTTCCTCCATCGTCACTCCATAGATCGCCGTGGCCGCCGCCACAGTGCGCTTGTTGTGCGTGATGATGATGAACTGGGACTCGTCCACGAATTTCTTCAGTAGGTCGGTGAAACGCCCGATGTTCGATTCATCGAGCGGAGCGTCCAGTTCATCCAGCAAACAGAAGGGCGAGGGTTTGACCATGTAGAGCGCAAAGAGCAGGGCGACGGCCGTCAAAGTCTTCTGCCCGCCAGAGAGAAGTGTGATGCTCTTTAGCTTGGTGCCCGGCGGCTGGGCCACGATCTCAATACCGCTCTCCAAGATATCCTCGGCCGCAATGAGTTCGAGCTCCGCGCGCCCGCCACCAAACAAGGTCTGGAATGTATAGGCGAAATTTTTCCGGATCTGGTCAAAGGTCACCTGAAACTGCTGCATTGAGGTCTGGTTGATTTCGTCAATCGCCTTGAGCAGGTCAGCCTTCGCGTTCGTAAGGTCGTCGCACTGGGTCTTGAGAAAGTCATGGCGTTGCTTGAGCTCTGCGTATTCCTCAATCGCCACCAGATTGACCGCCCCCATGTTATTCAGACGGGCGCGCAGGGCGTCCACCTCGGCTTTGATCGGGGTCCAATCGGTTTGTGCCAAGTCGGCCAGATCGGCCTCGGTCGGGTCACCCTTGGGCTCGGACTTTTTACGCCGCCGCTTGCCGGGCACAGGTTCACCTGCGGCGGCCACGACCTCCACACCTTCGCCTTCCTCTTCATCGTCAAGATCCAGTGGCTTGAGACCATCCGGTTCGTCATCCATGCGCCACAGCTGTCGCGCCCAATCAATGCCGGCAATCTCGACCTGATACTCCCGCATGACCTCCTCGCTCAGGAACTGCGCCCGCTGCCGGCTCTCGGCCAGCTTGATCTCATGTGTGCTGAGTTCGTTATGCGCGGATTCCGACTGAGTGTGCAAATCCGTCTGGCTGACTTCCACGGTGCTGATGGCGCGTTCGATCTCGACCAGTTCAATCCGCACCGCTTCGACCTGTTGCTGGGCAACTTTCAACGTATCTCCCAAGTGGGTGGCGCGCTCGCGTTGGGCGGTGGACGCATGCTCCAGTTCAGTTGTCTGCTCGCTCCAGACCTCGATTTCCTGCTGCCGTTGCACGAGCAGCTCAGACAACTGGCCACGGCGGCGCTCCATTTCGCCCAATCCACGATCAAGCACTTCGACTTTTTGCCGACGTTCGGCCAGTTCCAGTCGGGCCTGGGCAAGGGACTCGCGCTTCACTTCCCGATCGGTGCGAATTTCGCTGATTCGCGTTTCCACCTGATTGATTTTTTCCCTTTGGGCGACGGCCGCAGTCTCCGCTTCCGTCAGACCCTTCTGGGCCTTTTCCCAACGCGTGTGCGCCTCGTTGCGTGCCTGTTCAAGGGCAACCAGTTCACCCTCCATGCGCCGCAAACGGTTATCGGCATCTTCCAATGCCCGCTGCGCGTTGCGCTGCTCGGCTTGCACGGCGGCAAGGGTTTGGGTGGCCGTTAATACTTCTGCTCGGCGCTGCTCCGAGGCTTGTTCCGCTTCAGCCAAACGCAGATTAAGCGCCTCAATAATAGTCTTTTGCTCGTCATGGGCCTGCTGTTCGATTACGAGTGTCTTTGTGGTTTCACGCAGATCAATTTCACGCTGAATGATGCTGTTGGCTGATTTTTTGGAACTGTGGTGACCACCGTAAACGAGGCCTCGGCGATCCACCAGATCGCCCTTGCGGGTGGCCACCGCGAGGAAACTGAAAGCGGGATTCGCTTTCCAAAACTCCAAAAAGACCGCCAAGTCATCCACGATGTAGCATTCGGCGAGCACGCCTAATGCAGGATGATCCGGATCGCCACCCGTGAGTGCTGCCACGGCCCTGACCATACCGGTGGGCAGTTCGGTCGATGCAGGGCTACTCACCCCACACTCCAAAATCCGTAAGACCGCCGAGCCGATTTGTTCGCTTTCAAGTTGAATCAGGATGCGCTGAGCCGTCGCCAGATCACTGACACTGATAGCTTCTGCGGCGGAACCCAAAATGGCTTCAACCGCCTTGCCGCATTCGGGTTTCACTTCCAGACCTTGCGTGATGGGCGTGGCTTTGGCCCCTGCCAACGCTTGGTCCAGCCGACCTTGCAACACCGCTTTGGCCCCTTCGCCAAAGCCCTCCCACTTTTCCTGCAGTTGCTGCAACAAACGGAGCCGGGCAGTCCGCTGCGCCAAGGCGCGATCAATCTCGGAAAGTTTCCGTTGCGCCTCGCGAAACTCTCGGGTCAGGTCGGTGATCACTTGTTGGGCCGCCACAGATTCATGGTGGGTCCTAGATTTTTCAGCCAATGCCTGCTCGAGGCGGGCGGCCTGCTCTGTCGCCGCGAGGGCGGCAGCTTCCCGTTGGATGCGCAGCGCGGTGAGTTCCTGCGCCAACGCGTCATGCTTATGGACGCTGGTCTTCTGGTCCACCTCATAGCCGGAACAGTCGGTGCGCAGCCGCGCGACGGTGCTCTCCAATTGGAGCAAGTGAAATTTCGCCTGCTGCAGCTCCTGCTCCAGCTTGCTCAATTCGCCTTCGGCGATTGCGACCTCGCGGTTGCGTTGCTGGAAGACCGCATCACTGCTGCCCAGCAGGCCTAGTTGGAGCTGTTTGTCCTGGGCACCAGTATCGGCTTGGGCCGTGACCTCACGCAACTGCATCTCCAGTTCGCCGAGATTATCCCGGGATGAAGTCAGCCGGTCCGCCAAACCGCTGCGCTTGATTTGCGCCAGATTCGCTTGGTTCTCGGCGGACTCCTTCTGCGAACGCAGATCATAGACCGCCTGTTGAGCGTCCTGCACCCGCTGGTTGAGGCGACCGCGGTGGGCTTTTTGCTCAGCAAGCGTGGCCTGCTGGGTTTCGAGATTCGCGCGGCGGGCATCGGCCTCGTCGCGCAGGGCCGCAACTTTGGTCTCCAGTTCGCCGAGCGTCGCGGTCAAACGACCGTGCTGGCAGCCACTCCAAGCCAGACTCAGATGACGCAGGCGATGACTGAGGCGTTTGTAGCGCATCGCCTTGGCCGCTTGCCGGCGCAGGCTGCCAATCTGCCGTGATACCTCGCCAATCACATCGGCAATGCGGATCAGATTCTGATCGGTGAGGGCGAGCTTGTTCAGCGCCTCGCGCCGCTGGCTCTTGTATTTCGTGATGCCCGCCGCCTCTTCAAACACGGCGCGGCGTTCCTCGGGCTTGGCCGAAAGGATTTGGTCGATCTGACCCTGTGCCATGATCGAATAACTCGTGCGCCCCACCCCGGTATCCATGAACAGCTTGTGGATATCCTTCAGGCGACAGGCCTGGCCGTTGAAAAAATATTCGCTCTGGCCGTCACGATGCACGCGGCGCATGATCTCAATCTCGTGAAATTTACTGCCTAGCTGCTTTTCGCAGTCAGTGAGGAGCAACGACACTTCGCAAAGCTGGGCCGCCTTGCGCGTGTCGGCACCTTCGAAGATAACATCCTGCATCTTACCGCCGCGCAGAGCCTTGGCGCTTTGCTCACCGAGCACCCAGCGGATGCCGTCGGCGATGTTGGATTTACCGCAGCCATTGGGTCCGACTACGGCGGTGACGCCGGGTTCGAAACGCAGGGTAGTGGGGTCAGCGAAGGACTTGAAACCGTGGAGCTTGAGCGCCTTGAGATACATGCAGAGGCGGAGTGTGGGACAGCCGCGAAGTCGCGCGCAAATGCAAAAACCATCCGGACAGTTTTCCTTTGCCAGACACAGGTAACCCTTGCCGAGCGTTCGGTGGACCCCATGCTGCCGCCAACCCTCATCTGCCACGCGTCACTGGGACAAACACCCCGCCGATACCGCCCAGAGCTTTGACCTCAGCAGTTTTGCCGCTTCGCCCAACTTCATGGCCGGAGATGAACTGGCTAAAATCAACGCCGCCGTCTCCCATTACCTCCGGGAGATTTCCCCGACGCGGCCGGAAACTGAGATCTTTTACGAGGACAAGACCGACCCGGGCACCATCAAGCAGATGTAAAATCTTCAGGTGTGTGACCCGTTTTTTGCCGGGCTGCTCAACGGCCGTGCCACCAAGCTGGCCGAGATTGCCCTAGGTGAGCTGGTCGTCGCCAAAAACCTCGAGTATTTCAACAAGCCACCCGGTATCGGGCAGCCTACCCCGCCCCACCACGACGGCTATTATTTCCATCTCAAGCCCAATCAGGCCGTCACCACCTGGCTGGCGCTCGAGGACGTTGACCATGAAAACGGCTGCGTGCGCTACGTGCAAGGCTCCCACCGCCTCGGCCTGCGCGCGCACGGCAAGTCCGGTGTGCTGGGCTTTTCGAAAGGCATGCTTGATTTCGGTCTGCCCCATGACCACGCCTACGCGATCTGCTGTCCCGCCGTCGCTGGCGACCTACTGGCCCATCATTCGCTCACCATCCACTGGGCTGACGGCAACACGTCAAAAACCCGCATCCGTCGTGCGTTGGGCTTGGTCTATTTTGCCGCTCGCTGCACCATCGATGAAGTCGCCAAGCAAGCCTACATGGAAAGGCTACATTCTGAGCTGCGCGCCACGGGGAAGATTTGAACCAACCGCACAAACGCTTGTTTTGATAAAGTTCAGTCCCGTCCCATGAGAGGCGGACACGCTGATGCAACTGCTTGCGCGGGAGCGCGAGCAGGGGTGCGGTCGAGCGAGGGGTGATTGATGATTTTCGGTTCGAAGGCTGGGTTGCCGGGAAAAATTCACGCGTGCTGTCCCATGAGCAGCGCGGCGAAACCGGGTAGTTCGCTCTGGCGGGGCGGCGCGAGCGCGCGGCCGGGCCCCGGTGCTGTCCCACAGCGACGCAGCCACAGCGCCACGCGCACATAGGTGAACAGCCGGGTGAAGCTGTGCGCCCAGCGGTTGCGCCAGGCGAGGAAGCGCAACAACAGATGCACGAGCAGGGCGGTCCACACCTGCCACTTCACGGCGTTGGCGCTGTTGCCGAGAAAGTCCACCAGTTGCACGGTTTGCTTGAGTTGCTTGAAGAAGACTTCGATTTGCCAGCGGCAGCGATACAGGTCGCAGACGGTGACCGGGCTCCACTCCAGATTGTTCGTCAGGAAAACCATCACGCGTTCCTTGCCGTCGATCTCGATCTTGGCCGTCATGCGGCGCACGACTTGCGGATAATCCCACGCGGTCCGGACGCCGTGGAGCACGACCCGATCGTCGCGCAGGATGCGCGGGGCGGTGTGGGCGGGCAGGCGTTTTTTCCCTTTCAACTTCAGGTTGGTTTTTGCGCGCGTCACCCAGAACACTCCCCGGCCGGTGAGCGCCCACAGGTGCGCACAATGCAGATACGCCTTATCGAAGATCGCGATTTCGCCCTCGCGCAGACCGGCGCACAGTTCCGGGGCGCGCACACTGTCGTGCTCGCCGGCGGTATCCACGATGGCAAAGCGCGGCAGGAAACTGAGCAGGTCGAGCCGCAGATGGCACTTCGCGGCGGCTTTGCGCCGGCGGTGCTTGGCCCAGGGAATGCAATTGGCCGCGAGCTGGATCGCGCGACGGAACCGCCAGGCGAGGGTCTTCTTGCCCCCGCGAGCGAAACCGGGGTGCTGCGTTTGCACGTGCTCGAGCATTTTCCAGAAGAGCTTTTCGGCCAGCGAGCAGTCGCGCTCCTGATTGGCATGACTGGGGGTGTTGCGGGCCAGCGGCCTAGCCCCGCGCATGGCGAACAGCCCGGTCACTTGCAGCCGCAGGGAATCGCACACGTCGTTTAGCCCGAATGCATGGCTGAGCTGGGCATACAGCATCGTCACCATGTGGCTCCACGGGGTGAACGTGCGCGCCTGGTCATCGACCCCTGTCTCGCGGGCGAGTTTCGGGACGAGCTAAGGCGGAATGAGTTCGACGAGTTGACGCAGGATCGTGGTGTCCCGGCGGTTTGATTGCGGTGGTTTCTTTTTTTCACCCCTGCCTTGTGGCATGTAAAGATAACGCAACCGAGCCTCTGCCCTCACTCAAATATGCCACCGCTGTGGGATGGTTCTGGCTAAAGTTCACTTATGGTCCCACGGCAGTTTCACCGTCAGCTTGTGGTGTTTCCAGACGTGGAAAATTTCGAACATCTTGCCGGGATTAAGGATATCGTTCGGATCAAGTGCCTGTTTTACCGCCTGCATCGCCTTCACCTGTGCAGGGTTGTGCTGGATGCGCAAGAAGGGTGACTTAGCCAGCCCGATGCCGTGCTCGCCGGAGATGGCCCCGCCCAAGGCCACGACCTTGTGCATGAGTTTTTCCACCGCCACCTCCGCTGCCTTCGCTTCGAAGGGATTGGCGCGGTGATACATGATGTTCACATGCAGGTTCCCATCGGCCACATGGCCGAAGGTCGGGATTGGCAGGGCTGAACTGCGCTTAAGTCCGGTCAGAAATTTCGAAAAAGCTGCGTAGCTCCGCATGGGGATGGTGATGTCCTCGTTGAGCTTGGCGTCGCCGAGTTCGAACATCGCCCCGGAGCACTTGCGTCGCACCGCCCACAGCTCCTCGGCCTCGGTCCGGTTGCGAGCCGCCCGGTGCGCGTGCGCGTGCGCCTTCGCCCAAGCGAGGACCACCGTCCTCAGGTCCCTGACTTCATTCATGGTGCCGGCCAGTTCCAGCAGGATGACCGCACGATTATTTTGGCCCGCAAAAACCGGTCTGCCGGTGGCATGTTCAGCACAGTGCACGCTCTCGCGGTCGAGAAATTCACAGATAGCCGGCTGCACGCGCTGGCGAAACAACGTCCGAGCGGCTTGCAACGCGGTCGCCTCGTCTTTGAAGGCCGACAGCAAGGTCCAACGGGCCGCTGGCTGCGGGATGAGTTTGAGCACGGCGCCGGTCACCACGCCGAGCATCCCTTCGCTGCCGATCCACAGGTCGCGCAGGTTGAAACCTGCGGCGAATTTTTTGGTCGCGGTGCCCCAGGTGACCACCTCGCCGGTCGGTAAAAAGCCACTCAGCGCGATGACGAAATCCCGCGTCACACCGTATTTGCCGCCGTGCATGCCACCGGCATTACAGGCGACGTTACCGCCGATCGTGCAGTATTCCTTGGAAGACGGATCCGGCGGGTAAAACCACCCCACCCGTTCCGCGGCCCGCTGGATGTCGCCCACCTTCGCACCGGCTTGCACGTGTGCCATGCCCGATTCCGCATCGATCCGGATACGGTTGAGTTTCAGCATGTCGATCACCCAGCCACCGCGCACCGGCGTTGCGGAACCCATCAAGGTCGTGCCCCGCCCGCGCACCGTGACCGGCACATGGTGCTGATTTGCCAGCTTCAAAGCCACGCCGATGTCCGCCGTCTTGCGTGGCTTCACCACGGCCACCGGCAGAAACGATAGTTTGCAGCTGTCATATGAAGCGGCGTGCAACGCGGCGGCGTCAGTGACAACCACGCCGACACCGAGGCGGCGTTTTAATTCACGGGTAACAGCGGTAAAATCAGGCATGCTTCTTGATCGTATATGTGGTCGTCGTCGCCAATGCCAGAAGTACGGTTAGCGGCTTCTCGCACGGGCTGCGCTCCACTTGGCCAGTGCCCGGCCGGTGAGGGAGCGTGCCTCCTTTTCGATGTCATGACGGGTGCCGGCAAAGAGAAGTTCGCCGCCATTTTTGCCTCCGCCGGGACCAAGGTCAATCAGCCAATCGGCCAGATTGATGACATCGAGATTGTGCTCAATGATGATGATCGTGTTGCCGGCATCGCGGAGTTTGAAGAGCAGATCCATCAGCCGCTGGATGTCCGTCCAGTGCAGACCCGTGGTCGGTTCATCAAGGATGTAGAGCGTCTGGCCTTGCTGCCGTTTGCTGAGTTCGAGCGATAGCTTCAACCGCTGCGCCTCGCCGCCTGAAAGGGTTGGGGCCGGCTGGCCCAGTTTGAGGTAACCGAGTCCGACCGCATCAAGGGTCGCGAGCTTGTCGATGATGCGCGGAATGTTGCGGAACAAGGTGATGGCCTCCCGCACAGTGAGGTTGAGCGCGTCGGCAATCGAGCGGCCATGAAAGAGCACTTCCAACGTTTCCCGGTTGAAACGGCGACCCGCGCAACTCGGACAGGGCGCGTAGGCATCGGCCATGAATTGCATGTCGAGCTTGATGACGCCGTCGCCTTGGTAGCGCTCACAGCGGCCACCGCGCACATTGAAAGAGAAGCGGCTGGCCTTGTAGCCGCGCACCTTGGCCAGCGGCACCTGGGCGTAGAGATCGCGCAACAAATCGAGCAGGCCGGTGAACGTGGCGGGATTTGAGCGCGGGCTGCGACCGATGGGCTCTTGGTCCACGAGGACTAGCTTTTCGAAGCTATCGAGGTTCTCGATATGCCGGTGTTTACCTGGGAGCATCTTGGATCCATTCAGTTTACGGGCGGCGGAAGCGGCCAGAATATCGTTCACAAGCGTGCTCTTGCCGGACCCCGAAACCCCGGTAACACAGGTCAGCAAACCGAGGGGAAATTTCGCATCAATTCCCCGCAAATTGTGCTCACGGGCCTCACGAACCGCGAGCCAAGCCCCGTCCGGCGTTTTGGCGACGGCCTCGCGGGTGACCTGAAGTTTGCCCGACAGGTAGGGCCCGGTCACGGTGAGCTTCGCCGGTAGCGCCGCACAGGCGGCCGGCGTGCCTTGGAAAAGAATCTGACCGCCTTCCGTGCCGGCTTCGGGTCCCAGTTCGATCAATTCATCGGCGATCCGGATGGTGTCCTCATCATGTTCGACAACAATCACGGTATTGCCCCGGTCACGGAGTTCACGGAGCTGGCTGAGGAGCCGCTCATTGTCGGCCGGATGGAGCCCCACACTGGGTTCATCGAGCACATAGATCACGCCCATCAGACCCATGCCAAGCTGGGTGGCTAGGCGCACCCGTTGGGCTTCACCGCCAGAGAGCGTGGCGTAATCGCGGTTTAGGGTGAGGTAAGCCAAACCGGTCTGAAGCAGAAAATGCAGCCGCTGCTCAATCCCGGTCACGACCTCGGCTAGAGCTTGGTTGTCGCCCAGAGCCCCGACCAATTCCCCGGCCACTGCATGTGCCGCCGCCACATCGAGCGCCAAGAATTCGGGATAGGTGAGATTCTGCAATCGCACGGCTCCGCTGCGGGCATTGAGTCGTGTGCCCCGACATTCAGAACAGGTACCGCTGACCATAAAAGTGGTCAGACGGGCCCGAAACCCGTCACTTTCTGTTTCGCGAAAACTCTCCTGCAGGTCCGCGATGACCCCCGCGAAAGGCATGGTCTTAGGCTCACGCATACGCCGCAGTTTGAACGCGAACTGGCGGTCCCCGGCGCCATGCAAGATAGCCTGGCGGGTGGTCGCCGGAAGATCCTTCCAAGGCGTTTCGGGATCGAAAGGCAGTTGTTCCGCGAGCTGCTTCAGCAGCGCGTTGTGTTTGATGATGAGATTTTTGCCGCCGATGCGCCATGGTTTCAGCGCCCCAGCGCGCACGCTTTTATCCGGGTCGGCTACGATCAACTCCGGCACAAAACGCAATTGCCGCCCCAGTCCGCCACAGGTCGAACACGCCCCTTCGCTCTGGTTGAATGAAAAATGCCGCGGGGTGAGTTTTTCAAAAATATCGCCGCACAACTCGCAGGCAAGGTGCTGGCTCAAGGGCAATTCCCGCCATGGCGCCTCGGCAGATTTCTGCGCCAGCACTAAGGCGCGATCCTTGCCTTCGCGAAAGGCGAGCTCGAGTGAATCGGCCAGCCGCGAGCGCTGCTCGACCGTGGCTACAAGGCGGTCCACCACCAAGTCTACTGCAATTTCCTTCGCTCCACCCGGCACTAGATTGGGTTCGTCGAGGTTCCGAACTTCACCGTCGAGCCGCACCCGCTGAAAACCGCGTTGCCGCAGACGCGGCAGTTCCTCGCGCAAAACGCTGGGCTTGGCGCGCAGGGCCGGTGCCAGCACCAGCACGCGTTCACCGGAGCACTGCGCCAAGACATGCTGCACATTGTCGTCGAGCGAACGCCGCACCACCCGGCCGCCATCTTTGGGGCAACGCTGTTCGCCGGCGAGCGCCCAGAGCAATTGGGCGTAATCCGCGATCTCGGTCGCGGTGGCGATCGTGCTGCGCGGCCCCCCCGCTCCGGTGCGTTGCTCGATGGCGAGAACCGGGGATAAACCATGGATGAAGTCCACATCGGGCCGCTTCAACTGGTCGAGGACCGCCCGGGCTTGGGTGGAGAGTGACTCCATGTATTTGCGGTAGCCTTCCGCATAGATGGTATCGAAGGCCAATGACGACTTGCCCGAGCCACTTGGGCCGGTGATGACGGTCAATTTCCCGCGAGGTATGCGCACCTCAAGGTTCCGGAGATTATGCTCGCGAGCACCTTTTATGTGAATGTGGGTTGCAACCTGCATGGGATGAACGCGCAGCTTACCCAAAAGCGATCAAGGTCAAAGCGGTAAGCGCTTTATACCAATCTTTGGGTTCACGGACGTAGTGGCCGCTTTATGACTTGATGCCGTGGCCGTAATTCCTTTGATGCGGCCAGAAGTTACTCGTTAGGTTACCCACCCCACCCACATCCAAACTACCAAACCTCCCGCCGGGAGGTTTTTACGTTCGGGAGATAAACTCATATCCAACATGATCAGAAGCACCCCCATGCACCACCTACGCCCTGTCCTCGCCGTCGCCTGCGCCGGCCTGCTCACCGCCGCACCGCTCCTCCACGCCTACTCCTTCAGTTCGGGAGATATCAGGGGCAGTTTTGACACCACCGTCTCGGTCGGCGGCCTTTACCGGCTTGATGACCCTGATCGTGATTTCTTTGGTCGCACCAACGGTGGCACGCAAAACTCCGTCAATACTGACGACGGCAATCTCAACTACGAAAAAGGCTGGGCCTCTCAATTACTGAAGGTCTCCCATGATTTGCAGCTCTCCCGGGAAAACCTCGGTCTGTTTGTGCGCGGTTATTACTTCGTGGATCTCATCGCCGATGAAACGAATCGCACCGCGCTCAGCCAGCAGGCCAAGGACCGCGTTGATCGCGGTCGGGAACTGCTCGACCTCTATGTTTCGGGAGGCTTCGAGATCGGCGGTATGCCGGTGGATATCCGCATCGGCCGTCAGGTATTGAGCCTCGGCGAAAGCACCTTCATTCCCAATGGCATCAACGTCGTCAACCCGGTCGATCTCGCAAAGCTCCGCGTGCCAGGCGCCGAACTCAAAGAAGCGTTCCTGCCGGTTAATATGCTCAAGGCATCAATCGGTCTCACCTCGAAGCTCACGCTGGAGCCGTTTTGGTTGCTAGAGTTTCGCCGTAATGAACTTGAGCCGGCCGGCACCTATTTCTCAACCAACGATTTCGCCAGTCGCGGTGGCAGCACCGTCTGGCTCGGCTTCGGTGGCATCCCGGATCGCACGGGGGTCAATGGCACCGGTATCGGAGGCATTCCCCGGGACCGCGACCGTGAAGGCAATAACTTCAACCAGTTCGGCGTGGCGGCGCGCTATCTGGCCGACAGCGGCACTGAATACGGTTTCTACCTCTCCCGTTACCACAGTCGTTCACCGGTAATCAGTGCCCGCACGCCCACCGGCCCGGTCAGCTCGGCGCTGGTTCAGGCGACCGCCACCAGTCTGGCTAATGCCCAACTTGTGCCCGCCATGATTGGGGCCGGCATTTCCCCCGCTACGATCAGCGTAGTTTTGCCACAACTGCTCGGTGCGGCCCTCACGAATGTTCCCGCCGCTTCACTTCCTCCTAGCCTCGCGCCCTTCGCGCCCTTCTATCCCGGGGCCCAAGCCATTGCGGCAGGGGCCCGGCAGATCGGCTTGCTCAGCGCCGCTCAAACTGGCCGTTACTTCGTGGAATACCCCGAGGACATCGGCATGCTCGGCGTGAGCTTCAACACCGACCTCGGTAATACCGGCATCTCTTGGCAAGGCGAAGTTTCCTACAAGAATGATGTGCCGCTGCAGGTAGATGACGTCGAATTGCTCTTCGCCGCGCTTTCCAGCCTCGCGCCCCAATTCGGAGCCAGCAACCAGCTCGGCAACTATCTCGGTCAGTATGGTCGCGAAATCTCCGGCTTCCGGCGGCATGATGTCTGGACTGCGCAGAACACCATGACCAAGGTCTTCGGTCCGCGCCTAGGGGCGAGTCAACTCGTGATGGTCGGTGAAATCGGTGGTGTGTGGGCCAACCTGCCATCCAAGGACGTTCTTCGCTATGACGGTCCGGCCACCTTTACCAGTGGCAGCGCGGCCAATATGGCCACGAGCGGCAACGCCGCGCTCGCGGCGACGCCGGCTGATCGTTTTGCCGACAGCTTCTCGTGGGGCTACCAGATCGCCGCCCGCCTCGACTACAACAATGCCTTTGCCGGGGTGAACGTTTCCCCGTCGATCGCGTTTGTGCACGATGCCGGTGGCACCACCCCATTGCCGCTCGGCAACTTTATCGCCGGCCGCAAAAGCATCACGCTCGCCTCGGAATTCACCTTCCAAAACAGCTGGTCGTTCGAATTTCGCTACGTGAACTTCTTTGGCGCTGGCAGCTACAATCTGCTGAACGACCGCGACTACGTTTCCACGGCCATCCGCTACTCCTTCTAATCCCCGTCTACCCTGAACATGAAATCAAAAAATTTCGTCTCCACCCTGCTGGCAAGCCTCCTCACCCTGCCGGTCTTCGCCCAAGTCAGTGAATCCGAAGCCGCCCGCCTCGGGCAGGATCTTACCCCGCTCGGCGCCGAGCGGGCCGGCAACGCCGCCGGCACCATCCCGGCATGGACCGGTGGCCTTACCACGCCGCCCGCCGGCTACACCGTCGGTATGCACCATCCGGATCCGTTCGCGGATGACCGCCCGCTCTATACCGTGACCGCGGACAATCTCGCTCAGCATGAATCCCAACTCACGGCCGGTCATGTCGCCCTACTCAAGGCGTATCCGTCATCCTATAAGCTGGTGGTTTATCCCACACGCCGCAGTGCCTCCAACCCGGAGCGCGTTTATGCAGCGGCCCGCAGCAATGCCACCACTGCCCGGCTCGTCAACAACGGCGCTGGTTTCGAAGGCGCGATTGTCGGGGTTCCGTTTCCGATTCCACAAAATGGCCTCGAAATCATGTGGAACCACCTCACCCGCTATCGCGGTGTCGCCGCCGCGCGTTACATCGGCCAAGCCGCCCCCACCCGTGGCGGCAGTTTCACCATGGTGGAATTCGAGGACGATTTCCTCTTCAACTACACCCGCGAAGGTGTCACGGCCGCCGATCTGGACAACGTGCTGATTTACTTCAAGCAGGCTGTCGTCGCCCCGGCCCGTCTCGCCGGTTCCATTCTGATTGCGCATGAAACCCTCGATCAGGTCAAAGAACCCCGCCGCGCTTGGGTTTATAACGCCGGCCAGCGCCGGGTGCGTCGCGCCCCCAATGTCGCCTATGACAACCCCGGCACGGCGGCCGATGGCATGCGGACCAGCGACCAGTTCGACATGTATAACGGGGCACCTGACCGCTACGACTGGGCGCTCGTCGGCAAACAGGAACTCCTCGTGCCCTACAATTCCTACCGGCTCCACAGTGACCAAGTGAAATATAAGGACATCCTCACGCCGTTGCACATCAACCCGGATCTCGCCCGCTACGAACTACACCGAGTGTGGGTCGTCGAAGCCAAGCTCAAGGCCGGCACCTCGCACATTTATCCGCGCCGCACTTTCTACATCGACGAGGATAGCTGGCAGATTCTCGCAGTGGACCAATATGACTCCCGCGGGCAACTCTGGCGTGTTTCTGAGGCCCATTGCATCAACTATTACGAGGCGCAGACCTTCTGGAGCACGCTCGAAGTGCACACCGATCTGCTCGCTGGACGTTATCTCGCCATCGGCCTCGATAATGAAGGCAAAATGTATGACTTCGGCGTGAAGCGCACGCCGGCCGACTATAGTCCCGATGCCTTGCGCCGCGCCGGAGTGCGTTGAGGGCCCCCGCAGACTAAGTGAACCTGGTTTACCTTACCCAGGTTCACTTGGCTTTTCCCATCCCGTCATGGGGTCATCACTATTCCGGATTGCCCGCGGCCTGATTATTGGCCTGAGCTTTGCCTTAGTGGCAGGTAACGCGGCGCCACCTCCCCGTCAGTTGCTCCTAGATGTCGCCCGGACGTCCGACGCGCTCATCGCGGTAGGCGAACGTGGCAGCATTCTGCGCTCGGTCGATGACGGCATGAATTGGCTGCCGGCTAAGGTCACCGCCACCGCGACACTCACGGCCGTGGCTTTCGCGCCGAATGGTCAAAACGGTTGGGCAGTCGGACACGATGCGCTCATCCTTGCCACCCGGGATGGCGGTCGCACTTGGCACGAGGCATATCGTGGCGAAAACTCCGAGGACTCTTTCCTTGATGTCTGCGTGCTTGATGCTCAAACGGTCATCGTGGTCGGCGCTTACGGCCAGTATCACCACAGCGCCGATGGTGGCCAGTCGTGGGCGGCCCAACGGCTTCAGGAAGATGATTATCACTTCAATCGCATCACGCGCGCCGCGGACGGCAGTCTCTATCTCGCCGGTGAAGGCGGCACCCTGCTCCGCTCCCGTGACCGGGGCGAAAACTGGGAGGGCATCCACAGCCCCTATGATGGGTCGTTCTACGGGGTCCTGCCACTTTCCGATGACGCCCTGCTCGCCTACGGCCTCCGAGGGCGCATTTATCGTTCGGACGATGCCGGCGATGAGTGGTCGGTTGTCGACAACGAACAGCGTGTATTGCTCGCGTGTGCGCTTCGGCTGCGTTCAGGCGTCATCGTGCTGGCCGGTCAGCCGCGGGCGTTTTTCGTCAGTCACGATGAAGGCCACACGTTCTCGCCTTGGGCAGCGCCCTTAACCACCGGCGTGGCTGAATTTATCGAAAGCGCCGACGGCACCTTGCTGGCTTTTGGCGAAGCCGGTGTCACCCGCCTGCCTGCGCCCCCGGTCGCCCCGTGAATCACGCTACGCAACTCATCGCGGCTTGGGTATTCCGCCACCGACTCCCGCTCCTGATCGGGTTCGGCCTGCTCACCGGATTGATGGCTTGGTCGGCGGCCTACACGCGCGTGGACGCCAGCTTCAACAAGCAGTTGCCGCAGCAACACGAATACATCCGCAACTTCTTAAAATATCAGGATCAATTCGGTGGCGCTAACCGCGTGGTCATCGCCCTCATGGCTCGTGACGGCGACATTTTTAGCCCGGAATTCTTTACGGCCCTGCGTGAGGCAACGGACGAGGTATTTTATTTGCCCGGAGTGGACCGCGCGCAGGTGCAGTCGCTGTTTACGCCCAATGTCCGCTACATCGAGGTCGTCGAGGATGGATTCTCCGGCGGCAATGTCATTCCAGCGGATTTTACACCTACGCCGGAAAATTTTGCCCGCGTGCGGGAAAACATCATCAAGTCGGGCAAGGTTGGCCAGCTCGTCGCTAACGATTTCAGCGGTGCCATCATCTCCGCCCAATTGCTCGAAGTGGATCCGGCAACTGGTCAGCGTCTCGACTACACCCGGGTTGCCAACTATTTGGAGGATAAAATCCGCGCGCGTTTCACCCAGGACGGCGTGGTGGAAGTTGCCGTCGGGGTCCACATCATCGGCTTCGCCAAGGTCATCGGTGACATCAGCGATGGCGCCCGTAACGTCATCTTTTTCTTCATCATCTCGTTCGTGATCACCGCCCTGTTGGTGTGGCTCTACTCCCGTTCGCTGCGGCTGACTATTCCACCGTTGTTTTGTTCACTCATTGCCGTGCTTTGGCAGATGGGCGCGCTCCAAGCCTTGGGCTTCGGGCTCGATCCGCTCTCGATCTTGGTGCCATTCCTCATTTTTGCCATTGGCGTCAGTCATGCCGTGCAAATGGTGCGCGCCTTTCGCACTGAGGTTTTCCGAGGGCTTTCACCCGCCGCTGCCGCCGAAAATGCCTTCGCGCAGATTCTCATCCCAGGCGGCGTCGCTCTGGTAACCGATACGCTCGGCTTCATCACGATGCTAATTATCCGCATTCCCATCATCCAAGAACTAGCGATTACCGCCAGTTTGGGTGTCGGCGTGATCATCATCACCAATCTATTTCTCCTGCCTATCCTGCTCTCCTACCTGCGACTGCCGGACAGCTACAGTAATAAGGCCGCTTGGACCCAGACCCCTTTCTCGCGACCGGAGGATGCCGCGCCCAAGGTTGCGGCCCTTGATCGGCTTTGGCGCCGGTTGTTGATCGTCACACATCCGCGCTGGTCTATCGTCGTGATTCTCGTCTGGTTTGGCGCAGGAATCTTTGGGTTCATCATGTCGTCCAAGGTGCGCATCGGCGATCTGCATACCGGCGTGCCTGAGCTGCGCCAGAGCTCCCGCTACAATCTGGATAGTCGCCTCATCACGGAGAAGTTTAGCATCGGGGTGGACATTATTTCTGTGCTGGTCGAGACCGTGCCCGACGGCTGCGTGGACCATGATGTCGTTTCCCTGATGGACCGCTTTGAAGGCCATATCCGCACGGTGCCCGGCGTGCAATCGGTCATCAGCCTCGCTTCGACGGCGAAAATCGTGAACTCCATGTTTAACGAGGGTTCCCTGAAGTGGCGCGTGCTGCCTCGCAGTCCCGCCGCCTTGGCGCAGGCCGTTTCCCCCATTGAGACTGCCACCGGCCTGCTCAATAGCGATGGCAGTGTGTTGCCGATCATGATTTTTCTCTCAGACCACAAAGCTGAAACCATCCGCGCGGTCACGGATGCGGTGAAGGCCTTCCGGAGCGCGAATCCCTCGGATAAGGTAAAATTCCAACTGGCCAGCGGTAATGTCGGCGTGATGGCGGCAACCAATGAAGTCGTGGCCGCCGCCCAGAACCCCATTCTGTTCTGGGTCTTCGCGACCATCATTGTGCTTTGCCTGGTGACCTTCCGCTCTTGGCGCGCGACGGTCTGCATCGTGGTGCCATTGGCCATCGTTTCCTACCTCGCCTACGCCGTCATGGTCTGGCTCGAGATCGGTCTCAAGACCTCCACGCTCCCTGTCGTGGCGCTTGGCGTGGGTATCGGCGTGGATTATGGCATTTACCTCTTCTCCCGGCTCGCCACGGCGCTCAAAAGGGGCGATTATTTCGAAGATGCCATGTATACCGCCTACACCCAGACTGGCAGTGCCGTGGTCTTCACCGGCCTGACCTTGGCTATTGGCGTGTGCACGTGGATGTTTTCCGATCTCAAGTTTCAAGCCGATATGGGCCTGTTGCTCGCCTTCATGTTTCTGGTGAACATGCTCGGTGCCATCATCCTGCTTCCGGCAATGGCCCGCTGGCTCTACCGCCACCACACTGGTCGCACCGCTGTGCCTTTCCCGCTTCAGCCTGGTCTGCGCTGAGTGGGCATCTTTGGGCTGGTCAACCCGCCCGTCGCCTCGTCTGCTGGAGTCATGTCCGAGGCCACCGCTACCCGTTTTATGACCGATCGCCAGCGAGGCGTGGTCGGCTTTGCCCTGACTTCACTGGCGCTACTGGCCACGGCCGCTTTATTCATCGCCACCCTGATTTTGCTTGGGCGCCTTGCGGGTTTCTTTTCCGGCGTGATCTGGCCACTGGCCACGGCCGGAGTCATGGCACTCATCTTGCGGCCAGTAGTTGAGTTACTGGAGCGAAGACTTCGCCACCGCCGACTTACAGCGGTGATCGTCCTGTTCGGGTTTGTTCTGATGGCCGTCTGGGGTGCGTTGTTGCTCGTCGTGCCACCGCTGATCAACCAGCTCCTTAACCTCATCGCCTACCTGCCAACCTTCTGGCAGACTGCCACGGAGTATGTGCAACGCAGCTATCCGGAATGGATCGCCGTCATCCAGCGTCAGCTCGACCATCCCGCAATTAGGCAGGTTTTCGAAAATTTGGTCGCAGAATTGAACAACCTCTTTGCCCACGCCCTGCCCTCTCTGCGCGCCGCTGGCGGTGAGGTGATCGGTGTCGCCGCCTTCCTTACCCAGCTCGCGATTGTGCCGGTGTATCTTTTCTTTTTCCTGCTCTCCCGTGGCGTGAGCGGACCCTCCCTCGCTCGTGAACTGACTTTTCTCAGCCCGGGCGTGCGCAATGATCTGGCCTTTCTTGGCCAAGAGTTCGTCGGCATTATCGTGAGCTTCTTTCGTGGCCAACTGGTAATTGGCCTCATCATGGGCGCGCTCCTTGCCCTCGGCTTTTCGTTGGTCGGCCTGAAATTCGGGCTCTTCATCGGTCTTATACTGGGCATCCTGAATATCGTGCCCTATCTAGGCACCATCATCGGCCTGCTCGTTACCCTGCCGCTCGCCTTTTTTCAACCTGCGGGAGGCTGGCAGCTCATCGGTCTGGTGCTGGCAGTATACATCATCGTGCAATTGCTGGAGGGCTGGGTGCTCACGCCAAAGATCATGGGGGACCGCACCGGCCTGCACCCCGTCACTATTATCGTGTCGATTTTTTTCTGGGGCACCGCGTTTGGCGGAGTGTTCGGCATGCTCTTCGCGATCCCACTCACGGCCTTTTTCGTCACGGTTTGGCGGCTGTTGCAGCATAAATACTTTCAGTCAGCCGCCCCCACCTGACCCTGCACCATGTCTTGGGTCGTGCGTGCCGCTAACGGCATTTGGTTGCCGCAAACCGGCTGGTGGCTCGATGCTCAGCGGGCCAACCCACGCGGCATTATTTCCCACGCCCATTCTGATCACGCGGCCCGCCACAAGGAAATCGTGTGCTCGCCGCCGACCGCCCGTCTGCTCCGCGAACGGATGCCGGGCCGCCGCACGGAGCATATCCTGCCTTTCGGACGCACCGAGCCGCTCACGCCGGATACGGCCGTCACCCTCCATCCCGCCGGTCATATTCTTGGCTCCAGTCTGGTTCAGCTCCACCACGAGCGCGGCTCCCTGCTCTATACGGGTGACTTCAAACTCCAGCCCTCCCTGGCCGCCGAGGCCTGCCAACCGCCGCGTAGCGAGGTGCTGATTATGGAGACTACCTTCGGGCTGCCACGGTATGTCTTCCCTCCGCAGGATGAAATCCTCGGCAAGATCAATGCCTTCTGTCGCGACACCGTGGCTAACGGCGCGGTGCCGGTCCTATTTTGCTACAGCTTGGGCAAGAGTCAGGAAATTTTACGCGCACTCGGCCCCTCCGGTCTGCCCGTAATGCTTCACCCGGCAACCTACCGACTCACCCGTATCTATGAACAATGCGGTTGGGATTTTCCGGCGTATCGCGAATTCGAACCCGCCGCCGCCAGTGGGCATATTGTCATCTGTCCGCCTCCCCATCAAGGCCCGGGCCTGTTGCGCCATCTCCCCGCCCGCCGCACCGCGGTCATCACCGGCTGGGCGCTGGACACGGGTACTATCTACCGCCACCGCTGCGATGCCGCCTTTCCCCTCTCCGACCACGCGGACTTCCCAGATCTGTTGCGCATGGTCGAGCTCGTCCAGCCCCGCTGCGTCTATACCGTGCATGGTTTTGCGAGTGAATTCGCCGCCACCCTACGTGCCCGAGGCACAGAAGCCTGGGCGCTGGGACGTGAGAATCAGATCGATTTGCCACTGGCCCCGGGCACTATCACGTAGCCTGCGCACCAGATTCATTTTTCACGGTCTCACACCTATGCACTTTCGTCTTACTTTCGCCCTGCTTGTCGTCGTCTCATCGGCGGTGGTGGCAAACCCGCTCCCACTCATCAACGGCGAAACCATGGTCTTTCGCGTCGCGTGGGGCCTTTTCGGTAATGCCGGCGAAATCCGGGTTGAGGCCTTGGACCTCCCTGAATCGGGTGAACACCAAATTACCACCACGACCGCCACGCGCGGTTTCTTACGGGGCCTGTTCGCCTTCGAAGCCCGGGCTGAATCGGTTTATGATGGCACCGGCCGGCTTCTGCTCGTCCGGGAAAACAGTCAGGCGAAGAAGAAATCCACCCAGACTTTGCTGAGATTCGATTATGAGCAGAGCACGGCCACCTACACCGATGCCTTGCGACCAGAGCGCAGTGTGGAACTCCCCCTGCCACTCGGTCGCCCGCTCGATCTTATCACCAGCCTCATCCAGACGCGCACTTGGAACCTGAAACCAGGTGAAAAACAGGACGCACTGGTCATTTTTGACGATGATTTATACGACCTCACCATCTACGCCGAAGCCTACGAGGAGCTCCGCACCCCGCTCGGCACGTTCCGGACCCTCAAGCTGGTGCCGCACATGGAAAAAACAGCGCCCAAGGGCATGTTCAAGCGCGGTTCCAAAGTCAGTGTATGGATTTCGCAGGACGAGCGCCGCCTACCCGTGCGTTTTGAGGTGGAATTCAAATTTGGATCCGGCATCGCCACCCTCGTGCAGCATGAACTGCCGGCTCCCGTCACGCTGCCAAGCGCGATAAAGTGAGTTGTTTCATCGGGGTTTCGGCTTTTTGTGAGCATGATGAATTCACCATCCGTTCACTTTTCCCGTCATAAG
>JBDNGL010000360.1:0-2166 GCA_041689285.1 Opitutaceae bacterium
CGCATAACCCCCATGGCCGCCGCCGCAGTATTTCCGGGCCGGGGCCGTCACTCCGGCGAAAGTTTCAGGCAGGGGTGCCATGCCTTCACCCAGCTGGACTTCATAGGACTGCCGCACCGCGTCAGCCAGACCATCGAAATTCTGAGCCCACGCGGCATCGCGGGCGGATTTCCCAGCGCGCTCAATCGCATCAAAATCCCGCGCCAAGCCCACCACGCCCGGAGTATCGTGAGGAATTCCGGTCCAGAGTAAGGCCATCCTTCCGCGTAAAAAGCTACCGTCATGTTTGAGCTCCAGCTCAGGCCAGGCGCCACTGCGCCAGACACACAGTCCGGTCTCGGCGATAACCGCTGGATCCTGCCAGCCCACCCCAAGACCAAGTTCGGCATCGACACTGTTTTTACCCATCAGCAATGCCCACGCGCCGCTGCCGCCCAGACCGGCATTGCGTTCGTAGGGCCAGTTCCGCAACGAGACCGTGGGCGCTACCGCGCAATTCACCACATAGGCGCCGGCTCGGGCAAAGCGCGGCACATCCAGCCAGCCACCCGCAAAGTCCACCCGCAGGGGCGCCTCCAGCGGCGCACGGATGTAGCGCACAATCTCGGTCGTTGAGATCGGCGGAAACTCCGGCGGCGTCTTGGGCAAAACGACATACTTTGCCCCCACTTCCGCGCAAAGGGCCCGCTTCAACGGTGAATATTTATCATCCTCCGTTACGGCGAGAATCTGCGGCCGGATGCGCAGGAATTCTTCCCTGAAGTCAATCCCCTCCTCCAAGCCGGTGCCCAGCACCACCTCGTCCACCATACGGAGCGCGGCGATCACGGCCCGTTTGTGCTCATCCGGCAGGGAGCTTTTCCGTTGCTTGTGGAACCAGAGCACCTCGGTTGAGGCAAACGAGACCGTGAGATGGTCGCCGAGCGCGCGCGCCTCGCGGAAAAATTGCACGTGGCCGGCATGGACGATATCGTAACAGCCCGAGACAAAAACCTTAATCATGGGCCATTAGCGGTAAGCGAACGCACGGCTGCGGAAAGCACAAAATCAACCGCGCTCACCGCCGCTCCTTGAACCATCGTTTAATGTCTGTGAGCGATCGGGTGTTCAGCACCCTGGCCTTCGTCAGCCAGCCTTTGCGTGCGGAGTTGATGCCCGCCGCCACGTGGGCCAATCCGGCGGTCTCATGCGCATCGGGGTTGATCGCACAGCACAGGCCCTTCGCGGCCGCCTGGCGCCAGTGCCGCCAGTCTAGGTCGAGGCGCCAGGGGCTCGCATTTAATTCAATGATGACCCGGTTCGCGATCGCCGCATCAATTACCTTGCCGACGTTCACTCGATATTCCTCCCGTCGCAGGAGGAGGCGCCCGGTCAGGTGTCCCAACATCGTGACCGCCGGATGCTCAAGCGCGCGGATGATTCTCGCCGTCATCGTCGCTTCATCCTGCGTCATGGCATTATGCACCGAGGCCACGACATAATCTAATTCGCCCAACAGGGCGTCATCGTAGTCGAGTCGGCCGTCACTCAGAATATCACATTCCACGCCGGAAAAAACGTGCGTCCGGTAGCGCTTCGTCACATTGAGAGCCTGTATTTCGGTGATCTGTTTACGCAGCCGTTCCTCGCTCAGGCCGTTCGCCTGGAAACTCGCCTTAGAGTGATCCGCGATGCCGAGATAGTCCCAACCCAGCGCTTCCGCGGCCGCAGTCATTTCCGCCAGCGTGTTCCGCCCATCCGACTGCGTCGTATGGTTGTGAAATGCCCCGAGCAGGTCGGCCGCCTCAACCAATCGCGGAAGTTCACCCGCCTCGGCCGCCTCAATCTCACCCAGACCTTCGCGCAACTCCGGTGGGATGAAATGCAAGCCGAGCGCCTTGAAGAGCTCCGCCTCCGAATTCGCCGGTGTGCGCAGCGCCTTGTTCTCAGCTTTTTCTTTCGCCGTGCCCTCCCCCGCCGCAGGCACCAGCCCCCATTCGCTCAACGACAAACCGCGCGACAGGGCACGTTGCCGCATCTGCACATTGTGGTCCTTCGACCCGGTGAAGTGATGCAGCGCGAACACGAATTGATCCGCCGGCACGATACGCAAGTCCGCCTGCAAGCCGCTCGCGAAGCGCACACTGGCCTTGGTTTCGCCCTGCGCGGTCACCTCCTGCACGTCCG
>JBDNGL010000361.1:0-3294 GCA_041689285.1 Opitutaceae bacterium
GCTCGACCTGCTGCTGCCGACCCACGCCGAGGGTGGCGGCCGGCGTGTCGGGATCTAGCGCGCCGAGACCCACGCGCGCCAGCGCCGTCGCCGCTTCGCGCCGCAATCGCCGATGATCCACGAAGCCGAAACGCGCGGGCAACCGGTCGAGGAAAAGATTCTCTGCCACGGTGAGCGTGGGGAAAACACTCAGTTCCTGAAGCATCAGCGTCACGCCACCCGCCTTCGCTTCCTGCCGCGTGCGCGGCGCGTGCTCAGCCCCGCCGAAGCGCACCGTGCCGCCATCGCTCGGGAGCATTCCGGCGAGGATGCGGGCGAGCGTGGATTTGCCCGCGCCATTGCTCCCGACCAGCGCATGGACTTCCCCCGCGCGCACGTTGAAATCCAATCCGCGCAGCACCGGCACGGCGAAGCTTTTCTTCAGCCCGGAGACTTCCAGCAATGGTGCGGTAAGCGGTGACTGACGGTTTCCCTGGGTGATTGGAGTCATGCGCGATCTACGGACGCCTGACTCTCATCAAGGTTTGACGACTAGATCAACCGGAGTCGTCTGATCCTGCGGAGCGGACCCGGTCTTCAAACGGCGCAGAGCGGCTTCGATGCCGAAGACGGCGAGGTCGCCGCCGTGTTGGTCGGCGGTGGCGAGGACGCGTCCGTCAACGAGCATGGGGCGGATCGCGGCGATGTGATCGAAGCCGGTCACTAGCACCTGTCCGGTGCGGCCCGCCGCCTGCACGGCGGCGACGGCGCCGAGGGCCATGCTGTCGTTCGCACAAAGCAGGGCCTTGAGCTGCGGGTGTGCGGTGAGCAGCGCGCTGGCCACGGCGTTGGCTTTTTCCATCTCCCATTCGCCGCTCTGCACCGCCACGATTTTCAAGCCCGCCGCCTTGGCTGCATCTTCCAAACCGAGACGCCGCTGCTGTCCGTTGAAGGCGGTGGTGACTCCTTCGATGATGGCGACTTCATCGCCGGCCTTGAGTTTCGCCGCCGCCGCGTCGCCGACTTTGCGCGCTCCGGCGCGATTGTCCGGCCCGACGAAGGGCACGCTGAGTCCGGCCTTCGCGAGCGTATCGGCGTCGAGTTTGTTGTCGATGTTGATGACGAGCACCCCGGCATCCATCGCACGCTTGAGCGCGGGCACGAGCGCCCGCGAGTCGGCGGGCGCGATGACGATCGCCCGCACGCCCTGGCTAACCATTTGCTCGACGAGATCGACCTGCTCCGTGAGGTCGGTTTCGTTTTTGATGCCGTTGGCGATCAGTTCGTAATCCGCCGCGTGCTGAGTCTGATGCTGCTTCGCTCCCTCGACCATGTTTTGAAAAAACTCGTTGGCGAGCGACTTCATGACCAAGGCGACGCGTGGCTTGCCTGGTTGGGCGTCGGGGGATTTACCGCAGCCGCCCAGTAGCGGCCACAGACAGAAGAGCGTGAAGGTGAGTTGGGAGATTTTCATCGGTATGGAATCAAGGGCAGACGCAGGTGAATTTCATCGGGAAGACTGCACGGAATCAAAGGCAGCCGTCGTGGACGCGAAGGTGTTGCCGGAGCAGACAAAAAGGCCGACGCGGCTCTGATCGTCGAAGGTCGTGGGAAGAATCATCCGCGGTTCGCCCCAGTCACGGCCATCCGTCGAGGTGAAGACCTGCGTTTGCCCACTTGCCTGAACGAGCTTGAGATGAATCGGCAGCGTGACCTTGCCCAAATCCTTTTTCTCGCTGCCGTCCTGATCGCCGGACTTGTTCCGCCACCGGCAGACGAGTGAACCCGAGGCCTCGACTTGGATGAGCCGATAGCGTCCGCACTTCTCGGTGAGCGATTCCCGGATCATCAGTCCGGCTGCGACTGGCGGTCGAGAGTCCCGTTGATAGGACGGGCCGCCGACGTTGGGAGCCAGACTGGCGAGGCGGGCGGTGAGGGTGACATCGCCCGTGACTGGCTGGCTGACGAAGGTTCCTTGATCGCGCAGGCGTTCCCAAAACGAGCTCATGGCGTGACCGCAGCCCGTCAGTTTGAAGACACTCTCCGCCACAGAAATCGCTCCGGGGATAATGGGCGCGTTGAGTTCGTCGTAGCGCCACGCGGCGGGGAGCGTGGAAGGAACCACGGTCACGGCGCAGGTCTGCCGCACCTTGTCGATCATCGCGGTGAGGGTGCAGGTGCCGGGGTTTTTGCCGACAACGATGGCGATCTGTTCGCCAACTCTCCGCACTTCGGCGATGGACGGATCACTGCTGACCCAAGCGACCTCTCGCTCCCATGTCTCCAGTGGTGTGACCGTCGCGTTGAGCGTCGCCCGGCTGTGGACCGAAAGGGTGAGCGCTTTCTGGTCGAGAGTCACGTTGGCGACTGCAGCCTTGGGGCGGCAGTTGATGGCCTCATTGAGTTCAATCGCAGAGATCTGGGTACCTTCGTTCTCATTGGCCGCCGTCACACTCAGCCGGTAGATATTCCACTTGGCGGGCTTGGCGATGGTGAACTCGCGGCGCGGCGTTGGTTCGGAAAATCCTGGAGCCTTCTGACTATCGAGCACGGTCCAACTGACCCCGTCGTCGTTGGAACCAGACAACTCAAGAGTGCGCGGGAACCGTTGTCCGTCCTTGCAGACCATGGCATACGAAGTGACCTGGTATTTCCTGCCATCGACATACTGGCACTGAATCCAACTCGCTGCGGCCTTGTCCCGCCAGACGGTCTTCTCGTCCCCGTCAAACGCCTTGCTGGCCGAGCTGTTCGCATCCACTGCGCCGTGGCTGGTAATTTGGCACATCCCGACCGTGGCGTAATAGGCCGTGTTGAACGCGAGGCCCGTCGGACGCCCTTTACCCGCGGCCATCAAGTCCTCCAGCGCCGTCTCTACTTCGGCCTTGGGCAGCTTGCGATTCAGGACGAGATAGGAGTGATTGGTATTCCCATCGGCCTGCCATGTATTGATCCCCGTGGTCGCATCCACCACGTTCCGGCCCCCGCTGACGACCGAGTAAAATGGCGCGGCACCGCGAACTGCCACCAGACACGAAACGGGATCCCAGCTCAAACGATCAACGGCGAAACCCACGCCCCCACTGAGCCGGTAAGCCATGGTCAGCGGATTGTGCTCCGGCATCTCGTAGGTGACACGGCGACCGGACATCGTCGAGCCGCCCTCACCATTGAAGAGCACGGGCGTCGGCCAGATGGAGGAGACCAACGCCGCCGCCGCAGGGTCTTGTTTAAAGTTCCACTCCGCGTCGCTATTCTTCGCTTGGGGAGGGTAATTCCCGCCCATGACCTCGAGTCGCTTCACCTTCTTCACAA
>JBDNGL010000362.1:0-1891 GCA_041689285.1 Opitutaceae bacterium
AATTCCGACCTTGAGTGAGGGCGGCCATCAACACCACCGAGCGCACACAGCCTCGCGCTTGTGCCGCGATGAACATCCGGGCATAGCGCGGGTGCACCGGGAAGCGCAGCATCTTCCGGCCGAGGCCGGTGATCGCCCTTGCCGGACCACTCAAAGCACCCAGATCCGCCAGCAACGTCTCTGCGCGCTGCAACGCCTTGGCCTCCGGCTTCTCCAGCCAAGGGAAGCCGGCCACATCATTGATGCCACTGGCTTTTAATGTGAGCACCACCTCAGCGAGATCGAGGCGCTTAACTTCCGGCAATTCCTGGAGTGCCCGCTGGGCATGTTCGCGCTCCGTCCACAGGCGCAAACAGACACCGGGAGCGGTGCGGCCGGCCCGGCCGGCCCGTTGATCGGCACTCGCGGCAGAAATCTTCTCGATGAGCAGCGTGTTGATACCGCGATGCGGATCAAAGCGAGCCACCCGCGCCAATCCGCAGTCCACCACCACGGTCACCCCATCGATCGTGAGCGACGTTTCCGCCACATTGGTGGAGACGATGATCTTGCGGGTATCGTAGCGGGCGACCGCCCGGTCCTGTTGGTCGGGCGACAGTTCGCCATGCAGCGGGAAGCAGGCAAAGCCTCGCAAAGCATGCGAGCCGAGCACTTCCTGCACGGTGCGGCTGATCTCATAGGCCCCGGGCATAAACACGAGGAAGTCACCCAGCGTCGCCGGCACGAGGCGCTCACATTCGCGGGTGGCCACCGCCCAAACGGGATCGGCCTCAAAATTTACCGGCTTGGCGCGATATTCGATCCGCACCGGAAAGCTCCGGCCTTCCGAGGTCAGCAATTCGCAAGGCGCTAGATAGTCGCGCAAGACAACCGTGTCCAATGTGGCCGACATCACGATGATTTTGAGGTCCGGTCGGATCGTCTTCTGAATCTGCATGGCCCGGGCCAGCGAGATATCCCCGTAGAGATGGCGTTCGTGAAACTCATCGAATACCAGCACCCTGATTCCGCGCAGCGTCGCATCGAACGACATTTGCCGCAGCAATATCCCCTCCGTGACAAAACGGATGCGCGTCTTTGCGCTGACCCGCGACTCCAGCCGAATCTAGTAGCCCACGATTTCACCAAGTTTGGTGCCGATCTCCTCGGCCACGCGTTTGGCCAGCAGCCGGGCCGCCAACCGGCGGGGTTGCAGCACTACAACCTCACCCTCATCGAGGAATCCATGCCGCAGGAGCATCTGAGGGATTTGCGTGGATTTGCCGGAGCCGGTCGGTGCCTGCACGATAAGCCGGTCCTGACTCCGTAGGGTGGAGATCACGAGCGCTTCGAGTTCGTAAATGGGCAGTTCGCTTGGAGACATTTTCAGCGGAAGGAGGAGCGTCCGACACTTCGCCATCGTGGCAAGGCCGGAGGTGAATAACCGGTGAGTCAGATTATCCCCAAGTTATTCACCGAATTGACCCTGTGCAAAAGTTGCGCAGAACATTAACTTCACAAACTAGGAAACCCGTTACAACTTGATCCTGTTCCTTGATAGAACAGTCGTAGTGCAATGATCTGAAACGAGAAGTTGAGAACGCGACTGGGATAATCCCGGGTGACCGGGGAAAGGTCGGCGACAGCTGGTGTTGCCCTCCCCTCCCACGTGGCAACGCGTGGTGTAGGCAGATATCACCAGTTCCTCTGGACGGTGTCGTGACCGTTCCAGCCAGCACGAAATAGGAGCTGAGCGGCGAAGCGCGATTAGAAACCGTGGCTGAGCCGAGTCAGGCATGCGGGGAGTTTCGAACCGCAAGCCGACGCAGTTACCCAGAGGGTATACGGTTGCTACTGCGCAGACCAGAACGCTGTCGCGATTCCCGGCGGGACGACCCCGCCAAAAGGCCCG
>JBDNGL010000363.1:0-4836 GCA_041689285.1 Opitutaceae bacterium
GCCATTGCTCGTCAGTCATGTGCTTCGCCGCCGTCTCCTCAATCGGGGATACGACCGTATAGATGCGAATGCCGCTTGGTGGGCCGTCTGGCCTCTTGAATTTTTCCTTCCACTCCGCAAGGCGCGTTTTGCTTGGCGCGGTCAAACGAGCGTCCGCCAACGCAGACGCTAGATTGTATGCCGCTTTGCCACGGTAGCGCATTCCATTTTTGGTTCGCTCGGATGGAGAAACAAAAGCGAGCACTACAGATTCAATCTTTTGAAACGTCGCATCGGTGCAGTGCGGAGAGCATTTCTCGATGACCAGTCTGGTCTGCCAGTAAGCATTGTCCGAGTATCCGCAACTCAGTCTTTTAGGCTCGTCTGCGAGTAGATCGAGCACCTCGTCCGCAAAGGACACGGGGTTGCTCAAGTACGCAGACATCAGGAGATGATTCGCGGTGTAAAGTCTGTGCGAACGAAGTTGAACAACGAAAGGTCGTAGGAAGTCGGGTGAACTTTTGCCTATGAGTTCGATTGCCGTCTCACATCCTCCAAGGAGTGCTTCTGACATTCCGATGTGTTCGCTGCGAAAGCCTGTCGGCCAAAGCCGATCACGGGAGAACTCTTCTTCGTCGTCGCTGTATGAGAATGTCGCAGCCGCATTGAGAACGGCGGGCAGCATGAATTCAAGAAATGCTTTGGGGTTCCCACGCGCACTTTTGAAGAGGTCCTCAACTCCGAATCCATCGTCGAGCAATGACCGCGAACTCTCGAGACCGTCTTTTGCAGCATTCGCTATCGTAACCTGCCGGTCGAGCCATCGCGCAGCGAGTTCAGCGTACCACTCGGGGCGCTTGTCGGCGAGGCCATACAGCATTGACCAAAATGGGCCGTTCGACTTAGCATCGTCAAGTGTCCCATCCGCAAGCAGGCGTAGGAACAGTTCAAAGAAGCGGCGGCTCTTCTCCAGATTATGCCCCTCCATCATGTAGCGTAAGCGCGTGCGCCAATCGGTCTTATTGGCGAATGGTTCAAGCAACTCGGCCACTCGCTCCGAATGCTGCTCCGTCTGCCAGCGCAAATAGCGCACCATAGTATCTTGCAGCCAGGGTTCGCCAGAGTGCAGCCATTGTTTGATGAGTCCCATGCGATCTGCCACTACGAACAGCGTGCGGGACGAGAAGAACCTGTCCCAGATGCGTGAGGCAAGCTTGTCGGTATTGGGCCTGCTCTCACGTCGGCAGGCCATTTCAGACTCAATCGCTGGCATCAGGATGTTCAGCTCTTCATCGCGCGCCTGCGGATGCGCCGCCAAAAGTTCCACTGCGAGCAGCTTCAAATGTGGACGAATTCGCTCGCTGCTTAGGAGAGAACTCAGGCTGGGCAAATATGCCGTAAAATCGTCGTCACGAAGAAAAGCCAAAACCTGCCGGAGCTGTGCCCTGCGGAATAGGTGCTGAGTGTCACTCTCCAAAAAGCTGATGAAACCGCGCCCTCCATTCGGCAACGTTCGGGCAAAGCAATAGTCGAAGAACGTCTCGTGACCGAAACCGTAGCGCTTCCCGTCCCATGTAAGCACGCCCTCGGACGCCATGCGTTCGAGAAACTCCGGAGGGTAGGCATCCATCACGGTCCCCGGCACAGACAACTCCTGGCGTTCGCTCATCGTGTGGGCGAGGCACTGAATCGCAGGTAGCCAATGATGTGTAAATTCTGGCCGCTGGGCGTTCACTGCCTTCCTTTTCTCCGTCCAGTATGCGTCGCAGAGTTCCTTCGGAGTAGAAAAGCAGTTTTCAGTTTTGGCAAGACCGGCATCTACAAATAGTGAGAGGTTCTGCGGCAGACGTAGCATCGCCTGCTGCCTCGGTGTGAGCTTGGAAGCATCGCCGCCTTCTTGCTGAAGAACTGAGGCCACTTCTTCGGGAGTGAACTCACCAAGCTCGATGAGCGGCTGGTCCTTCGATGCGAGTTGCTTGAGCCGATGGTCGTGCTCAAAATCGAATTTCCGGCAAGCAAAGACTAGGTGAATACTTTGATGTGAGCGTAGGCCGAGCACTTCGGCGCGCAACGCCGCAACCGTATCAAAGAAGTCCGAATGCCGACCCGATGTCGTGCTCACGCAGTCGAGTTGGTCAATGACGAGCGCGACCGTCTGTCCGGCAAAAGCCTTAGAAAGAACAAAGGCGGGGGATTCACCTAGGCCGAATTGTTCACCCAGAAGTATTGCCGTCGGGACTGGTTCGAATCGGTCGAGGCGGAAGGCGAGCACTGGGATCTTAGCCGTCTGTAATCCCTCGACTATCTGGCACAGGCAGGCGCTCTTCCCTCCACCGGCAGCACTCGTGACGAGGATGTCGAGCGAGCCTGTGCTCGATTGAATCTTGGCCACGACCTCCTCCGCCACGGATCGGCGAATCGGCGTGCGACGAATCAACTTCGCCCGTTGTCCCTCCACATACACGCGAGTCATGTCGAGGATGCGGGCCTGCGCATCTGGCACACCACCGTGCCGCTTAGCGATGCCGCACGTCTGGAGGTGACGCTCAATATCCGCCGCCGTGAGAGTCTCATGGGTGCTGCGAAGATAGAGATCACGCAATGCAGCCATGGTGTTCTGCCAAGGGCCTTGGAACATAACACCTAGGCGGAAACCGAACTCTGGTTCCAATGTTATTTCCCGTCCACCATGGACCGTGATGGAGCACAAGAAGGCCAACGTTTCCTCCTCCGACACTGCGCCGACCATGTTCCTTATCTCCTCGAACTGAGCAGTGCGCTTCTTGTCGAGATAGTGGGCCTTGAACTGGTCCAAGTCGTCATTAGCTTTCCTCGCGGCTTGCGCGTTCTCGGTCAGCATTCGAAATTCAGGAGCATCGGCCACCGAAGCGAATACGCATGATTCTCCTACGCGGAATTTCTCGAAGAAGAACTGGAGAACTTGTTCCAGCTTCTTGAACGACCATGTCTCTTGTCCGGTGACCTGCCGTTTCGCCTGCCAATGTTCACGGACTTTTCCCCGCTGGAGGTAGAATTCCCCTCCGTCGTCGCCCGGTTTTTCAATCCGAATAGCCGACGCATCGCCATTCAAGACATCCACCATGCAGCGCACTCCCCAAAGCGATTCGTGGAAGAGACCCGCTTTGTCCGCCGCGCCGCCTGGATGGGTGCTCAGCGCCATGAGTTGCAGGTTTCGGACTTGGTTACACCGAACTGCCAGCGCACGTCGTCGTCTTTGCGGAAATTGTCGGAGTCGTTGAAGGGCGGGTTGGCGAGGACGTAGTCGGCGCGCAGATCGGGATGGAGGTCGCGGTGGACGGTGTCGGCGTCGTAGTCCTTGCTCCACTCGTAGCCGTAGGGCGGATTGACGAACTGGAAGTCGAAGCGTTTGTCCGCCAACGGGTCGTTGGAAAGGGTGCTGCCGAGCATGGTGAAAAATATAAAGGTTGAAGGATGAATTATGAAGGGCTGCATTATGAGGGATGAATGATGAAGGAAGAAAGCGTTGGCGCACAATGGATTGGAAGTTTTCATCATTCATCCTTCAACTTTCATCATTTCCCCTCTTGGCGTGTTTCGAGATCGTGGTGAAGATGGCCAGAAGTTGCTGGCACTCGTCTTGCAATGGTTCGAGACGGGGTGCGGGGACGGTTTCTGAATCCACCAAGAATTCCAACCAACAGGCAGTCTCATCGAGTTCTTTAAGGCAGTCGCCGATTTTGGCGATGAATTCGGCTTTGGAGCGGGCGCGGTGCGCCTCACGGTAGTTGGCTCCGACAGAGGTGCCGGAGCGGAGCACCCTTTTTTCCTAGCACCCTAGCCACTTCGGTCTTGGGCAGCGCAGAAAACATTTTGATCACACGAAGCGCGAAAACGTTTGTCCTCTCACTCAGATCAGGCGGCTTCTCTAGTTCATCATTCATCATCCATCCTTTATCCTTTTCGGGGAGAAGCCCATGACATACTGGCGGAGCTTCAGGGCCAGATTGGCATCATCGTGCAGGAGGCTCTGGTAGTTGAACTTGGAGGGAATTACTAAAGCTGCATTTCGTATGGCGAATGAGGCAATCATGGCTTTTTTGGCATCACGTCTGGATAAGGACCAAGGAACCGTTCGCCGTTGAAGTGGATCATGTGGTCGGGGTCTTCGGCGATCCACACCTCGGATTCCCAGGCGATGTGCGAGACGAAGGTTTGCATGGTGCGGCGGGTCTCGAAGGCGGTGACGAAGACGAGGCCGGCTTTGCATCCGGCGAAGAGGTCTTTGAGTTCCTTCCGGCGCTTGCCGTCCACCGGGCCAGCGCTGGTGACGGCTTCGATGAGCAGGAGCCAGCTCCGCTTGGTATCGTAGACGATCACATCGGGAGTCTTGGCGGCGGAATTCAAGGTGACGCCGAGCGCGGTCAGGCCGGAGGTTTCGAGGTGGACGAACTTGTTCTCGGGGTCGCCGATGTAGAGCACCACGCCGCCGGGCGCGAAGGCGGGGCAGAATTGCTCGATGATGGCTTTGATGAGCGGATTCTGACCTCCGGGAGAAAGTGCGACCTGTGAGCCATCGGGCAGAGTCACGGGAACACGGGCCATATCTCGTTTGCGGGCGATCTCGTGCTTCAGCGTTTCGCGACTGGCGAGGTATTCCTTCAATGCTGCTGTCCATGCAGTTGTGCCAAATTTGCGAAGGAAGGCGAGCGCGGTTGGCTCGATTTGATAGGCCGTCTTGCCGCTGTTGGTCGGGCGATTGGGGGCGTCGGGATTGCGTAGCAGCAGTCCTTCCTCGACGAAGAACTTCACTGCGTCGTCGCGAATGGTTTCGCGGGTGTTCGGCGCATAGCGATTGCCGTAGGCATCGGCGATAAA
>JBDNGL010000364.1:0-2629 GCA_041689285.1 Opitutaceae bacterium
CCGCAAACGCAGCCGGGTGTTACGGGAGACCCAGGTCTGGACCGGTGCGGCTCGTGTTGATGAGCTTCTATGGCGGCCGCCTCAGCAGAATCTGTGGGTGAGTGGCGGCTCGTTTAGTTTTCGAAAGCCCTAATAAAGAGCCACTTAAATCGATCTGGAGGTCCGAAAACCGTAGGCTCGCCTGGTAGTCACTCGAATCTTGTTGTTGAGACCCTCGACGGCACCGCTCGATATCTCACCCTTCGCCCGGAACGGAACCGTCCGGCCGATCCGTTCGAACGGCGAAGCCACGGCGGGTAACGAATTCGGACGGGACCTTGGATCGGGTCGCAGATGAACAAGGCATCGGCTCTTGCTCAAGGCCATTATCGCCATGCGTTCAAAGGGCTGCGTCTGGTTTTGGAGCTGTGCCTTCAAGCAGTGGCCCTTTCTGCGAATGAGCTATGCCTTCGCGAGTGGCCCGACAACCGAAGGGATACCGTCTGGGGTGTGATCGTCGATGATGCGAACGGCGTGTTCTCGAAGCAGTTTGCTCACGCCTTCTTTCCAAGCTTGGCATTGCATGTTTAGCACTATCGCGGGTTGGCGGTAACCGCGGCGTGCGGTTGGTGCAGATCTACAGCGGCTCCTCACAATCCCGGCGCACAAACCGTCTGGCTGGCCGGCGCGGGCATCAAGGCCGGCCCTCTCGTGGGCGCGACCGATCCGCTTGGCTACAACGCCATCGAATCGCCCGATCACATGCGCGATCTGCACGCGACCTTGCTGCGACTCATGGGCCTTGCTGATTTGCGCCTGACCTTTTACTTCAACGGGCGGATCTACCGTCTCACCGAGAACGGCGGGCAACTCATTCAGCAGGCTCTGTCGTGAGGATCAGCCCCGACTCGAACGGCTGATGGGTTTTCGCACCGGGGAACGCGCAGTGGTCTTAGGATCGTCCAAATACTTGAGCCATTCCTCCAAGCCATGGGGCTGACGTTCTCCTACGTTTCGAGCATGCAATGGCGTCTGGCTTGGACCATTTCCCTCTTCCTGCTGATCGTGGCAGCGCTGACGGCGCACTCGGCAGACCTTGGCGGCCACAAGCTGTTGGTCACTTCCGTGCGCACGGGTGACCCCGAGGTTTTCATCGCGGACCCGACGACGGGCTGATGAGCTGGAAGCCGACGTCGCACTGACCCTGAATTTCGAAACAATCCAGTTCAAATGACCACAATCACTCTCGTCGGCGCAGGCGGAAAGATGGGCTGCCGTCTGACCGACAACTTCCTCAGAACCGACTACCAACTCCACTACCTTGAAGTCTCTCCCAAGGGCCTAGAGAACCTGAAACAGCGCGGTGTGGAGCCGTCAGAACCGGCGACGGCGGTCCCTCAGTCGGACGTCGTCATCCTCGCCGTGCCGGATGTGGCGATTGGCGCCGTGGCCCGCGATGTGGTGCCGTTGATGAAGCCGGGCGCCCTCCTGATGACGCTCGATCCCGCGGCTCCCTTGGACAACCAGTTGCCCCAACGCGAGGACATCGGCTGTGTCATCGCGCATCCGTGTCATCCGAGCGTGTTCAACTGGGAACCGACGGAGGCGGCATTCCGTGATTTCTATGGCGGCATCTCCGCCAAGCAGGGCTTGGTGGTGGCGCTGATGTGGGGGGCGGAGAGTTACTATGAGTTGGGCCTGGAAGTATCCAAGGCCATGTACGCCCCGATCAGCCGTGCCCATCGCGTGACGCTCGAACAGATGGCGATGCTCGAGCCCGCGCTGGTGGAAACACTTGCACAGACCTGTATGGAAGTGGTCAAGGAAGGCCACGATCGGCTTGTAGCGGCAGGCGTGCCGAAGGATGCCGTTCGCGATTTCGTGCTCGGTCATCTTCGGATTCAGATCGCAGTCCTCTTTGGCGAGGTGAATGGCACGTTCTCCGACGCCGCCTACAAGATCAGTAAACGGGCCAAACCGGTGCTCTTCCGCGAGGGATGGCAGAAGATTTTTGAGCTGTCGGATATCCGCGAGCAGGTGCGCGACATCACCCACCAATGATCCTTGGCCTCAGCAGTTACACGTACGGATGGGCCATCGGCGTGTCGGGCAACGAGCCGGGACGTCCGATGGACGAGCAGGCCTTGCTCGATCGCGTCCAGCGTCACGGCGTGAAGCTGGTGCAAGTGTGCGACAACCTTCCGCTTCAGTATTTGCCAGCGTACCGGTTTGCCCGGTTCGCAGCGAGGGCCGTCGCTGAAGGAGTTCAGGTCGAGGTGGGCTCCCGCCGGTTGACGGTGGAGCATTTCGCGGAGATGGCCACCGTCGCGCGGAAGCTTGGCGGCAAGCTCGTCCGTTTCGTCATTGATGGCCCCGGCTTCCATCCAAGCCCTGCCGACGTGTCGCAAACCTTGCGGGAGATCGCACCGCTGCTGGGCGACCTGAAGCTGGGCATCGAGAACCACGATCGATTCACGGCCTCCACGCTTCGCGCCATCGTCGAGCAGGTTGAATCCGATCGGATTGGGATCTGCCTCGACACGGCGAATTCGCTCGGAGCCGGCGAAGGATTGGAAACGGTGGTCGCCGAACTCGCTCCGCTGACCTTCAACCTCCACATCAAGGATTTTCGGATCACGCGGGTGCCGCA
>JBDNGL010000365.1:0-3619 GCA_041689285.1 Opitutaceae bacterium
CCCCATTCCTTCCGCTGCTGCTTGCCCGGCCGGGCGCGGCGCCGTCACCGTCCACCAACCTCCAACGGCGCCTCGAATCGCGCACCAACGGCCTCGACCTTATTGTGGAAGGCGGCACCGCCGGAGCGGGGTGGCCGCGAAAGGCCCGCGCCGAGACGATCCTTTGCGGAACTTCAGTCAACCATCAACCTATGAAAGAACGGCTCTTCTTTTGAACTCCCGCCCACATTTACTTTGCCATTACCCGCAATTCACCACCCCATCAGCATCCTCACTTCAACTTCTCAGCCTACGAAAACTCTCCTTCGCCTCGTCTGCCTGGCCGTCCTCTGCGTCCTCTGCGTCCCTGCCACCCTCGCCGCCGAGCAACTTGTGGACACCACCATCCGCCCCGGCACCAACGCCGTTCAAACGCTTTGGAACGCCACCCCCGGCCGCACCTACCGGCTGCAAGCCACCACCAACCTCGCCGCCCCGTGGCTCAATGCCCTGCCCGGCCCCGGCACACTTACCGCCAGCAGCAACGCCCTCTCGCAATCCTTCGCCACCACTGAACTGGCCCGCTTCTTCCGCGTGCTGGCGGTGGACATGGAAGGCCCTGAGGTTTATCGCACCGAGCCAGCGGCGGGCGGCATCGCGGTCAGCCGCTCGGCGGTGCTGCGCGCGTGGCTGAGGGATGACACCGGCATCGCCACCAACTCCCTCACGCTGACAATCGCCAATGCCACCAGGACGAACTCGCCGGCGACGCTCACCGACGCGCGGCTCTCGTTCACCAACGGCCTGCTCACCTACACGCCCACGAACACCGAAACTCTCGGCGCGGCGGGCGACACCGTGACCGTGCGCCTCTCCGCCGCCGACACCGTGGGAAACCAGACCACGAACTTCGCGTGGTCGTTCCAACTCGAGCTGCCGCCGGTGGCCAGCACGGACCTCGTCTTCATCGGCGGCAAGGTGCCGCAAGCCGGCCCCGTGCTGACCTTCGTATCTTCCAATGCCAACGCCCTCACCTACACCTACACCGGCGGTGCCTCCGGCGTGACCAACGGCATGAAGCTGGTGAATGCCAGCCTCCAGTCCGGTTACACCGTCGTCGTCACCAACTTCACGGAATACGCCAGCAGCAACACCGTGGTCGTCCTCTTCCGCCCGGCGAAGCTGGCGGAGCTGCTGCAAGACGGCAGCCTCGTCTCGCAGAGCTTCACGGGGATCTCGCCTGCTGGCGGTCCGGTGCAGCAAGCCGTACTCGCCGCAGGTCTGCCGCTCAACTACCACCACGACCTCGCGCAAACCATTTATTCGGGCGGCGGTGTCACGGTCGAACTGCTACCCGGCAGCGCCTTCGACTGGAATGGCAAGCTGGACTTGGGCGTGAACATCCAAGGCTCCCGGCTGCGCGCGTTTGAAACGCTGCTGTCCGGCACGGTCACGGCCAATCCTCAGACGCGCGTCAGCCTCAGCAGCACGGCCAGCGCGAGCGGCAGCAAGGCGCTCATCACGCCCATCACGAAGCGCTACGGCACGTTCATCGTGACGCCGGTCGGACCGGTGCCGGTGTGGGTCGACGTGGTGTATGAGATCAACGTCGGCTTCCGCGCGAGCGCCACGGCCACCGACAGCCTCACCGCCAGCATCACCGGAACGAAGGACATTCTCGTGGGCCGGCGGTGGAGTGATGCAGCGGGCTGGAGCACGCCCTTCGAGAGTCCGGCGGCGAGCTACAGCTACAGCTACACGGCTCCCGTGTTTTCGGCGGAGGTCAGTGCCGATGCGCAGGTCAGGCTCCAGCCCAAGGTCACAGTCTATCTCTTAAGCGTGGCGGGGGTGACGGGCGACTTGCAGCCCTACTTGGGACTCGCGGCCACCGGATCGGCCAACCCCACCGAGGCGAGCTTTGATGCGCGGCTCTACGCCGGGCTGGACAGCACCGTGGGCCTGGACCTCAAGGTCTGGGACGACGCCTGGGGCGAGCAGCCCAGCCACACGTTCAACCTCATCCCGCAGACCACGCTCTGGCAGACGAACTACTCCACGCTGGCCCCGAGCATCACGCTCCAACCGCGGTCCGTCTCCGTGCCGCTCAATGACACGGCGACGTTCTACGTGGAGGCCACCGGCGCGGCCCCGCTGGAGTATCGCTGGCTTCGCAATGACGTTTATCTGACCGATGACATTCTGCGTTCTGGCACGCGGACGACGACCTTGCGCATCCCGCGCGCGAAGGGCTACGACGCGGGGAACTACACGGTGGAGGTGCGGAATGCGAAGGGGGTGAAGCTGAGTGACGTGGCGCGGCTGGACATCCAAGCGCCAGTGGTGGGCATGGCCTACATCCCGGCCGGTCCGTTCCAGATGGGGGACACGTTCAACGAAGCAAGCCCCGGCGAGCGTCCGGTGCATACGGTGCAGGTGAGCGCGTTTTACATGGACAAGTATGAGGTGACGAAGGGGTTGTGGGATGAGGTTTACAGTTGGGCGCTCACGCACGGCTATCGCTTTGACAATGCCGGCGAGGGCAAGGCCGCCAACCACCCGGTCCACAGCATCGACTGGTATGACACGGTGAAATGGTGCAATGCGCGGAGCGAGAAGGAGGGGCGGGCACCGGCGTATTACACGAGCGCGGCGCAGGGCAGCGTGTATCGGAGCGGGCAGGTCAATGTGCAGAACGACTGGGTGAAGTGGAACACTGGCTACCGGCTGCCGACGGAAGCGGAGTGGGAGAAGGCGTCCCGGGGCGGTTTGGATGGGCGGCGGTTCCCGTGGGGCGACACGATTTCCCACGCGCAGGCGAACTACCACGGCTGGCCGGGAGCCTCGGGCTATGCCTACGACCTTGCTCCCTTGGGCTATCATCCGACCTACGCCACGGGCGGCTTTCCCTACACGAGTCCGGTGGGTTCGTTTGCAGCCAACGGCTACGGGCTTTACGACATGACTGGGAATGTTTTTGAATGGTGTTGGGATTGGTGGGGGGCTTACGGCAGCGCTTCGCAAACCGATCCGCGTGGCCCTGCGACAGGCTCGTTCCGCATGTTCCGCGGGGGCAGTTGGGGCGGCAACGCGTTCGGCTGCCGGTCGGCGGGCCGCTTCATCGGCTACCCGGGCGACAGGGGCAGCATTATTGGGTTCCGCGTGGTTCTGGCCCCAGGTCAGTAAGAGCTAGAACAGCAGAGCGAAGCTGCCCGGAGCAGGCGAGGCGGAGCGAGGGACGAGCGCAGCCTGCCTGCGGAGAGGCAGCGGAGCGTCGGATTGAAATCGAATCTTAGGAAAATGAAAAACCAAGCCCGCGCAGCGGTCGCGAATTTTTTTAAAAACCGACTCGCCACTCCAGTGCTGACATGCAACTGAAACTCTTTGTGCTGCCGATCAAGAACCTGGCCGCCGCCGAGCAGGAGATGAACGCCTTCCTGCGCGGCCACCGGGGATTTTTTTAACCGCAGAGAACGCAGAGGACACAAAGACGGGGAATTTTGAGGCCCCTTTCCATCGTGCCATCACTGAGCGTGGAAGCCCGCATTGGAGGCATTGCCTGATGAAGCGCCTCTCCCGGTTTCCTCTTTGCGCTCTCTGCGTTCTTTGCGGTTAAATCCAACCCATGAAAGACATCAAGGCC
>JBDNGL010000366.1:0-2153 GCA_041689285.1 Opitutaceae bacterium
ATGAATAAACGCATAACTCTCATTCTTGTTCTTACCGTGCTGCTCATCGTAGGGCTGGGCTACCGTAGCTATCGCGGATACAAGGCCCAAGCCGACCTCGAGCTCGTGCAAGCCCGGGAAGCCGCTGACGGCGAACAAATGGCTGAACGGGAACGCCGCGCTGCCACCGAACTTGAGGCGCTACGACTCGTTGCCTTGCAAGCAAATCACGCGGCCGTCGAGGCCGCCCACCAGCGGGAACTCTTGCTCGCCGAGCAACTGACCGTGGAGGTCGCCCGCATCGCCACTGAGAAAGCCGCCGCCCGACTCGCCCAGGAACAGGAGCGCCTGGGGCTCGCCAGAGCGATTGCCCAAGCCGAGGCCCGCCGCCTCGCCACCGTGCGTGATGCTGAAGCCGTGGCTGCCAATGACGCCCGACTCGCGGCGTTGGCCAAACTTCGCACCTTGGAAGAGGCGACCCAGCAGCGTGCAGCGGCTGATCGCGGGGCCGCCCGGTTGGCTGCTCGGCAGCGTCAGCAGGAAATCGAGGCCCTCGCCGCCTACCAACGCTCGACCCCATCAGGTCGCATTATTTATCCCACCGATTACAAGCGCCGCGAACACCGCCAATTCCGCTCTTTAATGGAATGGGATGCCTATTTCCGCGCAATGCCTAGCCTGCCCGCTCCAACCTTGGATGAAACGGGACTGGATTCTAAATAAATCCTTGCTTTCACGGACGCAAAACCGCTTTCTCTGCGGTTTTATTTATGAAAGCCACTATCAAAACCCAAGGCCAGCAGTTCACTGTGACCGAGGGCGACATCCTCATCGTCAACCGCTATCCGAATACGGAAGCCGGTGCCACGGTTGAGATTACGGACGTCCTCGCCGTCGGCGAAGGCGCTGACTTTAAGGTCGGCACTCCTCGTCTGACCGGTGCTTCGGTTTCCGCCAAGGTGCTGGAAAACAAGCGCGGCGACAAAGTCGTTGTTTTCAAAAAGAAGAAGCGCAAAGGCATGGAGCGTAAACGCGGCCATCGCCAAGAGCTTTCGGTCATCAAGATCGAGTCAATCACAGTCTAAGGAGAAATTACGTCATGGCGCATAAAACAGGTCAGAGCTCATCCAGCAACGGTCGTTCCAGCCGCTCGAAGCGTCTGGGCATTAAAATGTTCGGCGGAGAAACCGTCATCGCTGGCAACATCATCGTCCGCCAGCGCGGCAGCAAGCTGCACGCCGGTAAAAACGTCGGCATCGGCCGCGATTGGACTCTCTTCGCCCTCAAGGACGGCGTCGTCAAATTCGACAAGGCCCACCGCAAGGTCGCAATCGTCTGATTCCATCGACCTTCGCACAAATTTCAGGCGCACCCCTAGGTGCGCCTTTTTTGTGTCTCACCTCCGCCCGATCTTGGCGTGAGTTCTGGCGATTCCAATCTCCCCCGGTCTTTGGACTTGGCCGCGAGGGTGCCCAGCTCGCCTCGCCAAAGTTTGCCGCAAGTGCACACGTCCGGTCCGTTCGCTCAGCCTGTGTAGCCGTTTGTTTGCGAAGCCCTGCGAACCGGCACGCGACTGCTTAAGGAGCATTGCCTCAAACCAGGCGGTCGGCCTAACTCGAATCTGTGTCCGATCGCCTCACCGTCCTCCGCCGTCAGCGCGACCTCGCTCAGCAACAACTGAACTGGTTCGACCGCGAGATTAGCGCGCTTGAGGCCAACCCGCCGAACGGCCCTGCCGCCACCCCACCCGCAGCAGCGCGACCGGAGCCTCGGAGTCTCGCGACTGCTCTGCCCCTCCCCGATACCTACACCCCGGACCCCATCGCGACCAGTCAGGAGGTCCGGCGTGGGTGTCTGCTTTGGGCCGTTGCCGTTGCGCTGATCCTCGGGGCCGTGCTCGCCGCCGTTTTATTTTTCGCGTATGGGGATCGTCCCCTGTTTTTCATGGATCGCGATCAGTAACCCAACCGTGTGAAAATAATTCTTCGAACCAGAGGTTAAACCTGTGGCCGAGCGCAGCGGATTTGAACTCAGCTTTAACGCTAACCGCTACAAGCTGCCCGGCGCTCTCCAGCCTCCTCTCCGGCGCACCATCGGATGAGACGAAACGCTGCGCCAGCGTTACCTCGCCATCGGTGCGTTCAAGACCACCCGCGAAAACCAATGGTTGGTGC
>JBDNGL010000367.1:0-10911 GCA_041689285.1 Opitutaceae bacterium
GATGGGTTAGAAAAACAGGCGACATTTGTTAATGCGAGTTCAGCACGATTTTGCCGCTTTATCCGGAGCGCATCAGGTCGAAGGCAGGCTGGAAATCCGTGTAGTGAAAGCGATGGGTGATTACCGGTGAGATATCGAGTCCGCTCTGGATGAGCGCGGTCATCTTATACCAGGTCTCATACATTTCGCGTCCGTAGATACCCTTGATCGTGAGCATATTGAAGACGACTTTGTTCCAGTCCACCGCGGCGGCACCCGGCATGATGCCGAGCAGGGCGATGCGCCCGCCGTGCGCCATGTTGTCGATCATGTCGTTCAGCGCGCGCGGATTGCCTGACATCTCCAGTCCGATGTCGAAGCCTTCCTTCATGTTGAGTGCACCTTGCACGTCGCGCAGGTTTTCCTTGGAAACATCAACGGCGCGGGTGGCGCCCATCCGGGTGGCGAGGGCGAGGCGGTCCGGGTTAACGTCGGTGACGACGACCTTGCGAGCCCCGGCCATTTTGGCGATGGCTACCGCCATGCAGCCGATGGGGCCGGCACCCGTGATCAACACATCTTCACCTACAAGGTCGAAGGAAAGGGCGGTGTGCGTGGCGTTGCCGAGTGGATCGAAGCAGGAGAGCACATCGAGTGGAATTGACGGATCCACGTGCACGGCGTTGCTGGCGGGTATGCATAGATATTCAGCAAAGGCGCCGTCGCGATTGACACCCACGCCCTTGGTGTCTCGGCATAAGTGGCGGCGACCGGCGAGGCAGTTGCGGCACACGCCGCAGACGATGTGACCTTCGCCGTCCACGAGATCACCCGGTTTGAAGCCCTGCACGTTGGTGCCGACCTTCTCGATCAAGCCCACAAACTCGTGCCCGACCACCATCGGTGTCTTGATGGTTTTCTGCGCCCAGTCGTCCCAGTTGTAGATGTGGATGTCGGTGCCGCAGATGGAGGTCTTTTTGATCTTGATCAGGACGTCGTTGATGCCGGGCTCAGGTATCGGGACGTCTGTCATTTGTAACCCGGGGCCGGGGTTGAGCTTGGCGATGGCGCGCATGGTTCGGACGGACATGGAAATGGAGGTAAGTTCAGTGTGGGGGGATGCCGGTGTGAAACAACACCTAAGCCTGATTCGGTTAGCGCTCTTAGCGGCGATAATGGTGAATGTTACCCAGCGAATAACTTTGTGCCCTCGATGGTGGGGAGATGCAACGTGGTCGTGATCCCACCTCGCTGGCCGGCGACGGTCAGAAACCCAGCAACCCGCCGTCTTGCCTGATGATACCGCCGGCTCCGAGCGGGGTGGGGAGGGAGGTGGCGGGCACGGGTATGGGTTTGCATCACGGAGTCTTTCGCTGTCCTTTCAACTGCTTCCATGGACAACCGTTTCTACAATGCCTTTGACGCCGCGTCGTTCGGCGGCCGGCGTAAGCCTGACTACCGCAACCCCTTCCAAATCGACCGCGACCGCATCATCCATGCCCATGCCTTCCGTAAGCTGCAGTCCAAGACTCAGGTTTTCCTCTCCGGTGAGTATGATTTCTACCGCACACGGCTGACGCATTCCATTGAGGTGTCACAGATCGGGCGCTCCATCTGCCATTTCCTACGGACGCGCGGTGGGCCACTGAAAACCGATTTTTACATCGACAGTGATTTGGTCGAGGCGGTTTGTCTCGCGCATGATCTCGGGCATCCGCCCTTTGGGCACTCCGGTGAGCGCACCTTGCAGGAATTGATGGCCAAGTGGGGCGGCTTTGAAGGCAACGCCCAGACACTTCATTTGCTGACCGAGACAATTTTTCAAAACGAGTCGGGCGTGCGCGGGATGCAACCCACCCGTGCCCTTCTCGACGGGGTGCTGAAATACAAAAAGCTCTTTGGTGAATTCGCCCGCCCACCCGCCAATCATTTCCTTTATGATACCCAGCTGATTTATCGCGACTTCGTCTTCGATGCCGCCGCCATCCCCAGTGCCCTGCTGGCCGGCGACTCGCTGAACGATTTCAAGAGTGTCGAATGCCAGATCATGGACTGGGCTGACGACGCGGCCTACTCGCTCAACGATATCGTGGACGGAGTAAAGGCCGGCTTCCTCACCAAGGATAAAATCGAGGACTGGGCGCATGATGAGGCGCTCGGTCCCGATGAGCAGCAACATCTCGATCGTCTGTTGCAGGCCATCCGTGCGGACCGACTCGAAGGGGTGTTTGGTGCCCGCATCGGTGGCTTCATCCAAGCCTGTCGGTTGCGCGAGCGCGATAATTTTATGGCCGCCAAGACCAACCGCTACCGTTACGCATTGGTGGTGGACGAAGCCGCCCAGCGGGAAGCGCTCTTCTTTAAGCGCATGGCCAACGATATTATCTTCGAAAGCCCGCAACTTCAGCAGCTCGAGCATAAGGCCCGGCGGGTGCTTTTCGATCTCTGGGATTCCATCTGGCGCAATTATGTCGAGAAAGGCCCGCGGGTGATCCATATACTCCCGCCTCAAGTGGGCCGTTTGATTGCTGCCGCCAAGACCCGCCAGGCCAAGGCGCGCCGCATCTGCGATTATCTTTCCGGTCTTACCGACGGCACGGCGGTGCGCATCTACCGACGCCTGTTCGATCCAGAGTTTGGTAGCTTTAGGGACTTGAGCTGAACGACCTTTGCCGTTCAGACGAAAACGCCGCCCCCGAGCAACTGCTCTCCACGGTAGAGCGCCAGAATTTGTCCGGGTGCTAGGGCGCGTTGCGGTTGGCTGAAGTGGATCGTCGCAGTCCCTTGATCCCCGGGCGCGAAATCGATGGCCACACGCGGGTCGCGGTAGCGCACCCGGCACTCGATCTGGCCGGGCGCGGTGAGGGTAGCGCCAATAAAACTCAGGCTGTGCACGCGGCAGGTGTCGGTCCACAGGCCGGGAGCCGCCAGTTCGTCGAATGCGACCAGCAGGGCATGGTCACTCACGCGCTTGCCGACAACCACGTAAGCCTTGTGGTCGGTGTCCGATGGAATCCGGATGCCACGGCGCTGGCCAAGGGTGTAGTAGTGCAGTCCGCGATGCTCGCCGAGCACTTTGCTGTCAGTCGCACGGATGATCGGACCGGGCTGGTCCGGCACATACGTCCGCAAAAAATCAGCCATCTTCACCTCCCCGATGAAGCAGATGCCCTGGCTGTCTTTCTTATCGGCATTGGACAGGCCGGCCTCACTGGCAAGCCGACGGAGCTCGGGCTTAGGCAAGTGACCGATTGGGAATCGGGCTGCGCGAACCTGAGTTTGCGAAAGCAGGGTGAGAAAGTAGGACTGGTCCTTGTTTTTATCGAGCCCTTCCAGCAAGGCAACGTTACCACCGGGTAGCACCTCCCGTCGTGCGTAGTGCCCGGTCGCAACTGCCGCAAAGCCCTCGGCTTGGGCGTAGCGTAAAAATACGCCAAACTTCATCTCGCGGTTGCACCTCACATCAGGATTGGGCGTGAGGCCCCGCTGGTAACCGTCGAGCAGGTAGTCCACCACGAGCCGACGATAATCCTGCATGAGATTCACGACCCGAAACTCAATGCCAATTTTTTCCGCCACAGCCCGCGCATCCTCAATGTCCTGAAGCCAAGGGCAATGGCCGATGATATTATCCTCGTTTATCCAGTTCTTCATGTAAGCGCCGACAATCTCGTGCCCCTGCGCTTGGAGCACTAGGGCCGCGACGGAGCTGTCCACTCCGCCCGACATGGCAACGAGGATCTTTTCCTTGGCAGACACGCAGCCAACGACGCGCAGCGCGTGCCGTTTTGTCAAACTGGGAGGTGGCCCGGAAGCTTGGCCACGACTAACATCGCTCCCAACTGCCAAAGACCAAGACTTGGGGGTGGTGTCTATCCGCACCGCACGTGGTAAAGATGCCATTCGAAGCGCGGCACGCTGTGGGCTTGCTGGGACTGTGTCGCTGCGCATGATGCCCGTTTCCATGAAACAAGACCTGCCTGTTCGCGCGTGGCTCGAATCACCCAAATCCGGATGCATCGAGTTTCCGCGCGATTGGAGCGACAGTGAGGTACCGGCGGTGCGATTGGTGGGGCAGGGTAAGGTGCGGGTGTTTTCTTCCTTTGAACGCGCGCCCCGGCACGCGGCGGCCCTGCGCTACGGCTATTTTGTCAACGACGATGGCGAGATGGTGTTTGCGCTTTCACCTAAGGCGACCGCCGAGCAGGCGGTCTATGTCGCGGGTGATTTCAACGATTGGCAGACCGCGGTGGGCGACGAAAAATGGCGGCTGCAGCCGGGCGAGCTGGAGGGTGTGCCGATGCTGCTATGGCACGGCACGGGGGCGAAATTCTTCACCGCGACCCAGCCGCCACGCTTCAAATTTGTGACCGGCGAGCATCAATGGCTGCGTTTGTCGGACAATGCGCCGAACGCCGTGGGCGACACGGCCGGCCATATGAATCTCGTGGTGGTGCCTGAGATTACCGGACGGCAGCTGTTCCGCTTCACCTTGGCGAAGCCACTTGATCTTTCGGTGGCGTGGACCGTCGCGCCGGCCGGGGCGGAAACCGAGGGTGTGCCCTTGGAGCCGGGTGAGTTTTTCTTTACTCTGAAGACGGATCGCCCGCTGGGCGCACTCGTGCGCGACGGTCAGACGGTGTTTCGTCTGTTTGCGCCCCGCGCGCGTTCGGTGCAGCTGCGACTGGCTGCGGAGGAGGCAGGGCTAGAAGCGGCGCAGCTGATTGCATTGACGCCCCGCGAAGATGAACCGGCCGTCTGGGAAACGGCGGCCGAGGGCAATCTCCACGGGTGGTTTTATTGGTATGAACTCGACGGCCCGCGGGACACGACCACGCGGTTCGATCCGGCACAGCGCGTGCTTGATCCCTATGCCTTGGCGGCGGTTTGCCATCTCGGCCCGGGGATCGTGGTCGACCGGGCGCAAATCGGCGCGGGTGATCGCAGTTTCAAAACACCGGCCTGGCAGGATCTTGTCATTGCGGAAGCCCACGTGCGCGATCTTGCGGCGAAGGCACCGGTCGTGGCTTCGGACGCGGAGCACAGGGGCTTTGTCGGCTTGCGCAAATGGGTCGAGAGCCCGGAGTTTTACCTAAGTCAATTGGGCGTGAATTGTGTCGAACTGCAGCCAGTGCAGGAATTCGACAACCGCGAGCAAGAAGAATACCATTGGGGCTACATGTCGGTGAACTGGTTTGCCCCCGCCAGTGCCTACAGTTTGGTGCCGGCCCGGGCTTCGGGAATCGGTGAACTCCAGGCACTGGTGGCGGCGTTTCATCGGCGCGGAATCGCCGTGGTGCTGGATGTGGTTTACAACCATGTTGGCGAACCGGCGCACCTGCTGTTCATCGACAAGCTCTATTATTTCGAAGAAGACGCCGCCGGGCAGCTCGCTAATTGGAGCGGTTGTGGCAACGACACGCGTCCGGCGGCGGCCATGATGCGCCGGCTCATCATCGACAGTTGCCTGCACCTCATCGAACTCTACGGGGTTGATGGTTTCCGCTTCGACCTCGCCGAGTTGCTTGGCGTGCCGACGCTGCGCAAGATCGAGGCGGCGCTCAAACGGGTCAAGCCCGACGTGATCCTGATTGCCGAGCCGTGGAGCTTTCGCGGCCATATTGCCGGCGCTTTGCGTGATACGGGCTGGACCTCGTGGAACGATGGCTACCGCGATTTCTTGCGGGAATTCGTGCGCGGCGGCGGCAGCGCGGCGACCTTCGAGTATTTCGTCAAAGGCTCACCATGGTATTGGGCGAAGTGGCCGGCGCAGACGGTCAATTACACCGAGTCGCATGATGACCGCACGTGGATCGATGTCATCACGGAAAACCCCGACGGCAACGGCCAGGCCGTGACTCCGAATGACCGCCGGCGCACGCATCTGATGGCGGCCATTCTGTTTTCGTCCATCGGCATTCCGTTGATCGCCGCCGGGCAGGATTTTTTGCGTTCGAAGCAGGGCGTGAACAATACCTACCAGCGTGGCGATCTCAATGCCCTCGATTACCGGCGGTTGTATCGCTTTCCTGGGACGCACGCGTATTTCGCGGATTGGATCGCGTTTCGACGCAGCGAAACCGGGCGACTGTTGCGGCTATGGACGCGACCGAGTGAAGGCTATTTTAAATTTTTAAGTGCTCCCGATTCGACGGCGACCGCAGTCCTCTACAACGCCGACCGCTCCCACGGCCCGCAGCAATTGCTATTGGCTGTCAATCCGACCGTGCACGACACGACCATTGCACTGGGCGAGGCCGTGCCTGCCTCTGCCCATTGGCGGCAATTGGCGGACCACGAGAGGTTTTTCTCAGGTCATGGGGCACGTCAACCGGTAGGAGCCGAACTCTTTGTGCCGGCACTGGGCTGTGGGCTATGGTTGGGTGAGGCCCGCTAAGGCGAATTGTCCGCCATGACACACCCTGACCCAAATGCCCCTTGCATCCATCCTTTGGGCCTGTTGTTTTGAACTGTTTCCGCGCTCGCGCCGAGGCACTTTCATTAATCAGCAAACAACCACTAAATCCGCATACTCCCATGGCAGTTAAAGTCGCAATCAATGGTTTTGGCCGCATCGGCCGTCTCGTTTTCCGCGCCCTGTGCGAACAGGGTCTCCTCGGCACGACCCTCGATGTCGTTGCCGTCGGCGACATCGTCCCGGCAGACAATCTGGCCTACCTGCTGAAATACGATTCCACCCAAGGCCGTTTCAACGGCACCGTCAGCTCCAAAAAATCGTCCCCCGACAAGGCCGACGACGACATCTTGGTGGTCAATGGCAAGGAGATTGCCGTGGTCAGTGCCCGCACCCCCGCCGAGTTGCCGTGGGCCAAGTTTGGGGTCGAACTCGTCATCGAGTCTACCGGCCTGTTCACCGAGGCCGAGAAGGCCAAGGGTCACATCACTGCGGGTGCCAAGAAGGTCATCATCTCCGCTCCGGGCAAAGGTGAGGACATCACGGTCGTGATCGGCGTGAACGACGACAAACTCGACCTGACCAAGCACAGCATCATTTCCAACGCCTCCTGCACCACGAACTGCCTCGCGCCGGTTGTGCACGTGCTGCTCAAGGAAGGCTTTGGCGTTGAAGAGGGTCTCATGACGACCATCCATTCCTACACTGCCACGCAAAAGACCGTGGACGGTCCTTCGAAGAAGGACTGGAAGGGTGGCCGCACGGCCGCGCAGAACATCATCCCGGCATCGACCGGTGCCGCGAAGGCCACCGCGCTCGTGATCCCCGAGGTCAAGGGCAAGCTCACGGGCATGTCTTTCCGCGTGCCGACCCCCACCGTCTCGGTGGTCGATCTCACGGTGAAGACCACCAAGGAGACTTCCTACAAGGAAATCTGCGCCGCGATGAAAAAGGCCAGCGAAACCTACCTGAAGGGCATCCTCGAATACACCGAGGACGAAGTGGTCTCCTCCGATTTCATCCACTGCAAGGCGTCGTCGATCTTCGACGCCGGTTCCGGCATCGAGCTGAACAGCAAATTCTTTAAGCTCGTGAGTTGGTATGATAACGAGTGGGGCTATTCCAACCGCGTCGTCGATCTGGCCAAGAAGATTGCCGCCAAGCTTTAAGTTGCAGTTTAAAATCTGCCACCGAGCCACGGCGACGCAGAGAGTGCGAATAATTTCTCTGCGTCTCCGTGGCGTTTTTGTTTTATCATGCCCAAATACAAATCCATTCGCGACCTCGCTCTGACCGGTAAACGTGTTCTCATGCGTGTGGACTTTAACGTCCCGCAGGACAAGGCCACCGGCGCCATCACGAACACGCAGCGCATCCTCGCCGCGCTGCCCTCGATCAAGTTCGCTCTCGAGCAGGGGGCCGCGGTCGTGCTCATGTCGCACCTGGGCCGGCCCAATGGCCAGAGGCATGAGAAATACTCGCTCCGTCCAGTCGCGGTCGAATTGGCCAAGCTGCTCGATCGGCCGGTCCAGTTTCTTGCTGACTGTGTCGGTCCCGCTGTCGAGACCGCCTGCGCCGCGCTTAAACCCGGCGAGGTCGTCCTGCTGGAGAATCTGCGCTTTCATGGCGAGGAAGAGGGCAAGGTGAAAAATGATGAGGGTGCCTCCATCAAAGCCGATCCGGCTGCGGTGGCGGCCTTCCGCGCCTCGCTGACCAAGCTGGGCGACGTTTTTGTGAACGACGCTTTTGGCACGGCCCACCGTGCGCATAGCTCAATGGTCGGCGTCTCGCTCAAGGAGAAGGCGGCGGGTTTTCTGATGGCGGCAGAACTCAAGGCCTTTGCCGCCGTCCTCGACAATCCGCAGCGTCCCCTGCTCGCCATCCTCGGGGGTGCCAAGATTGCTGACAAGATTCCCCTCATCAACAACCTCCTCGAAAAGGCCGATGAGATTATCATCGGCGGCGGGATGTCTTTCACCTTTAAGAAGGTGCTGGCGGGCATGGAAATCGGCACGTCACTCTTCGATGCTGAAGGTGCCAAGATCGCCCAAGAGCTTTTCGACAAGGCGAAAGCCAAGGGCGTAAAGATCACGCTGCCCGTGGACTTCATCACCGCCGACCGTTTCCCGGGTTCGCCGGCAGACATCGCCGCCGTGCAAACCGGCGTCGCTGACGACCAGACCGGCATTCCAGCCGGCTGGATGGGCCTTGATGCCGGCCCGAAGTCGCGCGAGCACTTCGCTCAGGTGATCGGCCGAGCTAAGACCATCATCTGGAACGGCCCCCCGGGCGTGTTCGAGGTAGCGCAGTTCGCTGACGGCACTAAGGCCATGGCGTTGGCGTTTGCCGCCGCCACCGCTGCCGGGGCCACGACGGTCGTAGGTGGTGGCGACACTGCCACCGCCGCCAAGAAATTTAAGATAGCCGACAAAGTTACCCACTGCTCCACTGGTGGTGGCGCCAGTCTCGAATTCCTTGAGGGTAAGGCCCTGCCAGGAGTCGTTTTTCTGGAAAACTAAAAGAAGATTGGCCATGAAGACATCGAGGCGCAGAGTCAGCCTTTCAATCTGCTCCGCGTCTCTGCGCCTCCGTGACAACATAAACCCATGACGCTCCGCAAAAAACTCATCGCTGGTAACTGGAAGATGAACAAGACGCCCGCCGACGGGGTGGGTCTTACGGTCGAACTGGTCGCTGCCATTGGCAAGCAGACTGACGTGGATGTGGTGGTGTGCCCGCCGTTCACGGCGTTGGAATCGGTTGGCCATGCCCTTGAAGGGTCTAATCTCAAGTTGGGTGCGCAGAACATGCACTTTGAGACCAGTGGTGCTTTCACCGGCGAGACATCGGCCCCGATGTTGCGCGCGCTTTTCGCCACCCATGTCATTCTTGGACACAGTGAACGCCGCTCCCTCTTCGGCGAAAACGATGCCTTCATCAACCAGAAGGTCATCACCGCGCTGAAAAACCAACTGCGACCCATCCTCTGTGTGGGCGAGACACTCAGTGAGCGCGAAGCTGGCAGTACCCTCAGGGTGGTGCAGACCCAGCTGGAAGCCGGGCTGGAAGGTGTCGGCAAGGATCAGGCACCGGGTGTGATCATTGCCTACGAGCCCGTCTGGGCCATCGGCACTGGCAAGGTGGCGACGTCCGATCAGGCGCAGGAAGTGCACGCCTTTATCCGCGGGTTGCTCGTGAAACTGTTCGGTGACGCTGTCGCGCAAAAAGTCCGAATTCTCTATGGTGGTTCGATGAAACCCGCCAACGCACCCGAGCTACTCGGCCAGAAAGACATCGACGGCGGCCTCATTGGTGGTGCGAGTTTAGAATGTCGTAGCTTTGTGGAGCTGGTCACTGCGGCGGCCGCGGTGAAGTGAAGAACGGCATTACTCCGGCTTGAGCATCTCAAGGCCCAAGGCTTTGGCTGCCGTGGCCTGCGTCCGGCCGTTCGCCATGAACCGTTGCAGGCCCAGTCCTTCCGCTACCGACAGATGCAAGCGGTCAAGGGTGCGACAGTAAGGTTCTTGAGTTTTAAGCTGCCGCAGGGCCAGCTCATAGGCGTCACCGGGAACTGCTACTCCAGCGCAGCCTCCGCGGCCGGGGTGCCGTCACGGGTCACAATCAATGCGGCTCGCGTGGTCTTCAAGCCGGGTTCGATGCCGGACCAATTTTGGCGTAATTCACGGATGGTGACCGTTTCGATGTGAGACCGGTGAAACCTAGATCACACCCTGTAAAGCAACGGGCGGCCGTGAAACTACCGTGTAGGATTCCGCTACTTGCGGCGCTGGATCATGGTGGCAACGAGTGTCGTGAGAAATGCTTTCTCGCCCGGTAGCGTGCGCAGCACCCCGAGCATGCTTTCCGTGTGCTGTGCGGCAAGCTGACGCGACTTTTCGATACCATGCAGTTTCACAAAGGTGGTTTTATCCGCCTTGGCGTCCTTGCCGGCCGTCTTGCCGAGGGTCGCCGTATCAGCGGTGGCGTCGAGCACGTCGTCGATGATCTGGAACGCGAGGCCGAGGTGGCGGCCGGCGAGACGGAGCGAGTTGAGGTCATCCTCATTGGCTTGACCGATGATTCCGCCTATACCGAGGGCGGCCTCGATTATGGCAGCGGTCTTGTTGAGGTGGATCAACTCAAGTTCGTCGGCAGTGGGGGCGGTTCGTTTCTCGGCCAGCAGGTCTTCCATCTGACCACCGATGAGTCGGCGGCTGCCGGCGGCATCGGCGAGTTCCCGGATCAGGGCGTGGGCGAGAGCGGGTCGGTCGGCGTAGGCTTCAGCGAGCAGGGCAAAAGCATGCGTGAGCAGCGCGTCGCCGGCCAGCAGGGCGGTGGCCTCGTCAAACTGTTTGTGAGCGGTGGGCCAGCCGCGGCGGAGGTCGTCGTTGTCCATGCACGGCAGGTCGTCGTGGATCAGAGAATAGGTGTGCAGGCACTCAATCGCGACGGCGGCGGGCAGGGGGTCGGGAATTTTCGATTTTGGAGGCTCGAGGCTCGATGCTTCGGTGCAAAAC
>JBDNGL010000368.1:0-8422 GCA_041689285.1 Opitutaceae bacterium
AATATCGGGCCGGAGGTCATCATGATCGTAACGGTAGTTGATGAAATAGGCGCCCGTCGCCGAGATAGGCACACGCACTTCGCCGCTTGCCGTGCGCAGGAGAATCGCATCACCCAGCCTCACGCGCACCGCCTCCACCGGCACCCGCCAGTAGGCCATAAGCGTCTGCAGCACCAGCGACGGATAAACCTCGCCGCCCACCCGCACGACCAGCGGCAGCTCGCGAATGATGCCGTCCCGGCCCCGGGGCGCATCCACAAAACCGTAAACGCTCTCCGCCCGCAGTTGGGGAAAGGGCAGGATCGCGTAGTCCTGCCCATCCAGCCGGTTGATGTCGCCTTCAACGTCGGTAAGCGGTCGGGTCGGTCCGGCCGCCGTCACCGGTTCCTTCGGGGGCGCAAAGTCAGTGGCACTCCCGGTCACCACGCGCGTCCCAAGATCCCGCGCCGCCACGACCCCCGCGGCCATCAGATCGTCGCCCTCGCCTTCGCGTGAGGCATCGAGAATGACATCCCACGTCACCACCGCTGGCCGCGTCTGGGCGAGGAGTTCGACCAAGGCACCATGGAAGGCGCGATCCGGCGGCCAAGCGACTAAGTTCATCTCGGTGCTGTCCTCGAAGAGAATAATACCGAGGCGCGGATCCGGCGGCGGCTGGAAATACGCCCGCAAGCTCGTTCGCCAGTCGAGTGTGCGCCAAGCGATTTGCCGCATCGGCTCAGTCTGCATGAGCAGCCAGGCCAGCCCGAAGCAGATCACCGGCGACCAGGTGAACCGGCCGAGGATTGGGCGAAGTTGTTTGCGCATGCGGACGGCGGAAACCTGCCCGGTCGGCCGCGAACAACCAAGCGCGAATTACTTCCCCGCCGCGTCCGGGAAACTGGCGGTAGCTCAAGGCCGCACCTGATCCACTCGTAGTGCTGGACCGCCCCCGCACCCGCCACGTGGATTCACGAAATTGATACGCTCCTAGTTCGCCACCCGATGAATCGTAAGCCGGATGTCCGCATGCGCGTCGCCGCCAGTGCAGGCAGGGCGGCCTACCTCCGGGCCGCGATGAGTGCGTTTTTACCGGCCCGGCAGGGCCCGGTCCGTAATCATCTTGGCCACCAACGCCGTCCACCCGGTCTGGTGGCTAGCCCCCAGACCTTCGCCGGTTTCCCCGTGAAAATATTCATGGAACAGCAGCAGATCCTGCCAGTGCGGATCACTCACAAAACGCGGCTCCAGCCCCAAAGCCGGCCGCCGCCCGCCGCCGTTGGGTAGGAAGAGTCCGACGAGGCGTTGTGACAATTCCCGCGCGATCTCCGCCAAGTTTAGCCGCCGACCGCTGCCGGTGGGAAACTCCATCGTGAAGGCATCACCATAAAAATGATGGTAGCGCTCCAGCGCCTCGATCAGCAAAAAGTTCAGTGGAAACCAAACCGGCCCGCGCCAGTTGGAATTGCCGCCGAAAAGCCACGTGTTCGATTCGCCCGGCACGTAGTCCACCCGGTGCACTTCTCCGGCGAGGTGGAGCACAAACGGCTGCTCCGCGTAACGCTGGGAAAGCGAGCGAACGCCATGGGCGGAAAGAAATTCCTTCTCGTCGAACACATAGCGGAGCACACGTTCGAGCCGCTCCCGCGAGGGGATCGCCAGCAGGCGCCGCCCCGTCTCGCAGCCGTCACCGGCCATGTAGGAAATCTGTGACGCGAGATCCCGCCGGTTCTCCAGAAACCAGCGGGTGCGTTTCGCGAAGCCCGGCAGTTTCTGCAGGGTGCTTTCTTCGATGAACTCCACCGCAAAGAGCGGGATAACCCCTACCATGGAGCGGAGCCGCAGCGGTTGGCCGCCGCCGGCCACCTTGAGCTGGTCGTAGTAGAATCCGTCCTCCTCGTGCCAGAGACCCGCACCGCCCAGATTGTTCATCGCATCCGCAATCGCGACGAAATGCTCGAAGAACTTCGACGCGATATCCTCGTATGCCGGGTCGCCCTCGGCCAGCTCCAGCGCCATCGCCAACATCGTGCCGCAGTAGAATGCCATCCACGCGGTGCCATCCGCCTGTTCCAAGTGACCGCCGCCGGGCAGCGGTTTGCTGCGGTCGAAGACCCCGATGTTGTCGAGCCCGAGAAAACCGCCGCTGAAAACGTGCTGGCCGTGCGGATCCTTGCGGTTCACCCACCAGGTGAAATTGAGCAGCAGCTTTTGGAAGGTGCGTGCCAGAAACATCCGGTCGCGCCCACCGCGCGGCCCGGTCATCTTATAAACCCGCCAGCACGCCCACGCGTGCACCGGGGGATTGACGTCGCCGAAGGCAAATTCATACGCCGGCATCTGCCCGTTCGGATGCAGGTACCATTCCCGCAGCAGCAGGTTGAGCTGGTGCTTGGCGAACTTCGGGTCGAGCTGCGCCATTGGCACCATGTGGAAGGCGAGATCCCACGCCGCGAACCACGGGTATTCCCACTTGTCGGGCATCGAGAGCACGTCGCGGGCATAAAAATGCGGCCAGTCGTGATTGCGCCCGGTCAGCCGCGCCGGCGGGGGTGCAGGCTGCTCGGGATCACCACGCAACCAGTCATCCACGATGTAGTGATAGAATTGCTTCGACCACAGCAGGCCAGCGTAGGCCTGCCGCGCCACTGCCTGCTCCGCGCTCCGGGACAGGCCCAACAAAGACCCGAAAAACTCATCCGCCTCAGCCTGCCGGGCCGCCATCGTAGTGGCAAACTCCCGCCCGAAAATCTCGCGCGGTGGTGCGGCCTCGGTAAACAGCCGCAGGCGGATTTTCCGTTCCGCCCCTGCCGCCAATTCCCAAGTGCAATGCACGGCGCACTTGGTCCCGGTGCGCTGCGGGTTCACCGCCTCGCGCCGACCGTGCACGACATAATCATGCAAGGCATCCTTCGGGTGGGCGGGCGATTTATCGGCACCGAAGAGCTTCGCAGTGTTGGTCTCGTTGTCGGTGAAAAGCAGCGACGGCGTTTCGTCGGCGAGCGGCTCGACGGCAAAAATCATCCGCTCCAGCGTCGCATGGTCGCATTGCACGCGGCCGGGCGCGGTCTCCCGCAGCCGCGGTTTCACCTCGCAGCCTTCATGCCGGCAGCCCCACGACCACGTGTTGCGAAACCAGAGCGTCGGCAACACATGCACGGTCGCTGCCTCGGGTCCGCGGTTGGCCACGGTTAACTCAATGAGGATGTCATCGGGCCCGGCCTTAGCATAGGTCACCGCCACGTCGAAATAGCGGTTGTCCTCAAAGACCCCCGTGTCGAGCAGCTCGTATTCAGGCTCGTCGCGCGAACGCCGGCGGTTTTCCCGGCGCAACCCGTCGTAGGGAAATGCCGCCTGCGGGTATTTGTAGAGCGCCCGCATCCATGAATGCGTCGGCGTGTTGTCGAGGTAGAAGTAGCATTCCTTGACGTCCTCACCGTGGTTGCCCTCACCGTTGGTCAGGCCGAACAGCCGCTCCTTCAGGATGGGATCACGGCCGTTCCAGAGCGCGACGGCGAAGCACAACCGGCACTCGCGGTCGGTAATGCCCAGCAAACCGTCCTCGCCCCAGCGATAGGCGCGGCCTGTCGCCTGCTCGTGGCTGAAATAATCCCAGCACTCACCGTCAGGCGAGTAGTCCTCCCGCACGGTGCCCCACTGCCGTTCGGCTAGGTAAGGCCCCCACAGTTTCCAATTCGCTTCGTGCCGTGCATCGGCCGCTAGCCGGTCACTTTCAGCATTCTTTGATTTGGTTCGGGGCATAATTTGGGGCAACCTTTGGCCAAAGCACCACAACTGGGAATCTTAAAAGCAACCCGCCACCCGTTGTGCACGGGTTGACAACTCTTGTCTAGCACCCGCTCTTGTGGCTTCGCCGTCATGCTCCGCCTGCACCTGCCGCCCAATCTCACCGCTGCCATCGGGCGCGATGCCGTGCCGCTCAAGGTGGAATTGGAGCGAGCGAGCGCCCCTCCCGTGGAGCTGCTGCCCACCCTCGCCCTGCTGCAACGCTGGTGCGGCACGCCGACCCCGCCGAAATTCATCCAACTCAACCGCGCCCAACTGCGCGAACTGGTCACCGCCGCCGGCACGCAGCGTATCTTTGTCGAAGATAATCAGGCCCCGCAAGCGTGGCCCTACCCCGAGCTGCTCGCTTTGCCCGCAGCCCCACCGGCAAACGCCGCGCCCACTCTCACACGCCCAGCGGCCCGGCCTAGTCCTGCCGCCCCACCGATGACCGTGGACGGCACCGAGCACTATGTTGCCATCAGCCTGCCATCGCGCGACCATCCGGCTTACGGGGAGGCCCTCGATCTGCTGAAGAGCAATGGATTCACCCTGGAGCCATCGAATCGAAAATGGTGGCTACGCGACCGGCACAAAACGCTGACTTTTCTCGCCGCGCACGGCGACGCCCTGCGCTACCGGTTTTTTGCGGTCTTCACGCCCAACTTCGCCAAACACACCGCGCGGCTGCAAACCGCCAACTTCACGTGCACAACCACGGAGGCAGGCGCCGGTTTTGAAGTCACGCTCGGCCTGAGTGCCGGCCCCGCCACCGACACGGAGATCCGGAACGCCGTCAACACCGGCCACAGCTACCTCGAAACTGCCGGTGGAATATTTTTATTCGAACCCGCCAAGCTTAAACGACTCGCCGCCGCTCAGCGCGTGCTGACCGGCCACGCAGGCGGCGGCGCCGCCGGTCGGTTGACCTGTCGGGTGCCGGCCGCACGCGCCGCGGAATTGCAGCCGCTGCTGGAGGAGCTTTCACCGCACTTTCAGCCACCCGCGGCGTGGCGCGCGCGCAGCGAGGCTCTCCGTAATCTTTCCACTTTGCCGCCGGCCCCGCTACCGACCGCGCTTGCCGCGCAATTGCGACCTTATCAAAAACTCGGCACCGCTTGGTTGTGGCATCTTTACCGGCATGAACTCGGCGGCGTGCTAGCCGACGAGATGGGCTTGGGCAAAACCCTGCAAGCCTTGGGCCTGCTCGCTGCCCTCGCCTCCACGCGGGCATCACCCCAAGCTTCCCTAGTCGTCGCGCCCGCCTCCCTCTTGGAAAACTGGCGGCGCGAAGCCCTGCGCTTTGTGCCTGCGCTTCGCGTATTCGTCCATCATGGCGAACACCGCCTAACCGCGCCGGCGCAGACCGCCGTCCACGATCTTATCATCACCAGCTACGGCACCCTCACGCGCGACCGGGAACTGTTTGCCGCCACGGAATTCACCTGCGTCATCGCCGATGAGGCCCAGCACATCAAAAACCGGCGCTCGCAAAACGCCCGCGCCCTGCGCGCCCTCCGGAGCCAAGGCCGTTTTCTACTCACCGGCACGCCTTTGGAAAACTCACTCGACGATCTGCGCGCGCTCTTTGAATTCCTCATGCCCGGTTATATTGAACCAGTGCCCGCCGGCACGAAGCCGGAAGATCGCGTCTGGTTCAATGAGCGACTCCGCGCCCGCACCGCCCCCTACCTTCTGCGGCGCACCAAACAAAGCGTCGCTCCCGAGTTGCCAGCCCGCATCGAGCAGACACTCTGGTGTGAACCCACACCCGCCCAGGCCGCGCTCTACCGCGAGTTTCAGGAAAAGTCCGAGCGGACCCTCCTCGACCTCGCCGCCGGTGGTGCCAATGAAGCCAGCCTGCGGCTCGCCACGCTCACGCAATTGCTGCGGTTGCGGCAGATTTGCTGCGACCCGCGCCTCGTCGCGCCCGATTCACCGGCCACTGACTCCGCCAAGCTGGAGGCTTTTCGTGAATTACTCGACGAGGCCGTGGACGACGGCCACCGCGTGCTCGTGTTCTCGCAATTCACATCCCTGCTCGCCCTGCTCCGCACCGAACTCGACACCCAAGGCGTAGCCTATTCCTACCTTGATGGCGCGATGCCGACCAAACAGCGTCAGGCTGCGGTGGATCGTTTTCAAAACTCCCCCGATATCCCGGTGTTTCTACTCTCCCTCAAGGCCGGCGGCACGGGCTTGAACCTCACCGGCGCCGACACCGTGGTCCATCTCGACCCGTGGTGGAATCCCGCCGTCGAAGCGCAGGCCACCGACCGCGCCCACCGCATTGGTCAGACCCGCACCGTGACCAGTTACAAACTCATCTGCAGCGGCACCGTCGAAGAAAAAGTGCTCGCCCTGCAGGACGAAAAACGCGCCCTGCTGGCCGGCGTCTTCGAGGCCAGTGATGCCGTCAGCGCCCAACTTACCCTCGATGATCTGCAGTCACTGCTCAAGTGACCGGAGCCGGCATTACCGCCGCCCGCCGTAGCTATCCCCTCGCACCAGTGTCACGCATTGCGTGACACTGGTGCGAAGGGATGACCACTCAAGCAAGTCTCGACTATTGCACTAGCCTTACGGGTTTCAGCCGCCGTCCACGGCCAACTCCACCCGCACGAGGTGGTAGGAATTGGGCGCACCACCCACGACCTCCACCACCTGCGCCTCGTCCTCCAATATCTCGGCGGGCACATCGTAAGTCATCAATGGCGCCGTCGTGCCGGGCTTCGCTGCACAGGCGACACTGTTCACATAGACATGCAGTTTCGCCGGTTCGACCGAATCAACGGCAAACTCCAAACTCAACTCCACGGCCTGCACCTTTGTCGGCTTAGGTCCGGTCTGCACTCGAATTGCGCATCCCGGGGGATGTTGAAAATCTTCGCCAGGGTCGCGGGCCGGCAAGGCATGATCCGCCGCCTCGCCGGGGGCCCGCACATCACGGTAGGTGACAGCATGAACCCGGGGCAATTTAATCAGTTCCTCAGCGCTGCGCATGGCCCGAATCACGGTTTCGTATTTCTGCAAACCCCAAGCCTTCACTAAGCCATGACCGGCGGGAAAGAAATTAAATAGATAAACCTGATCCGCCCCGCCGTGCAGGAAGGTCAGCCCCAATCCAGTGGCAAGTTCAGCCGACATGGTTTGCGCTGGGCCATTCGGCACCGGCTGGTAACGCACCTCCATGCCGGGTGCGAGCTGGACGCCGGTGCCATCGAGTAGCCGTCGCCACTCACCGACCGGAATGTCGAAATCACTGGTCGACCAAAACGGCGTCGGCACCACGAGGTCCACCAATCCAGCCCGCGCCCAGGCCACCGCATCAAGCCCGAGCCGCCGCGCCGTTTCCGGTCGGCTCGGCACGCGCACCGCAAGTTTGACGGGGTGTCCCAGCCGCTGCGCCGCCGCCGCGCACAGCAAACGCACGCGCTCGGTCCAAGCCGTGATCGCCTGCCCGCCTGCCAGCTCCCGCCCAACGCGGAAGTGAAAAACAAATCTCATCCAATCGAGTTCGATGCCGTCGAGATCCAGCGTCTCCAACTGCTCGCGCACCAGTTTGAAATAGTGCTCCTGCACCTCCGGCCGCTCCCAATCGAGCCCCATCTCCGGCCACCACTGTCCGCGATGCGGGGCCCGCAGTTGCTGCGCAGTCCGCTGCGCTTTGTAGAAAGTGCTCAACAGCGGACTCTCCTCGGTCATGCAATCATGCACGTCGTTCAACCGCACCGTCACCCAAGCCCCGATGCCGTGATAACGACAACGCGCCAGCGCGCGGGCGTGAAAATTTATCCCTAAGTCGGCCAATCGCTTGGCGGCATCCAGGCGGTTACGGGTGGGCGCAATCGCCGCCGGGGGTAGGCAGCGCAGCACGGGCTGATCATCTGGCCCGGCGGGTTCATAACTATGCCAGTCGGTTTCCCAGACTTGGCTGGCGTAGTTGGCCCGCATCGCATTCACGCAGGAAATAAAAGTGCCGATACCGGCGCGCTGCAGGTCGTCAATGTAGGCATCCACCGCCTCGCCGCTCATCTGGGCGCCTGAGCGCACGAAGAAAAAATCCGTGCTGTCCTGATTGAAGATGGGGCCTTGGATGTTTTTCGGGATCATGGTAGCTTGGTGTCGGGGTCGTTGGCTTTTTCGTAACGGTCAAGTTTAGCCGGATCCTGCGGCCAGTCAGGACGGAGGCGCACATCCTGATCCCTGGACGCGGAGTCGTGCATGGTCGGTGCCTCAGCGGACTGGTAGCCCGAACAGATCCTCGCGGTAGCCGAACCTGTCGCGGCCATCCACCGCGGCGGCGATCTGCGCGCGGCAGTCGTCCGTCAACGGATAGTCGAGGGTGTTCACATTCGTGGAAAAAATTCCCAGCTGCACGAGCAGTTCCTTCAGGCCGGTCAGCCAGCACTCGATTTTCGGACCGCCGTAGACTCGCAGCATCAAGTCGTTCATCCGCGCTTGCAGCCGTTCCGCCTCCACGATGTCGCCTGCGCGGACTGCCGTGATCATCCGGTTGGCGATGGCACCATTGAAGATACCGCCGCCCAGCAGGAGCCCACTGTAGCCAGCACGCAGGCAACTCACGCAGTTGAATTCATCGCCATCCAGCACGATTAGCTCAGGCCGTAATTTCATGGCCGCAACATAGATATCC
>JBDNGL010000369.1:0-3025 GCA_041689285.1 Opitutaceae bacterium
GCGGGGGCTGGTTACTGCCCAAGGCAGCAGCCGACTGTGTCATAAAGCCTGAAGGCCGTGCGGAATAAGTTCTTGTCACCCCCGCCGGCGAACGGCTTCATTCGGCCTTCGGCTCGGACGCCTAGCTCAGTTGGTTAGAGCATCTCGTTTACACCGAGGGGGTCGGGGGTTCGAGTCCCTCGGCGTCCACCATCCTTTACCAAAATCATATGCGACATACGATATCCGTCCTTGTTGAAAACAAGTTTGGCGTCTTGGCTCGCGTCGCCGGCATGTTTTCGGGACGCGGCTTCAATATTGATTCACTCAATGTTGCCCCGACCCACGACGCCTCGCTCTCCCGCATCACTGCGGTGCTGAAGGGAGATGACCATGCGCTGGATCTTTGCATCAAGCAGCTCCGCAAACTGGTTAATGTTGTGGACGTGATCGACTTCGCCGATGGCGTCGCCGTCGCCCGCGAGTTGGTTTTGGTCAAAGTGAAAGCCGATTCAGACACGCGACCAGAAATCTTGCAGATCAAGGATATCTTCCGCGCCAAGATCGTGCACCTTTCTCAAGACTATCTTGTCATTGAGTGCACTGGCGAAGATGAGAAGGTCACGGCCTTCCTTGGGCTCCTCGAGCCTTTCGGAATCCTCGAACTCGCGCGCAGCGGCCGTTTGGCGCTCAAACGTTAACCCCACTATTTTATCATGCCTGCTAAAGTCTACACTGACAAAGACGCCGATCTCGGCGTGTTCAAAAACAAAACCTTGGCCATTCTTGGCTACGGTTCCCAAGGTCACGCGCATGCGTTGAATCTTAAGGAGAGCGGCTGCCAGGTCATCATCGGCCTCTATCCCGGCAGCAAATCCCGCGCGGTAGCCGAACAGCACGGGCTCAAGGTCTATGACACTGCCGAGGCCGTGCGCCGCGCCGACGTCATTATGGTCGGCCTGCCCGATATGAAACAGGCCGATGTTTATATCCAAGATATCAAGCCTAACCTCACCAAGGGCAAGTGCCTCATCTTCTCGCACGGCCTCGCAGTCCACTTTGGGCTCATCAAACCCACCAAGGATATCGACGTCATCATGGTTGCCCCAAAGGGACCTGGCCACATGGTCCGGCGCCTCTATGTCGAGGGCAAGGGTATGCCCGCACTCATTGCGGTCGCACAGGACAAGTCGAAGCAGGCGAAGAAAATTGCACTCGCTTGGGCCAAGGGCATCGGTTCGACCAAGGCCGGTGTGCTCCAGACCACCTTTAAGGAAGAGTGTGAAACTGATCTCTTTGGTGAGCAGGCCGTCCTTTGCGGTGGTGCTTCCGCGCTGGTGCAGGCAGGTTTCGAGACGTTGGTCGAGGCCGGCTACCAGCCGGAAATGGCTTACTTCGAGTGTCTCCACGAACTGAAGCTTATCTGCGATCTCATGTATGAGTCGGGTATAGCCGGTATGCGTTTCTCCATTTCTGAAACCGCTAAATTTGGCGATATCACCCGAGGACCGCGCGTTATCACCAAACGCACTAAGGCAGACATGAAGAAAATCCTGAAAGAGATCCAGACGGGCAAATTCACCCGCGAATGGGTCAAGGAATACAAGGGTGGCTTGAAGAATTACAACAAACTCCTCGCGAAAGGTGAAAAGCACCAGATCGAGAAAACCGGCGCCTATCTTCGCGGTATGATGCCTTGGATGACCAAGAAAAACATCAAGGGTGTGCAGGCGTCCTACGCCTGAGTCTTGACCGCTGACTACCTCGAATCGGCACCCGTGGGCGTTAGACCCGTTGGTGCCGATTCTTGTTTTTGGCCATCACCCTGTTACCGTTTCCCTTGTGCCCGTCCAATCATTGATCCTTGCCACCCGGAAAAGTCCGCTTGCGCTTGCCCAGAGCGAACAGGTGGCGGCACATTTACGGGCCGTCTTGGGCGCGGAAGTAACTCTGCTGAAAATCGTCACGACCGGAGACAAACAGGCCGAATGGTCGCTGGAGCAAAAAGGCGGCAAGGGACTTTTTACGTCCGAATTGGAGCAAGCGCTCCTGCGAGGCGTAGCCGACATCGCCGTGCATAGCGCCAAAGATTTGCCTGGCGATATGCCGGCCGGACTCGCCATCGCCGGTTATCTACCGCGGGCCGACCCCCGCGATGTGCTGGTAATTCGTGAGAAAATTGCCGTCCCGATGAAAATCGCTACGGGCAGCCCGCGCCGCCGACAACAAATCGCGCTACTATATCCCGGGGTCGGGTTCTGTGAAATTCGCGGCAACGTGGACACGCGACTGAAAAAAATTGCGGAACACCAGGCGGCCGACGCTACCATCTTGGCTGCCGCTGGTTTGAAACGACTTGGTATCGCTGCGTGGCCGGGCCTGCGCTTTGCGCCGCTGGCTTACGATCAGATGGTGCCGGCGGTCGGGCAGGGTGCCATCGCCATTCAGTGCCGGGCGGGGGACGCAGAAAAATTTGCAGCGCATTTTGATATCACCACTGCTCGCGGCATGGCACTAGAGCGGGCTTTTCAAGCCGCCCTTGGCGGCGGTTGTCATACCGCATTCGGTGCATATGCCACAGCCGACCAACTCTATTTTTATCACGAAAAAACGGGCCAACTAGCACATGCGCTTGGCCAAAGCGACTTTTCCGCCCCGACGGACACCGCCGCGCGCATCCTTAAGTTATTCGGATTACTATGAACCCAGGCATATCACTAAAAGGTCGCCGCGTGGTGATCACCCGCACGCGCGAGCAGGCTTCTGAATTGTCCGGGAAGATCAGTGCCCTCGGCGCCGATGTCATCGAGATGCCGCTGCTCCGTATCACCAAGGAAATACCCAAAGATCATCTCGCTGAGGTGATGCTGGAACTCGGGGGCTACGATTGGCTGGTGTTTTCCAGTAGTAACGGGGTCCGGTTCTTTTTTGAAGAGTTTTTCCGGCTGTTTGAGGATATCCGTTCGCTCGGCTTGCTCCGCATCGCTTGCGTCGGTGAAGGCACAGCGAAGGCCGTGACCGCCCTGCATCTCAAGGTGGAATGCCA
>JBDNGL010000370.1:0-5095 GCA_041689285.1 Opitutaceae bacterium
AGTGCGGTCGCGGCCATGGCCGAGCCGGGCTATTGGCCGGTCGAAACCGGCTATGCCTTTCCTCCCGACGGATCGATCCGCGTGTTCTGCCTCACGCACATGCCCGGCGTGACGCCGCAGATGTGGGACTGGTGGTTCGGCTGGCACGGCTGCGAAACGCAGCGCTACAAGCTGTGGCACCCTAAGGCGCACATCGACGCGCGATGGGCGGACGGGCGCCGTGACGAAGCCTACAGCGGGCGGACCTCGCTGATCACCGAATACCTCGGCCCGCGTATTATGAAGGGGGCCATTGCCTTCGTGCGCCCTGCCGCGGTGGGCTTCGATGAAGATTGGCTGGCGGCGCAGGGCGAGGTGGTGATCTGCGCGCGGGTCGGAATACCTGGGACTGCACTCAAGGGCGGTTGGCTGCTGCACCAGTTGCGCCGCGTCGAGGGGGGAAGCGAAATGCGCTCGCGGATGTGGATGGGCGGCGAAAACACCGCGCTTGGCGATCATCCGGGGGCCCTGCGACGGGGACTGGCAAAGGCAATTCGCCCGGTCGCGCGTAGATTCCTCCCCGCGCCGGCAGACCTCCTTGTCCACAACGCCCAGGAGATGGCCCATCTGGCGGGCTTCCTACCGCAATTGTTCGAAGCCTTCGGCGCCGCCTATCGCGAGCAGCGGGCGTGAAGCGCCCCGTTGGCAGAGGGCACGTCTGGCAGCGAGGTGAGACAGGCTTCGATGCGGCCGTTCTCGCGACCAGTTTCAACGCACGCGATCCCGGCGGTCGGCCCGAGATGTTGGTCGAGGCCAATGATGCAGGCGACGTTTGCCGCGCGTTGCAACTGGCCCGCGAGAACGACTGGAAGGTCAGCATCGTTTCAGGTGGACACAGCTGGGCCCAGAACCACATCCGCGAAGGCGGCCTGCTGCTGAGCATGGCCCGCATCAACCGGATCGAGATCGATCCCGCAGCAAAGATCGCGCGGGTCGGCCCCGGGTGCTGGGGGCTCGATCTCGACCGCGCGCTGAGGAAGCACGGATTGTTCTTCCCCGTCGCCCATGCACCCGATGTCGCTCTGGGCGGATTCCTGCTGCAAGGCGGCTTCGGCTGGGGCAGCCGCGAGCTGGGACTGGCAACCGAAAGCGTGCTGGGGATCGACCTAATCTTGGCCGACGGCAGGCAGATTCATGCGAGCGCCAGCGAGAACGCCGACATCTTCTGGGCCGCGCGCGGATCAGGGCCGGGCTTCTTCGCCGTGGTCATGTGCTACCATCTGAAGCTTCATCCACGTCGCAAGATCACCGCGATGAAGATGCAGATATTCCGCCAGAGGCATCTTGAGGAGGTCTTCCGCTGGGCAGATGAGGTCGGCAGCAGCGTTTCCCGCTCGGTCGAGCTCCAGATGCTCATCACGGCCAAGGCATTGGGCATCTTCAGGCCCGGCATCGAGGTTATCGCTCCCGTCATCGCCAACAGCTGGATCGAAGCGCGTGAAGCAGTCCGCTTCATCGACGCCAGTCCGATCAGGAAACTTGCCAGCTTCACCACACCGCTCGTGCCCATGAGCACGGGTTTCATGTCGCAGGCCGCCAATATCACTCATTTCCCGCCGCAGGTGCGCTGGTGTGCCGACAACATCTGGACGGATGCGCCGATCGAGGCCCTGATGCCGGGCATCAGGCAGATCGCCGCAACCATGCCACCCGCTCCAAGCCACAGCCTCTGGCTCAACTGGCATCCGCCGCAGCAGCGCCCTGACATGGCCTTCTCGCTCGAGGCGAAGCGTTACCTCTCGATCTATGGCGAGTGGAAACGGGGGGAGGATGATCAACTCTATGCCAATTGGGCGACCGAGCGGATGGCCGCGATGCAGGAGCATGCAGTGGGGATCCAGCTGGCGGATGAAAACCTCGGCAGGAGACCGGCCCCCTTCATGAAGGTTCAAAACCTGGCACGGCTGGAAAGCTTGCGCCGGAAATACGATCCTGGTGAACGCTTCCGATCATGGATGGGCCGGCCGGATCGGTGAAGCTGATCTGCTATGCCCGCGCCTTGGGCAAGCTTCCCGACAGGACGCGCCGCGTGTTCATGATGAACCGCTTCGAGGACATGGCCTACCGCGAGATCCATCGCGAACTCGGCATCTCACTGGGCGCCGTCGAATATCACATGGGCAGGGCGCTGGCGCACATCCGCGGGGCAGTCGAAGCCGTGGCCTGAGACTCGCCGCCGCCGCTGCGACGTCACTCCCTGCATCGGTCGGACCCGGAGAGGTCGATCGACCACCGAACAGGGAGACCCGCATCCCTTCGACTTTCCGTGTCGCACCGGCGCTGCTCGTCGGAGCCGCCTCGCTCCTCTTTCCGGCCGCCGCGTTCGCGCGCGACAATGACGCCGACGAGCCCGGCGCAACCCCGTCCGACGGTTCGGTCGATAAGGACCAGCAGGCCATCGTCGTCACCGGCACGCGGATCTGCGGTGCCGCAAGCGCCAGCGAGATCACGACGCTCTCGCGCGAAGCAATCACCGCGGCAGGGCAGATCGACGATTCCGCTGGCCGCGCTCGACCGGATCGAAGTCGTGCCCGACGGCGCATCGGCGCTCTACGACTCGGAGGCAGTCGCGGGCGTGGTCAATGTCATCCTGCGCCGGGACTACTGCGGCGTGACGACCTCGGGGCAGCTTGGGGCAAGCACCGACGACGGCTATTTCCGGCAGCAGGCGGACATCGTCGGCGGCGCTCGCTGGGCGGGCGGCGGCAGGAACGGCTCCGGCACCGCCCATTCGCCATCGGTCAAATCGCTTGGCAAAGCCAGTTCCGCACGGGCATACTGTGCCCGAGTGGTGTCGGTCCACATCGTTGATCTCCGGTAGTTTTTCGCAAAACCCCTGAATCAACGACTTGGCCAGCCGTCAAGCTAACCCACTGATAATACTAAACTTGGTTTCGGATCAGGCTTTAAGTGAGAGGCGTCCCCGCTGAACCCATTATCCTTTGAGGCCTAAATTGGCGATTACGAACTAGCGGAATACCGTTACGCTGGCCATCGCCGCCTTATTTTTGAGCATGGCAACTGATTCCCGACATTCATATTCGCTTGCAAATCCGCCGGCCCAGGCAAGCACATGCCCGCGAGGAGAGCAGAGCTGCCATTGCCAATCGCCGCCGCAGAACAAAGTCGAGGTGACGGATCTTTCTTCTTCACGGTGGATACTAAATTGGCAAAGCAGACCTTCTTCGTGCCGATTAAAGATTGGCGAATTCACGATCTCGGACTTGCCAGAAGCAGCGCCCGACGCGTTGCACGCGAGCGCAGCGTTCATTTACCTCTGCCCGGATTGGCCGATTGAAAGTGGGCGCCTTGCACGACACGTGCCGCGAAAAAGTTGAACAGAGGGCAAAAAATCAGCGCGACATACCAGCCCCAGGCAAGGCTCTCGATCGCGCCCAGGACAAATGTACGCCAACTGAGCAGTGCAAAACCGGGGAGAAAAATCGACAGCGCAGAATGCTCGATGGGCAGGCCGGGTAGCACCAGATACCCAATGATACAGAGCACATAGGAGATCATGAGAAACAGGCTCAAACTTAGCCCCAGCACAAATACCGAGATGCGAGGATGGTGACTCACGCGGGAATGCGTCGGTTCAGCCATGTTCGTGCTCCGCTGGTTTTGGCGCGACATCGCCTGGCGCTCCTGTCGAGCCATTCGACCCGTCCTCATTCCGACGGCCTTGGGCACCATGATTACCGTGTTGGCCGTGGCCCATGACATGAGCACCGCAACCAAAGCGCATCATCAGAATGAAGAGCCCTGCGAAAAGAAGGAGATACAGTAGCATTCCCATATCCTGTTTCCTTGCTGCGTCGGGGCGATTGCAAAGCCGACACCCGCATGTCCGCTGATTTCACCGTCGCAGTTGTAGAAATCTATCAGCCGCTAACGGAAGCATCGGAAAATACTCATATTCGCTCTGAGCACGGGCGTCGGCGGATTGGGCTCGATTATCGTAGCTTGATCCGTCATTCGCCGCCCGAGAGCCATCGAATCAGCCTGTCATGCGTAGTTTCCGAGCCTGCCTGCGATCGCTCATCAGCCTATTGAGGCAGGCCCGGACCAGGCAGGAGCCGCACCTGCGCACGGGGTCGCCTTACTCTATTCATATGAGGCCGGAGAGTCAGATGGGTTCGGACACCGAAAACAAACCAGGGTCGGCGCATCATGTCGTGGTGCTCGGTCATCCCGCTCCCGGCAGCTTCAATCACGCTATCGCCGAGCGATACTGTTCGACGGTCAGGGCTTGCGGCCAGCAAGTGATGCTGCGGGATCTCTACGAACTGGGGTTCGATCCCCGGCTTTATGCCGAGCATCGTCCCGGTCGCCCGACAAACATTCTGTCGGGCGACGTAACGGGTGAAATAGGCATGCTGCGGTACGCCGACGCCATCGTTTTCGTCTATCCGCTGTGGTTCGGGATGCCGCCGGCGATGATCAAAGGGTATGTCGATCGGGTGCTTGGGCACGTGCTCACGCCGAATGACATCACGAAGCACGTCCCTGACTACTTCCTGGCGGGTCGGCATTTTGCGACTTTCTCGACCTCGGCGACGACGCTTCCCTGGCTCGATGAGCAAGGTCAGCTGGCTGCGCTCAAAGTGGCGTTCGATCAGTATCTCCTGCAGATTTTCGGTATGATCGACGCAGGCCACACGCATTTCGCGGGCATCGTCGAAGGTCTGAGCAAGGCCGAAGCCGACAAGATTCTCGCCGCAGTCGAGGCAAAAGCGCGCGAAACGTGCAGCATGATCGAAGCGCAACGCAGCGCCATCCGGTCGCGACCGTTGATGGGCGCGGATCTCGAATAGGTCGCGACGCCGTCGGCGCGAGTTAGCAGAGCCGCGCGGTCATGCGGAACGATCGATATTTCATGGAAACGTGGTCAGCATGTTCCACCGAGTGACAACCGGCACGTCGGAATGACCTGGCTTGGGGCCAAGAATGCTCAGCGAAGCGGTTTCGAGTGCGAAATGCTGCGCTTCGATTACCGCCAATCCAATCCACCGCGCCGCCAGCACACAGCCGAACTGGCCATGCGAGAAGAGTGCGA
>JBDNGL010000371.1:0-8785 GCA_041689285.1 Opitutaceae bacterium
CAATGCTAAAGTGGTCATTAATGAGCACGCTCCTTGCCGAAGCACCCGCCCCCCACAAGCGCACCCTCCTGATTGACCCCGGCTCCAAACAGAAGCCGCGCACCGTGGATCTGCTCAACGACTGGCAATACGTCGAAAAATCAATCCACCGCCTGATCGCCGCTTGGGGCAAGAATGTGCCCGAATGGGCCGACAAAAGCATGATCCACCGGCATATTTGGGATCAGGCCGAGTGCGTCCGGCGCCTGCGCGAGCGGGTCGAACAGTTTCCGGGCGGTAAGGCCGATGCCCCCGTGAGCAGCCAGCTAGAGGACCTTGCCAACACCGTCCTCCTCGCACCTTCCTTGCATGACGCCCTCGACGGCATCTACGAATTACTTCTCAAGACCCTCGTCGGCGCCTATGGCGAATATATCGGCGGGGTGCACCCTGTGCATGACGCGCCCACCATCGCGTTGCTCCACGAGATCAATCAGATCAAGAGCCAGCAATGGCTTTGGTATCGTGATTACCGCCGCCGTCATCCCCACAAGACCGACGCCGCCTACCGCGCCCGCGTCACCACGCAGCTTGATGATTGCGGACGCTTCCGCGCGCCTCTCCCCGTCGTCCGCGGCGCCGAGGCCAAACCAGCCGGGCTCGCCACGGATTTTCGCCTCAGCCGCTTCAGCGCCCGCACGGAACCTATCCGGGCCAAACAGCCCTTCATGGATTATGTGCGCGCCGATTTTGTCACCAGCATCGAAGCCCGCCGCCTGTTCTGGGCCTATGGCTACATGCTGGAGAAAAACCTGCCCGACGACCAGCTCGCGTGGCTCTACTACGGTCACTACATGCCGTGGCAGTGGCATCACGACATCTCGCGCCACCTCTGGGATGAATCCCGCCATGGCGACTCCGGCTATTCACGCCTGCAGGATTTCGGCATCAGTCTCGATGAGGTCGGTTTCTCTGGTTATGATCAGGGTCAACGCGATGAATTGCTGCAGAAACTCGCGCCCGAGCGTGGCCTGACGCTCGACGAGGCCTACGTCCGGCAGGCTGAACTGCTCGCCCCCTATAAACTCGACCCCATCACGCCCCAGCAGATGTATGAGCATGTTTTCATGATCGGTATGGTGGCCGAGACCGGCCACTTCGTCGTGAAGAACGAGGGTTATGTGGACTTCAAGGAAGGCCACGACCTCGAATCGGCGGAGATGATGCTCTTCGACATCATTGATGAGACGGCCCACGTCCAATACGCCCACAACTGGCTCCCCCTGCTAGCGGAGCACGCGGGCGTGGACAATACCGGCTACCGGGAGCGCGGCACCAAGGTCCGCGAGGAGTCCCTCGCCCGCGCCAACCAAGCCGCCGGCGAACTCGAGCGCAAACTTCCCCGCACCCCGGGCGACCCGGCCTACGATTTCTATCAGGAACTCCTCGCACGCATCCGCGCCACCTACCCTCTGGCCAACGCCGCCAGTTGCCAGCCGCGTTCGCCCAAACCGATGTGAACGGCGGACGCGGCACGCGTCTGCTCCCGCGCCACCTGAAAGAATTTTCACCGCCTTACGGCTTGCGCGGGTGTGGGGACGGAGCCTTTACTCACCGCTCATGCCTCGCATCCCGATCGAAGACAACTTCAACGACGTCATCAACAAGACCCAGCGAGGTCTCAAGATTGCGGATGAAGACCTCGCCCAGCGCGCGGAAGTCAGCGCGGCCGATCTCACCGCGGTCAAGGGCGGCAAGGTCATCGTTCCCGTCATCCGCCGCGTCGCCCGCCACCTGCGCCTGTCGCCAGACGCCCTAGAAGCGCTCGCCCACAAGCAATGGTATCCCACGCAACCGGTCTTCCCGCGTGGATTCGCGATGTTCAATACGCCGTATGAGGACATGACGGTGAACAGCTACCTACTCTGGGACAACCGCACCCGCCACGCCGCCGCCTTTGACACTGGCGCCAGTAGTCAAGCGATGCTGGATACCATTCACGCCGAGGGCCTCGACCTTCGCTACATCTTCATCACGCATACGCATGAGGACCACATCGCCGACCTGCCCAAGCTCGCGGGCGATACCAAGGCCGAGGTGTGGGCCAGTGAGGAGGAACCGGTTGATTACCCCGGCGCCAAGACCTTCAAGGAAAACGCTCATTTCCATCTCGGGGAACTCGCCATCAAGACCTTGCTGACCTGGGGCCATTCGCCCGGCATGACCACCTTCTATGTCACCGGTCTCAGTTGGCCGCTCGCCATTGTCGCTGACGCGATTTTTTCCTGCTCAATGGGCGGCAGCGCGACCCACTTCGCGGACCAGTATCGCAACAACAAGGAGAAGCTCCTCACCCTGCCCAAGGACACCGTCTTCGCCTGTGGCCATGGTCCGCTCACCACGCTCGCCCAGGAAAAGGAGCACAATCCCTTTTTCGCCCGCTAACCCACCTTCAACCCAAATCGAAAACCCATACACACTATGCCCTCGGAAAAAATCGCCTTTGTCGGAGTTGGTCGCATGGGCGGCAATATGGCCCGCCGTCTCAAGGACTGTGGCTACAAAGTCACCGCCGTCTATGACAGCTACGCGCCCTCCGCCGCCGCCCTCGCCAAGGAGATCGGGGCCAAGCACGCCAAAAGCCTCGCGGCCGTCACCGCCGCGGCGGATGTCATCTTCACCGTCGTCACCGACGACGCCGCCCAGCTCGGGGTCTTCCCCGAAAGCGGGGATTCCCTGCTCGTGAAGGCCAAGGGCAAGGTCTTTGTGAACTGCGCCACCCTCACCCCCAAGACCCACGTTGAGGTCGAACGCCGCGCCAAAAAGGCCGGGGCTGTCACCCTCGAAGGCTGTATGGCCTCCTCTATCCCCCAAGCGCGCAACGGCACCCTCTACCTTATGTGCGGCGGCGAAAAAAAGACCTTCGAACGCATCAAGCCCATCCTCGAAAAACTCAGCACCGCACTCCGCTACATCGGCAAGACCGGTCAGGCCGCGCAGGTGAAGGCGCTCGTCAACATGGTGATGAACATCAACACGGCGGGGCTTGCCGAAGGTCTCGGCCTCGGCCACGCCCTCGGTCTTGACCTCGACATGCTCCGTGAGGTGTTCCTCCAGACCGGCGCCAATTCACAGGTCCTCAAAACCGACGGCGAAGACATGCAAAACCGCGCCCATGATTGCTATTTCTCCGGCGCCCATGCCGCGAAAGACAGCACCATCGCTTGGGTGCTCGGCGCGGAGGCCGGCATCAATCTACCGCTCGCCGGCGCGACCAAGCAGCAATTCGAGAAAATGGTCGCCCTTGGCCTCGGTCACCTCGACAAATCCGGTGTGGCCGAACTCACCTTCAAAGGCCGCCACGCCTAACCCTATTTTTGATTTTTGATTCTGGATGTTCGGTTGCCGCCGGCAACAGGCCCAGACCGAAAGTCGAACTCCCCCATCATCGAAAAATCAATCATCCCAAATCACCAATGTCCAAAATCTCTCATATCGCCAACCTCTGGTCGCTCGTTGGCATTCCCTCGCCGAAAAAAGAATGGTCACTCGAACGCAAAATTGCGGCGGTCGCTGCGGCCGGCTTTGACGGCATCACCACGGCCCTGACGCCCGAGCATGCCCGGCTCGCCGCCAAGCACGGCCTGAAAGACCTCCTCGGCTTCATCTCGAATAGCACCGGCAAACCCGCCGATTACACCAAGGCCATCCAGGCTCAAAAGGACGCTGGCGCCGTGCATATCAACGTGCAGCTCGACGACGAGGATACCCCGCCCGTCGTCGCCGCCAAAAACTGGGTCGCGATGATGAAAGCGGCCGATAAGATCGGCGGTGTCGTCATGTCGCTCGAGGTGCACCGCGACACCTGCACCGAGACGCCGGAGAAGACCTACGAGATCGCCCACCTCTACAAAAAGGCCACGGGCAAGATGATCAAAATCAACTTCGACTTCTCCCATTTCGCCGTCGTGAAGCACATCCACCCCGGTAACTACAGCTCCTACCTCCTCCAAGAGGCCGCGCTCGTTCAAAATTCCGAGCAATCGCACTGCCGGCCTTTCAACGGCCACCACTGCCAAGTGCCCGTGACCTTCAAGGGCAAGCTCACCGACGAGGTGAAGAGCTACCTCGCCTTCACCGACGACCTCTTCAAACTTTGGAAAAGCGCCAAGCAAAACGCCGACCGCACCCTGTATGTTTGCCCTGAACTCGGGCCTTACCATCAGGGCGGCGCTGGCTACAACATCACGGGCCTGCCCCCGTCCTGGCCCGATGCGGCCATCCTCCGCCGCGAGCTCGACAAGTCTTGGAAGCGCTCGCAGTAAATGGCGCCCTTCGCTCAAAAATAAAAGCCGGCCCGCAAGGGCCGGCTTTATGCTTTTGGGAGGGGTGGAGACTCGCCCGACGAATCATACGTATTTTGCCTTCAGCGCGCGGCCCTGCGCCGCACTTTGCACTGCCAGATCGAGGATGTGGATCGGGCGCCGCGCCCATTCCGCCGTGATGACGAGCGGCCCGCCCTTGGTCAGGTGCGCGGCAACATTGGCATAATAGTGCTGCCACTGCTCCTTCGGATTCTTGGCCTTGGTCACGATGGTCTTATCGCCGTCTTTGACGGTGATTTCGTGCTGATCGTATTCCCAGAGAAAAGTGCCCTTCGTGCCGGTGACTTCCACCATGCCGCGCTTGGGGTTCGCATCAACTTGGGTGACGCAGAGCGTGACCCAGACTCCGTTCTTAAATCGCACCACGGCGTAGCCCTCGTCTTCAATGGTGTCCTGCCGCCATTTCGTATGGGGAGCCCAGAAGCCTCGCTTGGCGAAGCCCGTGACTTCGGTGATTTCCGAGTCCACCAGCTGCAGCGAGTATTCCAGCAGGTGCACACCCCAGTCGTAGAGGATGCCGCCCGAGATACTCTTGCTGCTGCGCCACCAATCACCCGGCTGGCCCCACTGACCGGCGTGACACTCGATGCGGACAATGTCACCGATTATCCCGGCGCGTACCACTTCCAAGGCCTTCATGATCGAGCCATCCCAGTGGCGGTTGTGGAAGGTCGAAACCATCACCCCGGCTTTTTTCGCCGCCGCGATCATCGCGTCACATTCCTTCGTGGTGATGGCGAAGGGTTTTTCGCAGACCACGTGGCGCCCGGCCTTGAGACACTTGAGCGCCAGCGGCGCGTGCGTGTTGTGCGGGGTGATCAGCACGATGAGATTCACCCCGGACTTTTGCAGCATCTCGTCCAAGCTCACGTAGGTCTGGATGCCGGGAAACTCCTGCGCGGCCACAGCGAGGCGCGCCGTATCGGGTTCAGCCACCGCACAGGGTGTCATGCCGGCCTTCTGCATATCCTGCAGGTGCATCCGCCCCATGTTATAGGCGCCGCCATAGCCGACGACACCGACTTTGATTTCAGAGGCGCGCTTGAAGCGTGATTTCATGGTAAGGTATTTAGCGGGCGGCCCAGCTCATCCCGCGCAGGGTAATCTCCAGTTGCTCGGGGAAATCCGTAAATTCCTGGCAGACATGCCCGCTCGCGGAGTAAAAGACCCGGCCGGCGCCATGCACTTTCTTCCACACGAAGGGCATCTCCACCCCATTGGTCCACGGCGCACTCACGCTCTGGTGCGTGGTCACGGCCAGCACCTCGTTGCGTGGATCGACCAGCATGTAGTATTGCTCGCTCTTCACCTTGAAATCCGGGATCCCGTGCGTGATCGGGTCGTTGTGATTTACGATCCGGATGAGATATTCCTTAATGTTGTCGGGGTGGCAAAGGAACTGACCGCCGGTCATCCATTGGTATTCGATGGCCCCGCGGAAGGCATCGCACATCCCGCCGTGAAAGCCCGCGAGGCCGACTCCGCCGATGACCGCACCCACGAGGTTTTTCTCCTGCGCGGGGGTCAGTTTGCCGCCAGTCCAGACCGGCACGATCAGATCACACGTTTGCAACCGCGCCGCATCATCGAGCACCTCAAGCGTGGCCACCACCTCGACGGTAAACCCGCGTTCGGTGAGTTTGGCGGCGAAGAGTGCGGCGCATTGATCGGGCTGATGCCCATCCCAGCCGCCTTGTAAAATCAGGGCTTTTTTAAGAGCGGAAGATGACATAATTCGCGTTGGAGTCGGTTGGGGAAGGCGGCGAGAAGTAAGGATCGCCACCGGCGGCGCAAAGCAATTCTGACGTTTTTCACTCATCCCGAAATTTCGGTTGCGGGCGCGCTTCGGAGACGACGTGCTGCTGCCTGATGTCCGCCGCGGCTGAGCTTTACGACCCCTACTCCGCGTTGCGGGTGCGCACCTATCGGGACTACATGGTGGGCAGCTTTCTCGCCACCGTCGGGCGGCAAGCCGTGAGCGTGGCAGTGTCATGGGAAATCTACCAGTGGACTAAATCTGCCACCGCCCTCGGCCTGGTTGGGTTAATTTTGGTGCTGCCGCTACTGGTGTTGTCGCTCCCGGCCGGTTCACTCGCGGATAGTCGTGACCGCCGCACCATCATCGCCTGGGGCACCGGGCTCACCGTGCTTTTTTCCGCCGCCCTCGCGTTACTATCACATTTTCACGCGGTGATTCCCGCCCTCGCCCCATTGCGCTGGGCGAATGCGCTGATCCAGCGACTGGCCTTCGCATTCGAGCGTCACACCGATCCCGCCACCCTGAATTTTGACCAGCCCGCGCTGCCTTTGATGTATCTCCTGCTCTTCGGGATCGCCGTGGTGCGGATCTTGGCGTGGCCGGCGCGGTCCAGCATCATCCCGTTGTTGTTACCGACGAAGGCCCTGCCCAACGCCATCACTTGGAACATGAGCGCGTTTGAGGTCGCCACGGTCACCGGTCCGGCCCTCGGCGGTTTCATCATCGCCTTCGGCGGCTTTCAAGCCGTTTACCTCCTCGATGTCGCCCTCGGGCTAGTCTTCCTGTGGCTCCTGCGGAGTGTGCGCTACCACAACGCCCCGGCACGCTCAACCAGCGGACCGCGCACTTGGCGAAGCATGCTGGCCGGTGTGGAATTCATCTGGAAGCGCAACGTCATTCTCGGCGCCAGCAGTCTGGATCTGTTCGCTACCTTGCTGGGCGGGGTCACGGCCCTGCTGCCGATTTACGCGGACCAAGTGTTGCATGTCGGGCCGATCGGACTGGGTTGGCTGAGGGCCGCGCCTTCCTTGGGTGCCTTTGCGATGGCCATGTGGCTCGCGCACCGCGCCCCGCTCACTCGGCCGGGCCTGACCCTGCTGTGGGCCATCGCGGGGTTCGGCCTTTCCATCGTCATCTTTGGCTGGTCGCACTGGTATTGGGTGTCGTTTTTGGCCCTGCTATTCACCGGCATCTTCGACTGCGTGAGCGTGATCGTGCGGCAATCATTGGTTCAGCTGCTGACCCCCGACCATTTGCGCGGGCGCGTCACTTCCGTGAACCAGATTTTCATCGGGTCCTCCAATGAAATTGGCGCCCTGCGGGCCGGGCTGATGGGTGCGTTATTCGGTCCCGTGGCAGCGGTCGTCTGGGGCGGCGTGGGCACCCTTTTCGTAGCCGGCACCGTCGCCGCCACCGTGCCCGGCCTGCGGCGCCTCGCCCCACTGCACACCCTGAAGCCTGAAGACTAGCCGGTCCGCTTTTGGTTAGACTTCACCGCGCACGCCGACACCCTTCGGCCAAAGGCATGTTCGACACAGCTCATCGCAAAACAATTCTCATCTTAGGGCTGGCCCTAGCGCTGGTGCTCGCGCTTATCGCCTTGGTCGTGCAGGAGGATGTGCGCGAAAAGCTGGGTCCGGTCTTCTACGTGCTCGGTTTCGCCATCATCGGCTGCGTGCTCTTAGTCCTGACCGGTTACGTCTGGAACCAGACGCTGATGAAGGGACTCAAGTCCCTGCAGGATACCGCCCGGCATAACACGAGCGAACCCGAGCCCAACGACGACGGCGAGCAGGATGAAATCATCGGCCTCGCCCGGAAAATCGAGCAGATGGCCCGCAACCTCCAGAAAATCGAAGCCAGCTACCGTGGCATCGTCGAGGACCAAGTTGACCTCATCTGCCGCTACCGGCCCGACGGCAAGCTCACCTTTGTCAACGGTGCCTATGCGCGCGCCTTCGGCCGCAAACGTATCGAGCTCATCGGCCAGCCTTTTCCCATCCTCGATGCCGGCCGGATCAACCGCGAAGACAACGTCACCCATGAACAGGCCTTCCAACACCTCGACGGTCGCAATCTCTGGCTGGTCTGGACTCAGCGTGCCATCAAGGACAACACCGGCCAGACGCTGGAATTTCAGGCAGTGGGCCACGACATCACTGAGCGGAAGGAAGCCGAGGCCGCCCTCAACCGAGCCAAGGAAGCCGCCGAATCCGCCGACCGCGCCAAGAGTGAGTTCTTCGCTGTCATCAGTCACGAGATCCGCACTCCCATCAACGGCATCATCGGCTTTTCGGACATTCTCGCCGACACTCCCTTGACCGCCGAGCAACGCGAGGCCGTCGATCTGATTCGCACCAGTGGTCAGGCCCTCGGCACCCTCGTGGCCGACATTCTTGACTTCTCCAAAATCGAGTCCGGGCGCGTCGAACTCGAGCAACAGCCCTTCTCACTGTCCCATTGCGTGGAAGAGGTCTGCGCTTTTTTTGCGCCACAGGTGCGCGTGAACCAGCTTTTACTGGAACACCGCATCGGGCCCGATGTGCCGACTATCGTGATCGGCGACGCCGCCCGCATCCGGCAGGTTCTCACCAACTTGGTTGGCAACGCGGTGAAATTCACGCCCCGCGGGAGTATCACCGTTGCGGTCCCCTGCACCCGG
>JBDNGL010000372.1:0-2575 GCA_041689285.1 Opitutaceae bacterium
CTCGCTGGAACCCGCCACGGATGCGGATGTCATCGGCCGGCGTGGATTCACCTGCTCCGCTCTCGCCGGAAGCCGTCACCGACCTGCTTCAGCAAGCGCAGTCCGGTGACGAGTCCGCGTTCGGCGCACTGATGCAGGCCCATCACGCCTACGTGTTTCGTCTGGTTTATGCCATCGTGCGTCACGAGCATGATACGGCCGACATTTGTCAGGAAACTTGGCTGACGGTCTGGCGGCACCTCGCGGAATTTCGAGGTGGGGCCAAGTTCACCACCTGGCTGCATCCCATCGCCACCCGCAAGGCCCTCGATCATCTGCGCAAACGTCGTCGTTGGTATGATCGATTTCTGCCTTTTCCCCCTGATATTGAAATCGCTACGCCCGAATCGCGCGCCGATCCAATCACCGAAGAGCGCCGTGAGCGCCTCCAACGGGTGTTGGCCGCCTTGCCATCGCTCCATCGCACCGTGCTCGCCCTGCGCGAGGTGCAGGGGCTTTCATATGATGAAATCGCCCATGCCGCCGGGATTCCGGCTGGCACCGTCATGTCCCGGCTTTACCATGCCCGCCGTCTGCTGGCGAAAAAACTCAAGGAACTCCCATGAAACCCATCCGCTGCCTCCTATCCATGCTCGTCTTCGCTACCATGCTTGCCCCGGCCAACGCGGTCGAAGGCGCCTCGGTGCGCGCCATCCTTGTCACCGCCTCAAACGCCGAGGGTAAGAGCGACCGCCGGCTGGCCGCTTACGAACCGACGCTTCGTCGCATTCTTCGTTTCAACAGCTACCGCTTTCTGGGCGAAGCCGCCACTGCGGTGGATGTTCCCGGCGATGGAAATCTCAGTCTCGGACAAGGGCACCGGTTGGAACTCACCACCGAGCAAAGTGACGGTGGTTCACTCCGGCTGAGGATTACTTGGTTCGATGGCCGCCGGACCTTGATGCAGACCGGCTTAGTGTTGCGTCCTGGCGTCCCGGCCGTCTTGGGCGGCCCCGCCCGTGGTGAGGGCGAAGTTTACGCCGTCATCGTCATCGGACAGTAAGAGAAATATTTTAAATTCGCGTGAATAAATAGTGCTTTGGCTTCGTCTTATCGGACAAACCCAACCCTCAACCCTTGGAGGATAATATGAAAATGCCCGTTATCATCGCCCTGTGCATCACCGCCGCTCTCGCGCTCGCGCCCGCCGCCCATGCCGGCAAAAAGGAACGTGCCGCCATCGGTGGTTTCATCGGTGGCCTGATCGTCGGCCACGCACTCAACCAACATCAATATTCCCACCCAGTCCACGAAACTGTCGTGGTTTATGATCACCATCCGCGACACGCTCCCGCCGGTTACTGGCAGGAAAACCGCGTGAAAGTCTGGGTGCCCGGCTATTGGGCGTCCCGGATTGATCGCTGCGGCACGCGTGACCGCTACTACATTTCAGGCCGCCACGAATGGCGGATCGAACGCGTCTGGGTAGCCTACGCGCAACCTAGCCGCTACGAGCATCCGTCCGGGCGGTTCGCTTACGCCCGCTAAGGGTCACCCGTAAAAATGAAATGCGCCGAGATTGAACCACTCCTGCTCGCTGGGTCACGAGACGAATTGTCCGCGACCCAGCGTAACATTTTGGCGACGCATCTCGCAAGTTGTGTCGCGTGCCAGGAAAATCAGGCCGCGTTTGCAACGCTGATTGAATCGTGGCAACGTGATGCCACACAAGTAGCGGTGCCCGAAGCTACGGTGGCGTGGAACGACCTGTGCTCCCGCCGACAAGAGCCATCTCGGCCACCGGCCCGACGCTCCGCCCGGGTAATCTGGCTTGGCCTGCCGCTGGCCGCCGCCGCAGTTTTTGCATTCATCCTGCTACCACCGCAATTAGCCAGGCCGGTTGCAGCGGAAATCGCGCACGCTGAATTTGTCGAGGCCGGAGATGCCGGTGCCTCGCCTTTGGTTTATGTCGATAAAGAGAGCGGCTGGCTCGTCGTGTGGGCTTCGTCGGCCGGGACCTGAGGTTGCGAGCACGGCTGATCCAGTGAACGCAGGCCGGATCTTGCCTACGCTGATGCGCCCAAGCCGCCAATTAGTGCGGTCATTCTGTCAATGTTTACGCAGCAACCGGGTGCTGGCGCGGTTAACATGTCCAATGACTAGGGGTAATATCTTCAATCCCACTACGCCCCGGCTTCCCAAAGACCCGGCACTCTGCTCATCTGCGGACGTCATGTCACCCGATCTCACCGCTGTTCGAAGCTATTTACTCGATCTGCAGGACCGCATCTGCACCGTGCTGGAAACAGTGGACGGTGGAGCCAAGTTCCATGAAGATGCATGGCAGCGTCCCGAGGGCGGTGGTGGCCGCACCCGGGTAATGACTGAGGGTGCACTGTTCGAAAAAGGTGGCGTGGCCTTCTCCCACGTGCTGGGCACCAAATTGCCACCTTCCGCCACCGCGCACCGTCCTGAACTTGCCGGCAGACCGTGGGAGGCGATGGGCGTCTCCTTAGTCATCCATCCGCGCAATCCGCATGTGCCCACCAGCCATGCGAATGTGCGGTTCTTCATCTCCGGTGCCGACACGTCCAAC
>JBDNGL010000373.1:0-2043 GCA_041689285.1 Opitutaceae bacterium
CTTGCCCAAGGTCACCCTACTGGGCCACAGCATGGGTGGAAAGACCGCGATGTTGCTGGCCTGCCGGCAGCCGACCCGCGTCGAACGGCTCATCGTGGTGGACATCGCGCCCAAAGACTACCACTGGCCTGCGCGCCGGGAGGAATTTGTGGCGATGAACGGACTGGAGCTCGCCACGCTGGGTTCGCGCGCCGCGGCAGAGGCGCAGTTCGAGTCCCGGGTGTCGGACTGGGCGATGCGAAAATTTCTGGCGACTAACCTCGAGCGCGATGCCGAGGGGCGCTGGCGCTGGATCGTCAATCTGCCGGTGATCACCGCGGCCTTGGCGGTGCTGGAGAAGAATCCGCTCACGGCCGAGGATCGCTACGATGGTCCGGCGCATTTCATCGTAGGCGCGAATTCCCGTTACGTGCTGCCGGACGAACACGCGCAAATCCGCCATCATTTTTCTGCGGCGAAGATCACAATACTGCCCGCCGGTCACAACCCCCACCTGGAGGCCCGCGAGGCCTTTGTGGCGGCAGTGCGAGAAATCACGACCTGAGGGCCGGATTTGAATTCACACCCTGCGGCGAATCGCTTCGCTCCCGCGTGCCCATGGATTTCCTTCAAACCGGCTCGCTCAAGAGCTGGCAAAACCCCGAGTCACTTAGTGTCAACCGCCTTTCGGCCCGGGCGACACTCTATCCCTATCCGACGGCCGCGCTCGCGCGGGCCAATTGTCGGGAGCGTTCGCCGTGGTGGCTGGCGCTGAATGGAACATGGGATTTTCGGCTCGTGGACCGGCCTGAAAATGTGCCGCCGGAATTTGTGGCGCCCGCCTTCGTGCCAACGGCGGATTGGACAAAACTGCCCGTGCCGAGCAACTGGACCATGCACGGCCATGATCGACCGCATTACACCAACGTGATCATGCCGTTCCCCGAGCATCCGCCGAGCGTGCCGGCGGCGAATCCAACCGGACTTTATCGCACGAGCTTTACCATTCCCGTGGACTGGGCTGGCCGCCGCACGATCCTCCATGTGGGTGGTGCTGAGAGTGTGCTCTACGTATGGTTGGACGGTCAACCGGTCGGCATGGCCAAGGACACACGGTTGCCCTCGGAGTTCGACCTGACGGCTTACGTCAGGGCAGGGGCGACCCACACCCTCGCCGCCGTGGTGATCAAGTGGTCCGACGCAAGCTTTGTGGAGGATCAGGACCAGTGGTGGATGGGCGGTATCCATCGCGAGGTCTATCTCTATTCCCAAGCCGAGCATTACCTAGAGGATGTTTTTGTGCGCGGCGACGTGGATGCTGACCTGCGCACGGGCCATCTGCGGGTGGACGTAAAGGTCGGTGCGCCCGACCTAGAGGCGCTCGGCTGGAAGGTCCGCGTGCAGTTGCACGATGCCAGGGGCCGCGCCGTGTTCCGCCGGCCCGCCGAGCTCGGGGTGTTCGAGAGCAACTTCTGGCAAAACCCCCACAAGCGCATCCGGCTCGACGTGCCAGTGCCGCGGCCACAGCTCTGGTCTGCAGAGTCACCCGCGCTCTACACTGCCGTCATCACGCTGGTCGGGCCCGAAAAACAGGAGGTTGAGCACGCGGCCTGCCGCGTGGGTTTTCGGCGGATCGAGATTCGCGACCGGCAACTCCTGATCAACAACGCCCCGGTGCGCCTCACCGGCGTGAACCGCCACGAACACGACGATGTGCACGGCAAGGCCGTCACCCGTGAGGGCATGCTGCAGGACATCCGCGTGATGAAACAGTTCAACGTGAACGCCGTCCGCACCTCGCACTACCCGAACGACGCGCACTGGTATGATCTTTGCGACGAATACGGGCTGTATGTGTTCGACGAGGCGGATGTGGAGTCGCACGCCTACTATCACGAGCTCTGTCACGACAACCGTTACGCGGCGGCTTTCCTTGAGCGCGGCCTACGCATGGTCGAGCGCGACAAAAATCACCCCTCGATCATCGCTTGGTCGCTCGGCAACGAGAGCGGCTACGGTCCGCACCACGACGCGATGGCCGGCTGGATCCGCCATCGCGATCCC
>JBDNGL010000374.1:0-2446 GCA_041689285.1 Opitutaceae bacterium
AGCAATTAGTTGTAAAATTTAGGAGTTCCCATAAATTTCTCCCAGAATGCCCTCGGAATATCGCTCACTTATCATGCGCTCAAATCGTCTTCTCGGCGCGGCGCTGGTCGAGGCTAACCTCATCAAAATCGAGGATTTGGAGAAGGCGAATGAACGCCTGTTGGAGATCATCGCACTGGATCAACCGCGCCAATGCACAGTGCTGGGCATTCTTGCCTACGAGATGAAGGCATTGCGGGAGGAGGATGCCTTGCAGCACGTGGTCGACAACGAAGGCGCTGGGCTCGTGGACCTGCGCGACTACGACGTCGCGGACGAAATTAAGCGCAACATTGATCATGGCGCATGCTGGGCGACTTGGTCGGTGCCGTTCGACCACGAAGAGGAGTTTCACTTTGTCGCGACGGCCTACTATCTGAGCCCACCCGTGCGGGCATTCTGGGAAAAGCAGCTCAACGGTCCCATCCTCTGGTTTGGCACCACGCTAGAAATTATCGCTGACTACCTCGAAAAAGCCGAGGCGGAGTTGGCATCCAGTCCTACGAGCGGCACACGTTCGCCGTTTAATCCCGCGGCGATCGCGGCGGCGGGCGCGACTGTTTCGCCCTTCGCCACGCTTACACCTGCACCCGGCGCCAGCAACTCACCGTTTACGAAACCCAAGTCGGCCTCGCCCTTCAAAGTGCCCTCCACGTCCTGATTTTCTATGCCCCTCGGTAAAGTCCAGTCCCAGATCGTGGCCAAGCTCGTGGCGATGGAGCGGCTCACCGACGAGCAGCGCGAGGCCGTGGCGTCGACCCCGGGCGAACTCAATGGCGATGCCCTCGACAAGCTCCTGCAGGAGGATTACAAGATCACCCCTTTCCAGTTGCTCGTGGCGAAGTCCCGCGCGTTGAACATCGCGCCTTATAACGTCGCCCGTTACAAGCTGAGCGCCGCGACCTTCGAACGCATCCCGCAGGACTTCTGCTTGGAAAACCTCGTGTTGCCGGTGGGGCAAGTGGGTGACTTTCTACTCGTGGCCTTTGCGAACCCCTTCGAGGTCACCCTGCCGACCAAGATCCAAGAACTCACCGGCATGCGAGTCATCCGCTTGCTCGGCCGCGAGCGCGATATCCGCGATAAATTTTCCAAAGGCGGCCAGCAGCAGGCGGTGGGTTTTGACGATGTGGTGCAACAGATCGGCGCCGAGTTTGGCGGCGCGAACGTTGAGACCATCGAGGAGGACCTCGTTAACGAGGAGTCCGGCCCCATCATCCAGCTCGCCAACCGCATCATTGAGGACGCCTATTACATGGGCTCGAGCGACATTCATATCGAGCCGCAGGAACGCGAAGTGCTCGTCCGCTATCGAGTGGACGGTATTTGTCAGGAAAAACTTCGTCTGCCTGCCGTGGTCGGCCCGGCGCTGGTCGCCCGCATCAAGATCATGTGCAACCTCGACATCTCCGAACGGCGTCTGCCCCAGGATGGTCGCATTGTCTTCAAGCAGTTCACGAAGAAGTCGCTCGACATCGATTTGCGTGTCTCGACCGCCCCGCTGAATTACGGCGAGGGCGTGGTCATGCGTATCCTCGACAAGCAGAAGTCCACGCTGCCGCTCACCGCCCTCGGGTTCAGTGACGAGAATCTTGTCCGCTACCGTTCGGTCATTCGCCAGTCCTATGGCATGATCCTGCATTGCGGCCCCACCGGCTCCGGCAAATCGATGACGCTTTATTCAGCGCTCAATGAGATCAACTCGCCCGAGATTGTCATCCGCACCGCCGAGGACCCCATTGAATACACCCTGTCTGGCATCAATCAGATGCAGATGCACCGGCAGATCGGCTTAACCTTCGCCAGCGCACTGCGGGCCTATCTCCGGCAAGACCCCGACATCATCCTCGTCGGTGAGATCCGCGACAAGGAGACCGCCAACATCGCCGTCGAGGCCGCGCTCACGGGTCACTTACTCATCAGCACCCTCCACACCAACGATGCACCCGGCACCATCGCGCGTCTGACCGATATGGATGTGGAGCCCTTCATGATTTCCTCGTCCCTGCTCTGCGTGTGCGCGCAGCGCCTGATGCGCCGGGTATGCAAAACCTGCCGCAAGCCCTACGAACCGCAGGGCCGGGAGAAAGCCTTGTTGGAAAAGGCGGTCGGCTGGAGCGGCACTATTTACAAGCACTCGCCCAAAGGCTGTCCCAAGTGCGGCAGCAGCGGCTACCGGGGCCGGATTGGTATTCACGAACTGATGGTGACCAATGACGAACTTATTGAAGCCGTCAACAAAGGCCTGGACACCTCGGAATTAAAGAAGATCGCCATGCGCGGTGGTATGAAAACCCTCCACCAAGACAGTTTGCTGAAGGTGAAGGAGGGCGTTTCTACCCTCGAAGAGGCCATCGCCACCGCCCCGGTGGACTTGTAACGGCAATTCCTACGCAAGGGCAGGGAC
>JBDNGL010000375.1:0-4307 GCA_041689285.1 Opitutaceae bacterium
CTTTGCGTTCGTATTCAAGTCGCTCCCGCTGCGCCCGGGCTTGGGCGCGCGCCTTCAGGTGCGCGCAGGCTTGATCCATTTTCCCCAGCAGCTTTTCGCGCCGGGCGATTTCCTACGGCAGCTTTTGTGGATCGTGGTCTTCCCGGTCGCTCGTCTCGGCTTGCTCCAGCAGTTCCTTCACGTCGAGTTGCAGTTGTCCACATAATTGGCCGGCGCGTGCGTAGGTCACGTTCTGGTCCTTCGAGGCACTCGCTTTGATGTGCGTGCCGTCCAGACTCACACTCCCGAGCGTGAGCAGCTTCAACTCCCGCACCAGCTCGTCCGCCTCCACCCAGTCCCGCAGGTCTGGCGGCAGCAGCATCGGCGTATCTCGATCTAGGTTTATGAATCGTGCGGCCATGCTTCTGAGCCTAACCGCCGGCGTTGGCATTTCCCAAACTTTTTAAGTCCAACAGACTCTTAAACGACGTCCCATCGTTGTGCCACTTGCCCGTCCCAAAAGTCGCGTAGCCCTCCGCCCAAAATACCTCGCCCAGCATGACGCGGGTTGCCCGGATGCAACTCGTGCCGTTCTGCATCGGCTCCGCCCCCAACTCCAATGCCTCCTGCGGCGCGCAACCGGTATGCAAAGCCGCGCGGCCCGGCCCGCAAACCGCCTGGTTCGCCCCGCCCATGATCCGTGCCCCTCGAAACAACACCCCGCCAGACGCCAACCCATCGATCACCGGCGTCCGCACGCCCTGCGGATCGATCACCCCCAAGCAATCATGCCGATGGTCATCCGCCACGATGAACACAACATTGGGTCGGGTCGGTTTTGGTTTCATGCAATTCTGCCGGGCTCTCCTTTGCCCACGTTCACGCCACCCTGACACCTCCAGCCACAACGGCACTCCAATTTTCCCGCTGGTGATACCCCTGCCTCTTGATTGAGATTCGGATCAGGAGCCCCTAAAATTGTCTTAACCGGGGCTAGTAGGCAGTAACCGATGATTGATCGTATAAAAGCTTGCTGCAAGGTAGGGACGGACCGCCGGGCCGTCCGGTTGGATCCACGAATGAAAGCCAGCTGTCCTTAGTCGCGGCGGTCCCAGCGGTCCCGCCCTACCTCAATCCGAAGGACTCCACGTTACTGCCTACTAGTTTTGGCTGATATGAGGCTCCCGCGTTAGTTTCAGGCTGGGTGCAGCGTAGTCGTAGGCGGGGATAATCAGGATGCCAACTACTTCACGATCCCGAAAGCCAGTTCGACCTTGATGAACGCGCCAACATCGACGGGGAGAGAGGAGTAAAGTTTTCATCCCCTGAAAACACAGCCCATCCCGAAAAGTCACAGTTCGCCCGAGGAGGCGTAGTTTCACGCGTGCTCAGGAAGAGACTAGATCGACAGAAAAGCTACCCCGATTAAGCCACAGCTTGAGGTCTAAAAGACTCTGGGCGTTTAGCTGCGCATCCGGGGTTGGTTGGCGGAGATGATACCGCTTTGTCCGCATCGAGCACTTTGTTTGGTGGAATGGCCTCTAAATCATCAACCGCTAATACCTTGCGTTTGCGAGGAAGGTGTGGCCGCAATCAATTCTCAATCGGAGCCTGATACAAAAATATAACAACCAACTTTGAACGTTTTGACCCGAGTGGCGACTAAACAACCGACCCGCCAATCTCGGTAGGTCATAACCCTGCTAGTTACCCCATATGCAAATCATTGATACAATCATTGCGTTCCTGAAGAAGATCACGGAACTCGGCATCGCGCTTCTGGCCCTGACTGTCGTGCTCCAAGTGGTGTTTGGCTCCCCGGTGCCCTTCATCAATGTAGATGTAATCGGCAACCTCACCGGCATTGTAGCCACGCTGGGTTCAAGCGGTTTGGTCGGATTGATTGCAGTCGGTGTGCTCTACGCGGTGCTCAATCGCAAATAACCGACCTTGATTCATGCCCCAAGCCGCCGGCTCATGCCGGCGGCTTTTTTGTCGACATACCCGAATCTGGGATTACGCGCCGCTCGTGATCTCCAAACTCATTTCGCCAGCGGCAGTGAGGCCCCCAAAAGCCCCTTGGGAAGCGCCGCACGGCCGAACCCCCGTCGGATGGAGGGAATGTGGGGCTGCACGCGCCAGCTAAGCGGAAGGGAAAGGAAGGGCGAGCTCAAGGATGAGCTGAATGTTCAAATTAACGAACTCCCGCCCTCTTGGAAGGCAACCGCCAGTAGTATTGTGAGTGATGCCCGTGCTCAAGAGGCGGAGGGGCCTTTCGGCCACAGAAAAGGCGCGTTGGGTTAACGCACCTTGAATTCTTCCAACCGGAGCGACGTCACGCCACGCGGTTCACTTGATCGAGATCAATTCGACTTCGAAAATCAGAGTGGAAACCGCCGGAATCGGGCCTTGAGCTTGGTTGCCGTAACCGAGCTCAGCTGGAACGAAGAGCTTCCACTTCGAACCGACCGACATGAGCTGGAGACCTTCGACCCAGCCCGGAATCACGCCGTTAACCGGAAACGAAATCGTCTCGCCGCGCTTGACCGAGCTGTCGAAGACGGTGCCATCGACCAACGTGCCGTGATAATGCACTTCCACGGTCTGCTCTGCGGTGGGCTTGGCGCCGTCGCCAGCGACCAACACTTCGTATTGCAGTCCGGAATCCGTCACGACGACGCCTCCTGAGCCCTCGATTGGGACCGGGCCGGAGAAGACTTCGATTCGGATGGGCGTCGACCACACCATTCGCTCGGCCTACAACTTGCTAGCGATCGGCTTCCAGCCAAAAAGCTTGGCTGTTAATCAATTCCAAGGAGACTCCCATCAAGATCAAGCGATGGCCTTCTCAACGGAAAATAGACGATTCAATCAGATATTATTCTCGAGCCGACTTCGTTCGGCTGATTGTCACACGGCACCGTTGATCGCATTGCAGCACTACCGATATTTTCTGGCTAAATCGATCCATGCTACTCGCTCCCCGACGAACCTCCCTCATCGTTGAAACCGCCAAGGTAATTTCGAATGGCATTCGCGGCGGGCGATGGCGCGGTCATTTGCCGAGCGAAAGAATTCTCAGCACCGACTTAAAGGTCAGTCGATCCACCATCCGAACGGCGCTCTCGGTCGTCGAGAAAGAGGGTCTTGTCTCAATCTCCCACGGTTCCCGCACCAAGATTTCTCCGATCAGTGACCACGCCCTTCCGAAAGAATCACCCAAAGAGACCATCGCAATCCTCGCACCCGAGTTGTTGTCCAAACTTCACCTCTTCTCCGCACTGTGGGTCGACGAGCTAAGAATGATGCTCAGCCAAAGGGGCGGCACCCTGACGATCTACAAATCAATCCATGCATTTGGAAAGTCACCAAGCACTGACCTGAGGGCACTCACTTAGCGGCAACCTCACAGCAATTGGATCCTCTTCGATAGCACGCCCTTTATGCAAAGGTGGTTCCAAGAGAACAACACCCCCGCGATCATCGCCGGCACCCGTTTCCCCGACATCCAAATACCATCCGTTGATCTCGACTCTCGGGCAGTTGGCCTGCACGCCGCCCATACCTTGCTCGGCAACGGGCATCGCAGGATCGCCATCCTCCGTCCTTCACGCGCAACCGCAGGCGATCTCGCAATCGAACAGGAAATCGAAACCTATCTAGCGAAGCATTCAAGCGATGACGCGAGGGTGCTCGTGAAGACGTGCAATCGGGATGTGCAAAGCATCTGTCGCGCCATCGATGCTTTGGCGTCGAGCAAACATCCACCGACCGTCTATATCTGCACACGGTCACCGTATGTCGCCACGGTCTTCACCTATCTCGCAAAAACAGGCCGCCGCATTCCTGAGGATGTTTCAATTCTATCAATCGAATGGGAGCCCTTCTTGGATCTGGTCGTGCCCTCCATTGCCCACTACACCATTTCCACTCGGATCTTCGCGCAACACATCGATCGAATTGTCGCCTCAAAGCGCAGCAAGTCCGAAGCAACCTACCTAACACCTGTGTTTGTCAAAGGTGGATCATTAGCAAAGATTCGAGCGGACTCGTAGTTCGCTATTCTCGGAAGAGAATCGGCGGGAACCAAGCGGGAGCGCCTGGTCAAGAGTCCACTCACCTGGTTTCGAATCGTGCCACGCCAAACCGGCAGCACCGGTGTCAAGCGACACCAGAACTGCATCTAAACCTCCAGAAGAAGCCTATGAGTTTTAGATCCATTGATCACGAGATTCGCGATCCGCTGATCCGTTTAACACCTGCAGCTGATCATCGAGGATCTCGCGGAGGTGCCCTTCCATGGCCAACCTCGCGGCGAGGGATTCTGA